>JBGQIW010000152.1:0-2250 GCA_041498715.1 Gemmatimonadota bacterium | reverse complement strand
TGGAGAAGGCCCAGCAAGTCGGCGGGTTCGTCCGCCTGGACATGGAAGGCTCGGACTACACCCAGCGGACCCTCGATTTCTTCAAGCACCGGCTGCTCGAGCGCTTCGACCGTCATTGCGGCGTCGTGATCCAGGCGATGCTCCGCCGATCCGCCACGGACGTCGCCGAGCTCGTCGGCCTCCGCGCGCGGGTGCGGCTCTGCAAGGGCGCGTACCTCGAGCCGCCCACCGTCGCCTTCCCCGACAAGGCCGACGTCGATCGGAGCTACGTGACGCTGATGGAGCGGCTGCTCTCGGAAGGCAACTACCCCGGGATCGCCACCCACGACGAAGCGATCATCCGGCACGCGGAGCGCTTCGCCCAACACGAGGGGATCGCGCCGGACCGGTTCGAGTTCCAGATGCTCTACGGCGTGCGCCGTGATCTCCAGGAACGGCTCCGCCGCGACGGCCGCCGGATGCGGGTCTACATCCCGTTCGGCACCCAGTGGTATCCCTACCTCATGCGCCGCCTGGCCGAGCGGCCCGCCAACATCGCCTTCATATTGGGGAATCTCGTCAAGGAGTCGGTGCCGGGTTGGTGAACGACTTCACCTTGGGTGGCTACATGCAGAAGCACGATCGCGCGGCCGCGTTCGGCGGGCGCGACGGGCGTGCCTATTCCGTCGCCATTTACGTGGAGGAAGAACCGGACGCCCGCGGCCGGTTCGGCGCGGCGCTCCTGTTCGTCCGCTGGTCCGAGGCCGGTGATCGTCCCGTGGGACACCTCGAGACCGAGACGCTCGTGTGGGGGCGGAGCCCCGAGGAAGCGGCCGAGCGGCTCGAGGCGCTCTCGCTGTACGACGTGAAGGCCGCATTGGACGAGGCAATCGCGCAGGCCCCGGGCGAGTGGTGAACCCGGTGGTCGGCACGGTGCTGGAGCGGGACGGCGCGGTCTATCGCGTCGCCACACCGGGCGGGACCGTCCGCGCCGTACTCCGGGGCAAGGCCAAGCGGGGCCTGCCCCGTGTGGTCGTGGGCGACGTGGTCCGGCTCGAGCCGGAGCCTGGCGGCGAGCTGTTCGGCGTCGTGGACGTCGAGCCCCGGCGCTCGCTGCTCGCCCGCCGCGTGCCGGAGGGCCGGGGCGCGCGCCCCGTCGCCGCGAACGTTGACCACGTCTTCGTCGTCACTGCCACGACCGACCCGGCGCCGCTCCCGCAGCTCATCGACCGCCTCCTGGTCGTGGCGGAGGCCAACGGGATTCCCGCTGCGGTCGTCATCAACAAAGTCGACCTCGATCCGGGCGCCGCGCTGGGTGAGCGGTTTCGCTCCGCCGGCTACGACGTCTATCGCACCAGCGCCACGACCGGCGAGGGTGTCGCCCCGCTCCGGACCGCGCTCGCCAGCGGCACGTCGGTCGTGACGGGCCCCTCGGGGGCAGGGAAGTCGAGTCTCCTCAACGCCATCCAACCGGGCCTCAAGCTCCGCACCGGCGAGATCAGTGCTCGCGTCCGCCGCGGTCGCCACACTACGGTCTCGGCGGTCATGGTGCCGCTGGCCGGCGGCGGGTTCCTCATGGACACGCCGGGATTCAGCGAAGTCGGCCTCTGGGGCATCGAGGCGCGGGAGCTCCCCGAATGTTTTCCGGAGATCAGGGTGCTGCTGGGCAACTGCCGGTACGCCGACTGCCGGCATGTGATCGAGCCCGGCTGCGCGGTGCGCACCGCGGCGGGGGAAGGGCGAATCTCGGCCGATCGGTACGAGAGCTATCGGGCGCTACTGGCGGAAATCGAAGCGGAGCCGGAGGAATGGGAATGACTGCGTTCACTGTTCACCGTTCACCGCTTTTTCGTCCATCGGGTTTCGTCTCGCGTTTCAACCTTGCTCATCATCCGCCCGAACGCCTCATCGAGATCGATGCCCTCCCGATTGGCCATGCAGATCAGCACGAAGAGGATGTCGGCCATCTCCATGGCCATGTCGCCCTCCGGCTCGTCCCGCTTCTTGGTCTTCCGGCCGAATCGGTGGTTGATCTCGCGCGCCAGCTCCCCCACCTCCTCGGCCAGCCGCGCCAGGTTGGTGAGCGGATCGAAGTAGCCTTCCTCGAACTGCGAGATCCAGGCGTCAACCAGGGCCTGGGCGTCGCGAAAGGGCATGGGGGACCTGTTGACCGTTTACTGTTTACCCGCCCGCAGCGCGGCAATGATCGCCTTGCAGAACTGGGGCAGATCCGCCGGCGTCCGTGAGGAGATCAGATTGCCATCGACGACG
>JBGQIW010000151.1:0-3473 GCA_041498715.1 Gemmatimonadota bacterium | reverse complement strand
GTCGAGCTCGTAGGTGTCGTGGATCACCCGGGTGACGACCATGCCGCGATAGCCGTTGATCTCGTGCTCGAACTGTCCACGCGCGAAGGCGTAGCAGTTGAACATCAGATGGCGCCCGACCGTGCCGCTCGAGTTGGCGAGCCCGTCGGGGAAACGGTTCGTGGCGGACATGAGCAGGAGCCGGGGTGTCTCCGCGCCGTTGGCGCACACGACCACCGCCTTGGCCCGCTGAAAGACTTCGCGATTCTGCGCGTCGAAGTACTTCACCCCGATGGCGCGCCCGCGGCGATCCAGCTCGATTTTGCGGACATAGCTGAACGGCCGGATCTGGCATCGGCCGGTCGCCTCGGCGTCGGGGATCATGGCGGCGAGGGTGCTCGACTTGGCGCCGACCTCGCAGCCGAAGCGCTCGCAGAAGCCGCACTGAATGCAGGCGGCGCGTCCGCGGTACGGCTGGGAAAGGATCGCCATCGGGGCGGGGAAGGCGTGCCAGCCGAGCTTCCTGGCCGCGCGCTCGGTGAGCACACCGCTCGATTTGATCGGGAGCGGCGGCACCGGATACGGGCGGCTGCGCGGGGGATCGAACGGACTCGCGCCGGCCAGTCCGGAAACGCCGACCTCCCACTCGACCCGGGTGTAGTAGGGCTCCAGATCGGCGTAGGTGAGGGGCCAGTCCGCCATTTCGGCGCCGTCGACCGGGCCCTTCCGGCTCTGCTCCACGAAATCGATCTCGTGAAACCGCCAGTAGTTGGCGGTGAAGTGGACGGAGCCGCCCCCGACCAGGCGAGCGTACTGGACCACCGCCTGCACCTTGGCCTCTTCCTGCTCGGAGGTGCGGAAGGTGTTGGGCTGGGTGTAGTGGTTGTTGGTGATCGCCTCGAGCTGCACGGTGGCCAGCTCGTCGTGGTCGAAGTCGGGCGCGCGCAGATGCGGGCCTTGCTCCACCACGACGACGCTGAAGCCGGCGCGCGACAGCTCGCGGGCGACCACGCCGCCCGCCGCCCCGGCGCCGACGACCACGAAGTCCACCGGGTCGCGCGGCCGGAAGGCGGGGCCCGTCGGCGCGCCGGGGTCGGCGCGGCCGCTACTCGGTCCGTGATGCATCGCTGTCGTAATAGCCGAACGGCGGCTGCCAGGCGAACCGGTCCTCGAAGCCGATCACCTTCCAGCCGACCTTGTTCGCGTTGCCGCCATACTGTGGATCTGCGAGGAACCCGGTGATGGTCGCGACCCGGACCGCCTCGAAGAACTCCGAGTGCTCCGCCTCCAGCTCCTTGAGCAGCGCGATCTGCTCTTCCGGTCCGAGGTCCGCGAACGCCTGCGTGCCCGCGCGCCGCCGGGCGGCCCGTGCGGCGAGATCGGCCAGCCCGCGCTCGAACAGCGGCCGCTGATCCGCCGCGAACGTGCCGAGACCACGATCGATGAAGTCCACGACGCGGGCTTCCCGCGCGCCGGGCACGTCGTCGGTGGGAATGATGAGCCCGCTCATGGCGTCCAGATCGCGGGCCTCGACCGGGGACAGCGTCGGTGCCGGGGGGCCGGCCGGAGCGCCAGCGGACGGCCGGCGCCCGGGGCCGGCAATCCAGGTGGCGGCGAGGCCGGCAGCCATCGCGCCCACGAAATGGCGGCGGGAGAGGGAACTGTCAGGCATGGTGAGTCGTCCGCGCGGAGAGAGCGTGCTAAGAGTGTGCAGCCGCCAGCCCATTGTCCAGACTGATGTAGTCTGCTACGCGCCCGGAGACGCGGAACTCAGGGCTTTCACCACCTCGTACCAGAACTCGGCCGCTTCGTGGAACTCCCGCACGCCCACCCGCTCGTCCCGCCCGTGCCAGCGGATATCATCGATCGGGGCGAAGATTCCGCCGACGCCGTAGGTCGGGATGCCGGCGTTGCGGGTGTGCAGACCGTCGCTCGCGCCGGTGCCCATTTGGGGCACGACCACGACGCCGGGCCAGATGCGGGCCACCAGCCGCTCGACCGCCTGCATCACGTCGGGACGGAGGGGCGACGCCGGACTCGGAGTGGGCGGTGCCGCGCGCGAGATGCGTATCGCGGTGTCGGCAACGACACGCCGCAACGTCGCCTCGACGCTGTCAGGCGGGTCTTCGGGAAGCATGCGACAGTTGACCGTGGCCCGCGCCACCTGCGGGAGCGCGTTCGCGGCGTGGCCGGCGGCGAGGCGGGTGGCCACGCAGGTGGTGCGGAGCAGCGCGTTGTAGTACGGCTCGGCCGACAGCCGCCGGGCGGCCGCGGGGTCGCCCGACCGCGCGACGGCCTGCATGTCGGCCGCGATCCGGGCCGGCTGAGCGGCCGCGGACCGATTGAAGAAGGCCCGCGTCGTCTCGTTGAGCCGCACCGGGAAGGCGAACTTCTCCAGCCTCACCAGCGCCTCGGCCAGGTGGTAGATCGCGTTGTCGGGCTCGGGGCGGGAGCTGTGGCCCCCCTTGTTGCGCACCTCCAGCTCGAAGGTCAGGAAAACCTTCTCGGCGGTCTGGACGTTGAAGGCGACCTTCTTGCCGTCGCGGATCTCGCCCTCCCCGCCGTCGGTGTTGAGCGCGAACTCGGCATCCACCAGGTCGCGGTGGTCGTGCACCAGCCACTCGATGCTCCGGCTGGTGGTCTCCTCGTCCGCGGTGAGCACCATGATCAGGTCGCGGTCGGGAACGAACCCCTCCTGCTTGTAGCGGATGAAGAGGGCCACCAGGGCCGCGATCCCCGCTTTGTTGTCCACCGACCCGCGGCCGTAGTAGTACCCGTCCTGCTCCGTGAACACGAATGGGTCGAGCGACCAATCCTCGCGTCGCGCCTCAACCACGTCCATGTGCGCCATCAGCAGGATCGGCTTCGGCCCCCCCGGCCGACCGCGATACCGGGCGACGAGGCTCTGATGCTTCGGCTCATACCCCAGGATGTGGACGTCGCTGTCGGGGATCCCGGCGGCGGCGAGCCGGCGGGCCACCGCCTGGGCCGACTCCGGCGTGTGGCCGGCGGAGTCGCTGGTGTTGATCTCGACCAGCTCCTTGAGGATCTCGCGCTCGAGCGCACGCGGATCGGAGACCTGGGCGGGGAGAGCCGCGGGCAGGGCGGCGAACGATGAGGCGAGCAACAGCCGATGGACGAGTCGCATGGGGCGGGGGTGGGGTTGCGTCGAGGATCCGGGACGGGCGGAAGATGGGGTCGCGGTGGCGCGACGTCCAGCCGGCCGGCCCTGCGGGGCTCACCCGGCGCGGCCCACCCCGTAGCGGGTGCGGAGCACCTCGACGTGGTGCAGCTCGTGGCCCGCGATGACATGCGCCAGCGCGCGGACCGTGACGCGGTGTCCGCTGGCCACGCCCCAACGGCTCCAGGCGGCCTCCGGCAGGCCGGCGAGCAGCGCCAGCGTTGCCGTCCGCACGGCCGCGAGCTCCGCCAGCACGTCCACCAGGGCGCGACGCTCGAACTCGGCGGCCGCTACGTACGGATCCTCGTCGAAG
>JBGQIW010000150.1:0-3932 GCA_041498715.1 Gemmatimonadota bacterium | reverse complement strand
CGTTCACCGCAGTCGCACTGTCCGTCTCCGCCGGCCGCACCACCAGCCCGCTCACCGCGCCGTCCTTGGTCAGCGTCCATTCGATGACCACCGGAAGCCGGGCCGCCGTGAAGGCTGAGGTGCGGCTGTAGACCCGATCGGGGAGAAGGTCGGCCACGCGCTCGTCCACAGTCCGCCGCTCCCGCCCCAGCTGTGCCACCGCCTTGCCGGCGAACGCTCCAAGCTCGGACGCACTGCCGAAGACGCGTTGCAGCTCCGGCGTAAACCGGTTCCAGAGCTTCCCATACTCGGCCCCGTAGAGCCAGCTGGTGTAGATCCGTCCCTGCTCCATCGTCTTGCCGGCGGCGCGGCCGCCGGGCGGCGCGCAGGCCGCCAGCGCGAGGGCCGCGGGCACTATTCGAAGCAACGGTCGAGGAATCGCCATGCGCGTCTACATCTCGGTTGACATGGAAGGCATCGCTGGGATCGTCCACGAGGATCAGACGAACCCGGTCGATGCCCGATGCGCCGCGGAGTATGCCCGGGGGCGAGCCCTGATGACCGCCGAGGCGAATGCCGCCGTCGAGGGCGCGCTCGCCGCCGGGGCCGAGCTGGTCTTGGTCAATGATAGTCACTGGGGCATGAGAAATCTGCTGGCGGAGCAGCTGCACCCTGCCGCCGAGCTCCTGAGCGGCGGGCCCAAGCGCCTGTCCATGCTGGAAGGGATCGAGACCGGGTTCGACGCCGCGCTCTTCATCGGCTACCACGCGAAGGCCGGCACGGCGCGCGCCGTGCTCGATCACACGATGACCGACGTGATCCGCGACGCCCGGCTCAACGGCCGGTCGATGGGCGAGCTCGGCCTGAACGCCGCCCTCGCGGGGTCGTTCGGCGTGCCGGTCGCCCTGGTGAGCGGCGACCGCGCCACCGCGGACGAGGCCCGCGACGTCCTCGGCCCCGACGTCGGCACCGTCGTGGTGAAGGACGCCGTGAGTCGGCACGCGGCCCGCAGCGTCGCCCCCGAGGTCGCGCAGCGGCGTATCCGCGAGGGAGTGACCCAGGCGCTTCGCCGCGCCCACCGCCCGTTCGTGCCACCCACTCCCAGCACGATCGAGGTGGATTTCACGTTCTCATATCAGGCGGATTACGCGGAGCTGGCTCCGGGCTCGGTACGCTGCGGCCCCGTCTCGGTGGCGTACACCCACCCCGACTTTCACGAGCTGTTTCGAGCCTGGCGCGCGATCTACAATCTCGCGAAGGCCGAATAGCCCGCTAACCGCGCCGCAGCGTGAAGATAGGGAGCTCGGGCGGGCAGAAGAGCCGCGCCCGGATGTCGGCGGTGCCGATCCCGCGGGAGACGTAGAGCCGTCCGATCGAAGCCGTGTACCAGCCGGCCACGAAGCGGCCGGACCCGATGGGAGTGTAGGCCGGGAGACCAGGGATCCTGATCTGGCCCCCGTGCGTGTGACCGGAGAGGGTGAACGCCGGCACGGCCACGCCGGCGGGCATCGGCTCGTCGGCCACGCCCGGCTCGTGCACCACGGCGATCACGCTGACGTCGTCGGAGACTCCCGCCGCCGCGGCCCGGAGATCCGCCCGTCCCGACAGCACGTCGTCGACGCCCACGAAGGCGAGACCGTCGCCACCCACGCTGACAATGGCGTGCTCGTTCACCAGGAGCGTCGCCCCGGCCTCGGCATAGGCCCGGCGAGCCACATCTCCCACGGTGCCGCCCCGGTAGTCCCAGTTCCCCAGGACTGCGAGCGTGGCGACCGTCCCGCGCACCTCGCGCACGAAGGCCACCAGCGCCCCGACACCCTCGGCGACCTCGCACTGGTCTCCCGTCAAGACGACGATCTCCGGCCGCTCGGCCGCGAGCAGCGCGGCGGCCCGGTCGACCGCAGCCCGGTTGGCGGGAAGATGCACGTCCGCGACCTGGGCGATCCGGAGCCCGTCCAGAGCCGGCGCCAAGCCGGGCACGCGCACGTCATGCCGAGTCACCTGCACCCGGCGCGGTTCCACAGCGAACATTTCGGCGCCGAGGCCGGCGGCGAGCACACCGGCGCCGGCGAGAAAGCGCCGGCGAGTGAGATGCGTGCGCGCGGGATCCGTCGGGATCAGGTCAGCTCGCGGCCGCGTCCGGGAGCGCGCCGAACCGCCGCTCCCGCCCGCGGAAGTCGGCGACGGCCTCCCGCAAATGCTCGGGGGAGAACTCGGGCCACATGGTGGGGACGAAGCACAGCTCGGCGTAGGCGCATTCCCAGAGCAGGAAGTCGCTGAGCCGCCGCTCGCCGCCGGTGCGGATGAGAAGGTCGACCGGGCCCGCGGGCGGCGAGCCATGGTCCACGATGGCCAGCAGCCGGCCGAACGACTCACGGGAGGGGACGGTCCCGGGAATCAGGCACTGCGCCGCGCGGAGGATGGCGTCCCGTCCGGAGTAGTCGATCGCCAGCCGGAGCAGGAGCCCGGAGCCGGCCGCAGTGGTGGCTTCGACGTAGTTCACCGTGTCGAGCAGGCCGGGCGACAGCCGGTCTCGCCGGCCCAGCACGGTCAGCCGAACGCCCGCGGCGGCGCAGTGAGCGGCCTCGGCCCGGAGGTACTCGCTGAAGAGCCGCATCAGCCACTTGACCTCACGCGCCGGCCGCTGCCAGTTGTCGGCCGAGAACGCGAACAGCGTCAGGGTGCCGATGCCAAGGTCCGGAGCCACCTCCACCAGTCGGCGTACCGCGTTCGCGCCTTCCCGGTGTCCGGCCGCCCGCGAGCGGCCCTGCCGGGTCGCCCAGCGTCCGTTGCCGTCCATGATGATGCCGACGTGCAGGCCCGTAGGTGGCGAGGAAACGGCCTGGCTCTGTTTCATCAGTCGTTGGCTCCTGGACTCACGCGTCTCAGCGATCCCGCATGGTCCGGATCAGGGCTTCCATGTGATCGAGGTACCGCTCGAGCGCCTGCCGACCCGCCGGGCTCAGGCGGTACTCCGTGCGGGGAAGGCGGCCCTCGAAGGTCTTGGTGCAGGTGATGTAGCGTGCCTGCTCGAGCTTGCGGGCGTGCACGCTCAGATTGCCGTCGGTGGTTTCGAGCAGGCGCTTGAGCTCGTTGAAGGTGAGCGATTCGCTCACGGCGAGGGCGCTCACGATCGCAAGCCGCATCCGCTCGTGGATCAGGCGATCGAGCCCGAGCGTCTCCTGCCGCGCCGCCTCGCCGGCGCGGAGCCCGCGCTCCGCCGCCTCGCGCCCCTCCGGTGAGGGCTCGGGCGCGCTCGCGTGTGGCTCAGCCACCGTGCCTCCGCGCGATCACGAGCCCGAACCCGATGTGCAGTCCGCCGAAGCCTAGCGCCATCAGCCCATCCCCCCACGCCGCCGGCGCAAAAAGGGCGAGGGCGCCGACCGCCATGAAGCAGAGTCCCATGAGCGGCACCGCACGCACCGAGTACGCGCCCCCGGTCACGACCCCGGTGCCGTACAGGAGCAGCCACGTCCCCGGCAGGGCGGCCTCGAGCCCGTGCCGCACCAACACGGCCGTGAGCAGCGCGCCCACCAGGAGCGGCGGCACGTAGCTCAGCACGAAACGACGCCCGGAATAGGAGAAGACCGACGTCCCGCCCCGGCGGGCCTTGGCGGTCATCGTACACACGCCAATCGTGAGCGCGACCGCCGCCGCGACCGACCACGTGGCGAGCCAGGCTGGCGTTCCCCGGTGCCCGTGGGCGGCCGCGGCACCGGCGATCGCCGCCACCCCCATCGCCACGCCGCCCCAGCCGGGCACAGCCGTGAACGACGTCGCGCGCTCCATGGTCCGCCGGATGAACGACAGGTTCGCCATCGCGCGGGCGTGAAGGGCAGGCTCGGCGGGCTGGGGCTGGCGGAGGGGTCGGACGGCGGCCATGCGTGCATCATACCCAGCGGCCACATCCACAGCAAGTGCTTTGTTTTGCAGAGGTGCGCCCGAAGAATCCG
>JBGQIW010000149.1:0-4095 GCA_041498715.1 Gemmatimonadota bacterium | reverse complement strand
GCCGCCCTCCGTCGGCACCATCACGATCAGGCTGTTCGACGTCCGCATATCGTGCAGGACCTCGAGGTACTGCTTGGTGAGGGCCTCGGCCGTCAGCGTTTGGTTGAGCAGCCGTTGCTGATCCGACTGGAGCCGGGCCACCTCTACCCGGTGGCGTTCCGTCTCGATCTGCTGCTCCTGAGCGATCTTGTTGTTGATCGCCTGAACCACCTGGGCCGGTGGCTCCAGGTTCCGGAGGAAGAAGGCCGAAAGCCGGGCGATCTGAAACGTGGCGACGCCGCCGCGCGGCCGGGTCACGAGCGCCGAGTCGGCTTCGGCCTGCATGGACGCCGCGATCTTGTTGCGCTGCTGGATGTCGTTGATGGAGTACTGGACCATCCCGTCGCGCACCCCTTTGCGGATCGCATTGAGCACGACGTTACGGATCTGGTCCTCGTTTCCGATCTCGTTGAAGATGTGCGGGGCGTCGCGCGGGTCGATCTGCCAGCGGACCGCGACGTCTACGTTCATGCCCATCTGCTCGCTCGAGAGCGCCGGGATCGTTTCGGCCGGCCGGCCGGCCTCGGGGTACTGCTCCTCACGGGTGGAATAGCGCTCCACCTCGGACCAGGGGCTCACGAACTGTACGCCGGGCAGGAGCGGGGCGGGGTCCACTGTCCCGAAGGCGTGCCGGACGCCGACCGAGCCCGGCTCGACGATGACCACGGTCGAGGCGACGACCAGCACGACGCCGAGGGTGGCCAGCGCCAGCGCCATGACGCGGAGCAGGGCCCCGACCGGGCGGGCGCCCTGTCCGGAGCTCGAGGCGAGACCCGCGCGTCCGACCATCACGAAGAACGCGGCGACGAGCAGGGCGCCGCCGAACATGAGCTTGCCCATCGTTGCTCCTGAGAGGGGAGGCTTCGAAGATAGGTGCTGCGGAGAAGGGTGTCACCACGGAGCCCCGCGCTTGACGCACCCTCCCCGGGCCGGTAACGTCGGGGCATGATCACGAGCCTGGTGCTGGCGTTGCCGCTGGCCGCTCTCCCGCTGCCCGCCGACCCCTGGCTGGAGGCGGGCGGGGGATACTGCGCCGCCACGGGATACTGTACCAGCGGGCCGGGAGATTCCGGCCGCCCCGCCGGTCCGGTGTATCTCGCCATCGGACTCGTCGGAGCGGGCCTGGCGGCGCTCCGGCGGGAGCGGCAAGGTTAGGCCAGGCAAGCCGGAACTCCCGGTCCCCCGAGCCCCAGGCGCTGCCTCCGGGGCTCGTTTCACTTTCGAGCGGTTGCATCCCGTCCATCGCCACGCAGAGGAGCGTATGCCCCACGGCAAGATCTACCAGAACGTCACCGAGACGGTTGGCAACACGCCGCTGATCCAGCTCAACCGGCTGACGACCGGCCTCGGTGCCCGAATCGTCGTGAAGCACGAGGGCTACAACCCGTTCGCCTCGGTCAAGGATCGCATCGGGAGCGCGATGATACAGGACGCCATCCAGCGCGGCGCGCTCAAGCCTGGGATGGTGATCGTCGAGCCGACCAGCGGCAACACCGGCATCGGCCTGGCCTACGTCGCGGCGGCCCTCGGCTATCGCAGCATCTTCACCATGCCCGAGACCATGACCCTGGAGCGCCGGCACATGCTCCGCGCGCTCGGGTCCAAGGTGGTGCTGACGGAGGGGGCCAAGGGCATGAAGGGCGCGATCGCCCGGGCGGACGAGATTCTCGCCCGGCTCGGCCCGAAGGGCTGGATGCCGCGGCAGTTCGACAACCCGGCCAACCCCGCCATCCATTACAAGACGACGGGACCCGAGATCTGGGCCGACACCGAGGGGAAGGTGGACATCTTCGTGTCCGGCGTGGGGACCGGCGGGACGATCACCGGGGCCGGAAGGTTCCTGAGGGAGAAGAAGCCCAGCATCCACATCGTCGCGGTCGAGCCGGCGGAGAGTCCCGTGATCTCCGGCGGCCAGCCCGGCCCGCACAAGCAGCAGGGCATGGGCGCGGGCTTCATTCCCGCCAACCTGGACACCAAGATCTACAACGAAGTGATCAAGGTGACCAACGACGACGCGATTGCTACGACCCGCCGGCTCGCGCGGGAAGAGGCCATCTTCGCCGGGATCTCCACCGGCTCGATCACCTGGGCCGCGCTCCAGCTCGCCAAGCGGCCCGAGAACAAGGGCAAGCTGATCGTGTCCATCGCCTGCGACTTCGGCGAGCGGTACCTCTCCAACCCGGTGTACACCGAGCTGACCGACCCCGACTATTCGGATCTCGACGCGGCCATCGCGCCCCAGCCGGCGGGGGTGTGAACCACGGCAACGGTGAACCGTGAACGGTGAACGGGGGGCTCCGAAGCATAACCGGCGCCCCCTGTTCACTGTTGACTGTTGACCGTCGTTTTCCCCTACCATTTTCCCCCTCCCCCGGCGACATTCCTGCTCCACGTTCCGCACGGTCGCCCGCATGGCCGAGCACAGGTATCCGCTGGGGCACGTCTTCTACCGCAAGCTCAACAAGCGCCTGCCGTTGATCACCCGCGGGGAGGGGTGCTGGCTGGTCGATGAGACCGGCAAAGCATACCTCGACGCCTGCGGGGGCGCGTTCGTCGCCAACCTCGGGCACGGGCTCTCCGAAATCGGCGACGCCATGGCCGATCAGGCGCGGCAGATCGCCTACGTGAACGGCACCACGTTCACCCATCAGCCGGTCGAGGAGCTCGCGGCCGAGGTGGCCGCACTCTCCCCGGGCGACCTGAACCGGGTGTACCCGCTGTCGAGCGGGTCGGAGGCGGTCGAGGCCGCGCTCAAGTTCGCCCGCCAGTACTGGGTCGAATCCGGCAAGCCGGGCAAGCACCGCATCGTCGCCCTGGCCCCGGCCTACCACGGCAACACGCTCCTCGCTCTGTCCGCCTCCGCGCGGGAGCACTACCAGACCTACTACCGCGAGTGGCTGGTCGACGTTGCCCGCGTCCCGGCCCCCTACGCGTACCGCTGCGCCTGCCATGGCCGGCCGCCGCTCTGTCCCGCGTGCGACGGCTCCGCGGTGGAGCAGGCCATTCTGCGGCTCGGGCCGGAGACCGTCGCCGCGTTCATCGCGGAACCGGTGGGCGGGTCGTCCAGCGGGGCCACGGTCCCGCACCCGGACTACTTCCGGCGGATTCGGGAGATCTGCGACAAGTACGAGGTCCTCTTCGTCGCCGATGAAGTGCTCACCGGCGCCGGGCGCACGGGGACCTGGGCCGCGATCGAGCCGTTCGGGGTCGTCCCGGACCTGATGACGCTGGGCAAGGGTCTGGGTGGCGGCTACGCCCCGTTGTCGGCGCTGGTCGCGCCCGACCGGCTGGTGGAGCGGCTGGCGAGGGGCTCGGGCGGCTTGCTCCACGCCCAGACCTATTCCCATCACCCCGTGCTCGCGGCCGGCGCGCTCGCCGCGATACGCTATCTCCGCAAGAACGCCCTGATCGACCGAGCCGCCCGGATGGGCACGGTGCTGCACCGCGAGCTGCAGACGCTGCGGGGCATGCCCCACGTTGGCGACATCCGAGGACGCGGGTTGCTGGCAGGGGTCGAGTTCGTGGCTGACGTCGAAAGCCGGTCGCCGTTCCCCCGGGCTGCAGGCTTCGCCGAGCGGCTCGCGGCTGCCGCTCTGGACGAGGGACTGGTGCTCTGGCCCAACGTGGGGCAGGCGGACGGCACCAACGGCGACCTGGTCATGATCGCGCCGCCCTTCGTGATCACTGAGGACGAGATCGGCGAGCTGATTCGGCGGCTCACGCGGGCGCTCGAACACGCGGCGCGGGCAACGAAGGCTGTGGAGGCGGTATGACGGCGACGGCACCGGGCAAGATCACCTACACTTCGGCGTCGGGGGATCTCGACGCGTTCCATCAGCAGTTCGACGCCGCGCTGGCCGCGGTGCGGGCCGCGGCGGGCAAACGGCACCCGTTCTACATCGCGGGGCGGCCGGTGGACGCCGGCGCCGAGCCTCTGGTGGACCGTTCGCCGATCGACACGTCGTTCGTGTAGGGGACGTTCGCCTGCGCCGGGGCCCCGGACGTGGACGAGGCGGTGCGCGCGGCGCGGGCGGCGCAGCCAGGCTGGGCGCGGCT
>JBGQIW010000148.1:0-4154 GCA_041498715.1 Gemmatimonadota bacterium | reverse complement strand
GTCCACACGTCGCGCGGCCTCGCGCTGGCGTTCGCCAAGCGATTCGAGGAGGCGGAGCGGGAATTCCAGACCGCGATCGCGCTGAACCCGAAGCTGTTCGAGGCCCACTACTTCTATGCGCGCGCGCGGGTCCAACAGGGCAAGCTCGCCGAGGCGGTGGACTCGTTCGAGGAGGCGTGCCGGCTGCGGCCGGATGACTATCAGCCCCCCTGCTTCCTCGCCATGGCGTATGAAGGACTGGGTCGCAAGGCAGACGCCGAGGCTGCATACGGCAGTACCCTCCACCTGATCGAACGACATCTGGAGCTGAACCCGGACGACTCCCGGGCGCTGAACCTGGGCGCCGTGGCGGCGGCCCACAAGGGCCAGCGCGAGCGCGGCCTCGAGTGGACTCGGCGGGCGCTGGCGCTGGATCCGGAGGATTCGGGGATGCTCTACAACGCCGCGTGCTTCTTCGCCGTGCAGGGCGAGCGGGACGAGGCGCTCGACTGTCTGGAGAAGGCCGTCCAGATGGGGTTCGGGCTGCGGGGGTGGATCGAGAACGACGCCGACCTCGTTGCGCTCCGCGGCGATCCCCGGTTTCAGGCGCTCCTCAAGGGCATGTGACCGACGGGGCGTGGCTTGCTACGAGTCTACCACCGGCACCGGATACTTCTCCACCGCCGCCAGCTGACGACGCTGGACGCGAGCGATCCAGGCCAGCAGCCCGGCGATAGCTAACGGGAAGGCCACGAAAAGGAGTGGCAGCAGGCTCACCTCGCGTACGAGGAATGCGCTCGACGGCCGGTTCGGATTCACATACGCAGTCGCGATCTCTCCGGGCCGGAACCGATCGCGCAGCTTCTCCGCCCACCCTCGGCCTGCCGAGATGGTGAGCGGGAGGACTGCGTCCGACACATACTGTCCGCCGGCGAAGGAATACCGGTACCGGACCACCGGTGCGTAGGAGGTCCCCTTGTCCCCGCGCACCGCCTTGATGGCGGTCGACAGCACCCGGGCGCTGACCGGCTGCCAACGGGCGACGCGATAGACTTCCGAACCGAACAACCCCAGCCCGATGGCGACGAAGATCGAGAGAAACGAACCCAGACACCCCCAGTTGGTGGCGACGGGATGACCGCTCACTCGGCCTGAGGCGGCCGCCACAGCGGGCACGCTAGCCCCGGCGTCCGCCCCAGTGCCGGCCTCGCCGCCCGCCCAGCCGCAGAACCCCCGCACGGCAGACGCGCACGAGGCGAGCGCGCCCTCATCGTTGGTGCTGTACGGCGTCCAGGGCACTCGCCCGCCTGCCTTCGTGAGAAATACGATGCGGAAGAACGGGGTCGGCTGGCGCGAGCCACCAGTCGACCGCTCGAGCGCCACATCCCGCAGGTCGCCGAGCGCGTATTCGCGAGACATCCGGTGCGCCAGGCGCTGGACGACAAAGCGCACCGTGCCCGCCGAACGATCGATCACGAAGCGGCGATCGGCCGAGAGCGCCAGCAACCCAATCCCTACCGCGATGAACACGCCGCCAACGAGATAAATGAGCCAAGGCCCGGCGTTGCCGCTCCAATCGGAGGGATCGGCGAGCCACAGGCTGATGAGTCCCCCTCCCGCCGCGGCGAAGATTGCGCCCAACACGACGGTCTTGAGTACGCCGTCGTGCACGACGAGCTGGGTGGGCGTCTGAAGGACGACTTTCAGCTCAGCCCGCCAGATATTGGTGCACGAAGGCGATCGCCATGCTCCCCTCACCAACGCCGGACGCCACCCGCTTGATCGAGCCGTGGCGGACGTCGCCGGCGGCGAAGATGCCGGGGACGCTGGTCTCCAGGAGATAGGGATCCCGCGGCAGGGTCCACGCCGCGTGGAACTCCTCGGCCGAAAGAGGTTGCCGCGCTCGCGTCTCGATCACCTGGAGCATGTCGCGCCCGGTGCAGACATAGCCGGGCGTGTCCCGCACGATCGCCGATGGGAGCCACCCGGTTTCCGCGTCGGCGCCGATCAAGATGAACACGCCGCCGGTCGGCTCGGTGCGGCGGGTGCCCTCGACCCGATCGAGCAGAGTGAGCTGCTCCACGTGGTCGTGGCCGTCCACGGCGGCGACCTCGGTATTGAACCGCAGCTCCACGTTCCGCTTGGTCTTGAGCTGATCGATCAGGTACTGCGACATGCTGGCGGCAAGCGACGGGCCCCGCACCAGCATGGTGACCTGCCGGGCGTAGTTGGCGAACCAGACGGCCGTCTGGCCGGCGGAATTGCCGCCCCCGAGCAGATGGATGTGCTTGCCCTGGATTCGCTGGGCCTCGGTGCGCGCCGCGCCGTAGTAGACCCCGCGGCCGACCAGCCGATCGATGCCCTCCGCGTCAAGTCGCCGCCAGCTCACCCCGAGCGCCAGGACCACGGCGCGGGCCCGGACGCATTCGTCGCCGTCCAGTCTCACCAGGTGGGCCGCGCCATTGGCCTCGGCGCCGCCGGCAGGCGCCAGACCCACGGCCTTGCGGGTCAGCACGATCTCGGTGCCGAAGCGCTCCGCCTGACGCCAGGCGCGGGCGCTCAGCTCGTCACCCGAGAGGCCGGTCGGGAAGCCCAGGTAATTCTCGATCCGGGACGAGCTGCCGGCCTGGCCCCCGGGGGCGAGTCGCTCGATGAGCATGGTCTTGAGGCCTTCGGACGCGCCGTACACGGCGGCCGCGAGCCCGGCGGGTCCGCCGCCGACAATCGCGACGTCGTAGGCTCCGTCGGCCGCGGCCACCGACAGACTGGTGCGGAGTCCGATGTGCTCGGCCACCTCGCGGAGCGTCGGAGTCGTGAGCCGGGAGCCGTCGGGAAACACGAGCAGGGGGCAGGCGACATCGGGCGGCAGCCCGCCGGGCACCCGGGCCTCGGCGTCGGGGTCGGCCAGATCGATCCAGGTGTGGACCACGCGGTTCCGGGCGAGAAAGTTCCGGACCTCGTGGCAGGCCGGATCCCAGCGCTGTCCCACCACCGTGATCGCCGCGCGAGGGATCGCCGCGGTCACCTCCCGGGCCCGCGTAATGCGCTGGACCATGGTGGCGAACAGCTGGTCGCTCAAGCGCTGCGAGCAGAGAATCAACTCGCGAAAATCTTCAGCCTCCAGCCGGGCGACGCGGCTGGGCTCCTCGGCGCGCAGGCTGGCGATGGCCGGGCTGTTGAGCAGGAGCGGGACTTCGCCGAGATAGACGCCCGGGTCGTAGGTGCCGATCTGCCGGTCCGCGCCGGCTACGCTCTTGAAGACGGCGAGCCGGCCGCGGAGCAGGAAGAAGAAGGCGGCGAGCTCGCCCTCTCGAATCAGCCAATCGCCGGGATCGAGGATCAGGTCCGCCGCCCGCGCGGCGATCGCATCCACCTGGTCCGGTGGAAGCTCGGCGAGCAGCGATACGGACCCGAGGTCTTCGCGGGTGATCATGCCTACTTGCTGCGCTGGTACGTCCCAACCAGCTCTGCCTTCGCCAGAATGTGCGCCTGCAAGGCGCGCTCGAGCGTCGCCTTCGTCGGGCGACCCAAGTCGCCCAGGGAGGCGTCCAGCGCGTACAGCTTGTGGAAGTAGCGGTGCCGGCCGACCGGCGGGCACGGACCGCCATATCCCGTGCGCTTCCAATCGTTCAGGCCTTCGCGCGTCGCCGCGGGCAGGCTCTTCGCCGTGGCGGCCTTCGGGAGCGCGGTCGCCGACGCGGGGATGTCGTACAACACCCAGTGCACCCAGGTCGTCTTCGGTGCTTTCGGATCGGGTGCGTCGGGATCGTCGACGATGAGCACGAAGCTCTTCGTGCCCGCGGGAGCCCCGCTCCACGCGAGGGGAGGCGAGACGTCCTCGCCATCGCAAGTGTATTCCTTGGGGATCTCCCCGGCCGGCGGGAACGCGGTTGAGCGGAGCGAGAGCGTCATGGGTTCCTCCTGCGATCGGGCCGGCCCCCCGGGCGCCACCCACACGAGCAGCGCGACCGCAACCGCGCGGGAGGGGCGGCTCACTTGGCGAGGTTCTCGATGGCCTGGCGGGCGAAAGCCGAGACCACGAGCGTCCCGCTCAGCCGCGCTCGCCCGCCCAGCAACTCCCGCCAGTGCTCCGTTCCCTCCCACAAGACTCGCTTCATGGCCGCCGTCGCCTCGGGATTGCTCGCGGCGAGCTGGCGGGCGAGCGCCGGAAGGCG
>JBGQIW010000147.1:0-4603 GCA_041498715.1 Gemmatimonadota bacterium | reverse complement strand
GCGCGACTCCGGGCGAGCAGCAGATGCGTCAGCGCGATCGCGACTCCATCCGCCGCGTCCGCCGGCTCGGGCGCGCTCCGGAGCCGGAGCAGCTGCGCCACCATGTAACCGACCTGGGGCTTGAGCGCGCCACCCCGGCCCACCACGGCCTTCTTGACCATGGCCGGAGTGTACTCGCTGATCGGGACGCCGGCCTCCTCGCCCGCGAGCAGCACGACCCCGCGCCCGTGACTCATGACCATTGTCGTGCGCGCGTTCCGCGCGTAGAACACGCTCTCCACCGCCATCGCGTCGGGTCGGTGGCGTGCGAGCAACGCGAGGATGCCGTCGTGAATCACCCGCAGCCGGGAGGGCAGGGGGTCCCGCGCCTTGGTCTGGAGGATACCGCATTCGAGCAGGCGGGCGGGCTGGCCCGCCGCCGACTCCACGACCCCGTATCCCAGAACGGCGGTGCCGGGATCGATGCCGAGCACCTTCATGCGGCTGGTCGGCTCAGGCTTCCGCCTCCGCGAGCTGCGCGGCGTCGATGTCGAAATTGGAGAAGACCTTCGAGACGTCCTCCAGCTCCTCCAGCGCCTCCACCAGCTTGAGAATCCGCTCGGCATCCGCGCCCTCTACCCGGACCGTGTTCTTGGGCACCATCGCCAGCTCGGCCAAGTCGACCGGGATCTTCCGCGAGCGGAGCGCGTCCTGCACCGCGTGGAAGGCAGGGGGCGAAGTGGTCACGATGAACTGATCGCTCTCGCGGGCGAAGTCCTCGGCCCCGGCCTCGAGCGCGGCCTCGAGCGTCGCGTCCTCGTCCAGCTTGGTCGCGTCGAGGTAGATCAGCCCCTTCCGCTCGAACATCCAGGCGACCGAGTTGGACGCGCCCAGGTGCCCGCCGTTCCGGCTGAACGCGTGACGGATCTCGGCGACGGTGCGGTTGGCGTTGTCGGTCGTCGTCTCGATGAAGATGGCTGCGCCGCCCGGCCCGTAGCCCTCGTAGGTAAGCTCCTCGAACGACGCCCCCTCGAGCTCGCCTGTGCCCTTCTTGATGGCGCGCTCGATGTTTTCCTTCGGCATGTTCACGGCGCGGGCGGAGTCCACGGCAAGACGCAGCCGAGGGTTTCCGTCGGGGTCGCCACCGCCGGCTTTGGCCGCGACAGTGATCTCGCGGATGATCTTGGTCCACACCGAGGCGCGACGGGAGTCCGTCACCGCCTTCTTGCGCTTGATCTGCTTCCACTTGCTATGGCCGGCCATCGCCGAACTCCTTGCGGCTCCCGAAGTTGCCAAACATAAGCCGCCGGTCAGTCGTGGTCCAGCAGGTCCTCGAAGCGGAGCCACCGCGGGCGGAAGTACAGATCCACGAATCCGGTGGGACCATTCCGGTTCTTGAGGATGATCAGCTCGGTGGCGCCCTCCATGCCCTGATCCGGCCGGTACATCTCCTCGCGATAGAGTCCGAGCACGACGTCCGCATGCTGCTTGACCGCGCCGCGACCGCCCAGGTCGTCCAGCACCGGCCGCGGATCAGGCCGGCCGGCGCGGTGCCCGGGCAGCTGGGCGACTGCGAGCAAGGCGAGGTTCCGGCGCACGGCCAGCGCCTTGAGCCAACGAATCGCGCTCGCCGAGCGATCCTCCTGCCGCGCCACGCCCGGCGGATGGAGCAGCTGGAGGTAATCGACGACCGCCAGCCCGCGGCGGGGCAGCGGTTCCAGCGCGCTCTCGATCTCGTCGAACCCCGGTCCCACCAGGGATTGGAGCAGAAGCGGGAGGTTGCGCTGCGCCAGTGCCGCGGCGCCGACGGCCGCCCGGGTCAGATCATCCAGCCGTCCCTGCCTCAGGTCGTCGATAGTCGCCTTGCCCTCGATCGCGAGCGCCCGCTCCCGGAGCCGCTCCTCGCCCATCTCGCCGGAGAGAAGCAGCGTGGGCGTGCCGCGGCGCGCGGCCCGGAGTGCGACCCCCAGAGCGAGCGCCGACTTCCCGCTCCCGATGTCACCGGCCAGCACGACAAGGTCCTGCCGCCTGAGCCCGCCGCCGAGCATCCGGTCGAGCGAGGGGAACCCCGTGGGGACCGTGTCCGGCGACGGCACGTCGGGGCGGGAGGCGTCAATGCGCGCCACCAGCGACTCGGGCGGGGTTCCCTCCCGCCGCCGCCCGGGCCGGCGTGAGTCAGCCACGGCGCAACGCGGATCGGGCCGAGCGGGCAGCCTCGGCCAGCGCCTCGCCGGCGTCCGGCCCCGCGCCTTCGCGGGCCGGCGCGACCAGTTGGCTCAGGGCCTGCGCGACCGCCGTGGGATCGGCCCCCTCGAGGTCGGCGATGGCCCCGGTGAGGGCGCGCCGCAGCGGCGCCGGGAGCATGAGGCTCGAGAGCCGGTGCCCGAGCGCCGCCACGCGCCGCCGATGCGCCCGCTCGGCCGGCGGCGGATCGGCGAAGACGTCCTGCGCCACCCGCACCGTGAGCCAGAGGGCGAAGATCCCGTCGCGCCGGGGCCCCCGCGCGGTCGTGGGCAGCAGCGTGAGCAGCGGACTCGCCCAGGTCATGCCAGGGCCCGGCAGAGCGCGGTGTACACGGCGTCGGGCTGGATCTCCTGCATGCAGAGATGGTGACCCAGCGGGCACTCGAGCCCGCCGGCGACGCTGCACGGGCGGCAGGAGAGATTGCGCTCGAGCACGAACGCGCGGGCCGCATTGTAGGGATGGTACCCGAACGCCCGCACGGTCGGCCCGAAGAGAGCCACCAGCGGAGTACCCAGCGCCCCGGCCATGTGCATGGCGCCGGTGTGGCCGGTCACGAGCGCCGCGGCCCGCTTGATCACGGCCCCGGTGCCCTGGAGCGACAGCACCCCGGCGCCGTTCACCGCGCGGGTAGAGCTGCGCGCCGCCACTTCCGCGGCGAGCATGGTGTCGTCCGGGCCGCCCACCATCACGGCGTCCGCGCCGGTGCTTGCGACTCGGCGCACCAGCCGCACCCAGTACTCAATGGGCCAGCGTTTGGTGGGCTGGGCGGCGCCGGGCGCGAACGCGACGAACGGCCGGTCCTTCCCGACGTTGGAGTGCGCCAGCCAGGCCTCGGCCTTCTCTTCGGCATCGGGGCTCAGAAAGAACTCGGCGGGTCCACCGTCGGGGGCGACGTCGAGGTCGGCCGCGGCGTCGAAGTATCGCTCCGCGATCGCCGCGTCTTCGGGGTAGTGGTTCTGCTTGGTGCGCACGAGCACCGCGCGCGCCATCCGGTACTGCGGAGCGGTCCGCCAATGTCCGGGCACGAGCAGCCGGAGCAGCCGGCTCTTCGGGGTGTTCTCCAGGTCGAGCAGGTGGTTGAAATGGCTTGTACGGAGCCGGGCGCCGATCTCGAGCAGCGAGTCGCCCGGGGCGAGGCCGATGACCTCGTCGATCCGGGGATTGTCGGAGAGCAGCGGGGCGTAGCGCCGGCGCGTCAGCAGAGTGATGCGTACCTGCGGATGCCGCGTCCGGATGGCCCGGAACAGCGGCGTCGTGAGCAGGATGTCACCGAGCGAGCCGAACCGGACCGCCAGGATGTGCGGGGAGACGACGACCAGGGTCACCCTGGGAAATGTACGGAGCGCTGGGAACCGGGGCCAGCACGCCGCGCGCGGCGGACTGCAGCCAAGTCCTTGGGCCCGCGCGTTGTGCGCCCCTCCCCCTCCGCCTACCTTTCGCCATGACCCGACCCCGGAGCATCCTCTGGGTGGACGACGAGGTCGAAAGCCTCACGTCCCACATTCTGTTCCTCCAGGAACAGGGATTCACGGTGGAGACCGCGACGCACGGCGACGATGCGATCGTGTTGCTCCAGCGGCAGAGCTATGGCGTCGTGCTGCTCGACGAGCAGATGCCGGGGCGCCGGGGACTCGAGCTGTTCCAGTCCATCCGCGCGATGGACCACGCGCTGCCCGTCGTGATGGTGACCAAGAGCGAAGAGCCCGACACCCTGCGCGACGCCATCGGCTCCGAGGTGTCGGACTACCTCACCAAGCCGGTCAATCCCCGCCAGATCCTGTCGGTCGTCACCCGCCTGCTCGAGGGGGAGCGGATCCGGCAGCAGCGGCTCTCTCGTGACTTCGCCACCCGCTTCCGCGACCTCGAGGCGCGCCGCGGCTCCCCGATGGCCTGGCGCGAGTGGGTCGAGCTGGTCGTGGAGCTGGCGGAGTGGGAAGTGAAACTGGGGCAAGCGGACGAGCCGGGCCTGCAGGACGCGCTCCGGACGCTGCAAGACAGTCTCCGCGAGGACTTCGCCCGCTACCTCAAGGGCAACTACGCCGGCTGGGTCAACGACGCCCGCACCGACCGGCCCCCGCTCTCGGTGGACATCGGGGCCGAGTTCCTCCGGCCGGTGCTGGACACGCATCGGCGCGCCATGCTGGTGGTCGTCGACTGCCTGCGGCTGGACCAGTGGGCCATGATCCGTCCCCTCATCGCCCAGCGCTTCGACGTCGAGACCGCCCACTACTTCTCGATCCTGCCCACCGCCACGCCGTTCGCGCGGAACTCGATCTTCAGCGGGCTGTTTCCCGCCGAGCTGGCGGTGCGCTACCCGCAGTGGTGGGTAGACCAGGACGAGGCGAGCCTCAACGCCCACGAGGCCGAGTTCCTGGTGGAG
>JBGQIW010000146.1:0-5081 GCA_041498715.1 Gemmatimonadota bacterium | reverse complement strand
CCGGGTTCCGTCGCGGTCCGTGACGTACAGCAGTTGCCGGCTGTCCGGCGTCCAGGCGGCGCTCTCGTTCAGCTCGGCGTTGTCGGTCACCGGCACCGGCGTCCCTCCGGCAGACGGGAGCAGGACGATCGCGCTCGGACCCCGATTCCCGAAGAACGCTCGCCCACGAGCGAACTGGCTGTTGCCGGTGGAGAGGGCGATCCAGCGACCATCGGGCGACCACGCCAGCGAATAGGGGTCGAACACCACTCCCAACAGCTGAGGCGTGCCGCCGTCGGCCGGCGCGACAAAGACCGACTCCTGGGCCTGCGTCACGGCTTGGATGGACAGCGATCGGACGTAGGCGATGCGTCGTCCGTCGGGAGACCACGTGGCGCAGCACGCCGCCGCGGCCACCATGTGGGGCACGCCGCCGAGGGCGGGCACGAGGTAGAGATCGGTGCCGCGCTCGAACAGGATCTGTGTGCCGTCGCGAGACCACAGCGGCCGCCGCTGAGGCGGTCCGGAATCGGGCACCAAGGCGACCGGCCGGCCGCCCGCTTGGCGAACGTAGACTCGCGTGTCGTTGAGCGGCCCGGCGGCATAGGCCACGAACTTGGCGTCGGGCGAGATGGCCGGCTCAATTTCGAGACCGGGCTCGAACGTGAGCTGCGTGACCTTACCCATCGCGATCGTTTCCGGGGACCCGCGGGACAGGATCACGCCACCCACCACGATTGCTACGGCGGCGACGGCCACCCACTTCACCCAGGGCCGGCTGGGCGTGACGGCCCGCGTCGGGCGCGTCGTGGTCGGGGTCATGCCGCCGCTCGGCGTGGCCAGCGGCTCGAGCTGCACCACCAATTCGTCCGCCGTCTGCCATCTGTCCGCAGGCCGTTTCGCCAGACATTTCATCAGGACGGCCGACAGTGCCGGCGAGACGCCGGGACGCCGCGTCTCCACCGGCTCCGGGGTCCGGGTCACGTGCGCCGCGAGCGTCTCCTGCGGCGTGAGCCCGGAAAACGGCGGGCGGCCGGTCAGCAGCTCGTAGCCCAGCACTCCCACGGCGTAGAGGTCCACGCGGTGATCGAGATTCGGGTCCGCCGCGGCCTGCTCCGGCGCCATGTACGCGGGTGTTCCCAGCGCGATGCCGACCGAGGTCAGCGTGTGCGCGCCGGTGGCATCGCTCACGGCCTTGGCGACGCCGAAGTCGGTCACCAGCGCGTGCCGGCCCGACAGCATGACGTTATCCGGCTTGATGTCGCGGTGCACGACTCCGTGCGCGTGAGCGTGCGCCAGGGCGTCGGCGACCTCTATCAGGATCTTCACCGCCTCGTGCACCGGCAGCTCGCCCCGATGCGCCAGCCGCTCGCGCAACGATTCGCCCTCCACGTACGGCATCACGTAGTAGTAGAAGCCGCCGGCTTCGCCCGAATCGAGCAACGGCAGGATGTGGGGGTGCTGCAGCTGAGCGGCGACCTCGATCTCGCGGCTGAACCGCTCTGCCCCCATGGTCGCGGCCAGCTCCGCGCGCAACACCTTCAACGCCACCTTTCGGTGGTGCTTCAGGTCCTGGGCGAGGTAGACGGTGGCCATACCGCCAGCGCCCAGCTCCCGCTCGATGACGTAGCGGTCGGCCAGTGCGGCGGCGAGGCGTGCGGAGGCGTTAGCCACGGCTGGCCGCCTGTCGATCAGTCAAGGCTGCGCTCCTGCCCGCGGCCTCCCACCCCAGGTTGTGCAGGATCCGCTCGTACTCCGGAACCCCCGCCCGGAGCCGGGCGAATCCCGGCCACTGCAGGGCCATCGCTGTCAGCAGGGGATCCTTCACCTGCACCGCCTCCCGCAGGTGCTCGAGCGCGCGATTCTCCTGCCGCGCGCCGAGAGCAGCGGCGGCGAGCGCCGCGGGCTGCACATACTCGCTCCGGGCCCGGGCCGCGAGCTCGGCATACAGCGCCTCGGCCGTGTCAGGCCGTCCTGCCGCGCCGTTGGCATGGGCCAGGGCCATCATCAGCCAGGGATGCCGTCCGAAGCGGGAGAGCAGGGAGGGGCCGACCTCGATGGCCTCCAGCGGACGGGGACCCAGCGCCAGGCAGTGGAGCAGCGTCCACTGCGGGTAGAAGGCGTTGGCATCCAGCTCGATGGCCCGGCGGGCCTGCGCCATCCCCTCTTCGCTCTTCCCGCCCCAGGAGAGCACGATGGCAAGTTGGGCCCGGGCGTTGGCGCTGAGCGGATCCGAGGCGATCACTTCGCGAAGCTGGGCCTGTGCCGCCTCATGGCTTCCCTTGATGTAGCAGAAGTCGAAGACCGCCTGAATGGTCCGGGCCTCGAGATCGAGCGGATCCAGTTCAACCGCACGGGCAAGGGCGGCGGAGCCCCGATCCAGGTCGAACTCCCCCATAATCGAATGGAGGCCCAGGACCACCTGCCCCAGGACCAGCCGGGGCGCCAGTTCGAGGGCGCGGGACGTCCCCTCTCGGGCCCGCTCGGCAATCTCCGCCGGCCGGACCATTCCATAGAGACTCATCAGCAGCAGCGCCTCGGCCAGCTCCGCGTGGGCCAGCGCCAGCCCGGGGTCGATCGCGAGTGCCTGCTCCAGTGCCTCGACCGCCCGGAGCAGCGCCGGTCCCCGCTGCTTGATGAGGGCGTGCCCTTTGAGGTACAGATCGTAGGCCTCGACGTTGGCCGTGGGAGGACGCACCAGGCGACCCTCGGCGCCGGCGGCGAGCGTCAGCTTCAACTTGTCGGCGATGGCGGAGGCGATTTCATCCTGGATGGCGAACACATCGGTGAGTTCGCGGTCGTATCGCTCGGACCAGAGGTGATATCCATCGGCGACGTTGATCAGCTGGGCGGTGATCCGGATCCGCCCACCGGCGCGGCGCACGCTGCCCTCCAGCACCGTGCTGACGCTCAACTGGTCGCCGATGACCCGAAGGTCGGCGTTCTTCCCCTTGAAGGAGAAGGCCGAGGTGCGGGCCGCTACCCGGAGGCGGGGGAGCTGGGACAGCGCGTTGATGATCTCCTCGGAAATTCCGTCGGAGAAGTACTCGTTCTCCGGGTCGCCGCTCATGTTGGCGAACGGGAGCACTGCGATGGACCGGTCCGCCGGTTCGGCACGCTGCGCTCCGGGCTTGGACTCCAGCGCGGCGGCAAAATCCGCCACCGTGGAAAACCGGTCTTCCGGCGCCCGGGCCATGGCGGTCGCGAGGGCGGCGTCGATGGCCCGGGGCACGTTGGGTCGCTTGGTGGCCACCCGGGGCGCGGTCCGGGTGAAGCGCTGCACCAGGATCGCATCCATGGTGGCCCCGGTGAACGGCGGCTCACCCGCCAGCATCTCATAGAGCACGCTGGCCAGCGCGTAGAGGTCGCTCCGGCCGTCCACGTCCCGTTCCCCGGCCGATTGCTCCGGGCTCATGTAGGCCGGCGTCCCCACGGACATGCCGGTCATGGTGATCCGCTCCGATCCGGCCGCGTGCACGGCGCGTGCGATCCCGAAGTCTGCGACGATGGCATGACCCGACTGGAGCAGGATGTTCTCCGGCTTGATGTCGCGATGAATGACGCCGTGGTCGTGCGCGTAGGCCAGCGCATCGGCCACTTCCCGGGTGAGCCGCACCGCGTCCTCCACGGGCAGGGCCTTCTCCCGCGTCATCCGGGCGCGCAGGGTCTCGCCCTCGACCAGCGGCATGACGTAGAACAGGAATCCCTCGGCCACGCCCGAGTCGTGCAGGGCAAGGATGTGGGGGTGGTTGAGCTTGGCCGTCGTCCGGATTTCGCTGAGGAAGCGCTCGCTCCCGAGCGTCGCCGCCAGTTCGGACCGCAGGACCTTGATGGCGACCTCCCGGTCATGCTTGAGGTCCCGGGCGAGATAGACGGTCGCCATGCCACCTTGCCCCAGCTCGCGCTCGATGCGGTAGCGGTCGGCCAGGGCGGCGGTGAGGCGCGGCGCGACGTCAGGCACCGATCACCTGCAACCCCACCGCGCGCGACGCCGTAGCCAGCGCCGCGTCGTGAGTGGCCATGGTCAGGTCCGCATTGCGCGCGTCGCGCCAGGCGATGGCGGTGGACAGGTGAATGGCGTCCAAGGTGCCCAGCGGGGTCGGGAACGGCTCGGACGCACGCCGCAGCACGGGACGGGCCACATCCACGACTTCGACCGCTTCGAGCAGCTGGTACACGGCCGCACGCCGCGCGGCCACCTCGTCTTCCGACAACGATCCGAGGCGCGACAGGCGATCGAGGGTCCGGAGGCACTCGACCTGAGTGAGCGCGCTCGCCACGGCCGACTCGATGCGCGGCCACTCGGCGAGGCGGCTCGCCTCGCCCAGGATGAGGCGCAGGGCGACCGATGCATCGAGGTAGGCGATCATCGCGACGGCTGCCGCTCCTCGAGTAGCGCGGCCAGGCTGTCGATTGGGCGGCCGAGCGGCGGGGGCAGCGGGACGTCGTGGAGCGCGCGGACCGGGTGCCGGACGGAAAGCGGCTCGCCCGCCTGCGAGTACGGCACTAACCGGGCGATGGGGGTGTCGCGGTCGCAGACGGTGACCGGATGGCCACGACGGGCGGCTCGCAGGTACGCGCTCAACCGCGCCTTGAGCTCGGCGACTTTGACGGTCTTCTCGGGCGGTTCTTTCATGGTCACAATATGGTCATATGTAGTCACAATCGTCAACGCCGTCCGCCATGATGCCTCGGTCCGACTGCGGCTCGTTCAATTGACCCCCGTTCATCACCGCGATACCGGCGCCCCCGTCGTCGTCGCCGGCTTGAGGAATCGGTCATACCAGGCGACGTAGCGCTGCAGCCGGTCGCGCACGAAGCTCGGCAGTGTCAGGCCGTGATACTGGCCGGGGTAGATCACGAGCTGCGTCGGCACGCCCAGCTCCCGCAACGCCTGGTACATCTGTTGGCCGCCGATGATCGGCACATTGAAGTCTTCACTCCCGCCCATGAACAGCGTAGGCGTCTTGATCTTGTCCGCGCCGAAGAACGGGTAGGACAGCTTGATCCACAGGTCGCGCGATCGCCACGGCGGCCCCAGCTCCAGCTCGTACTGGGTGATGTACTCGTCGGTCCCGTACATGGAGAGCTGCAGCGCGCTG
>JBGQIW010000145.1:0-5187 GCA_041498715.1 Gemmatimonadota bacterium | reverse complement strand
GCCCAGTTGATCGGGCCGTAGGCGTTGGCGACGATCACCTTGCCGTTGGTCCGGTCGAGCGTGTAGCCGATGCCGTTACGATCGAAGTGGGCGAGCAGCTTCTTGCCGCCGCTCTCGAAGAGCACGTTCTCGTTGACGCCGTCGTAGTCCCACTCGTCGTGTGGCGTCATCTGGTAGGCCCAGACCACTTTGCCGGTGTCCGGCTTGCGGGCGAAGATGGTCATCGACCACTTGTTGTCGCCCGGGCGCTGATCAGGATTCCAGGTCCCCGGGTTGCCGACGCTGTAAATGAAGAGGTCCAGCTCGGGGTCGTAGGAGTACCAGCCCCAGGTCGTGCCGCCGCCGCGCTTCCACTCGTCGCCCTGCCACGTGGACACGCCGAGATCCTTGCCCTTGTGTGACGCGTAGTTGGCGTTGGCATCGCCCTCGATGCCGACTTCCTTGTCGGGACCGGTGCTGTACATGGTCCACTTGTGCTGGCCGGTGTTCACGTCGAACGCGGAAACGCGGCCGCGGACGCCGAACTCGCCACCGGAGATACCGGTGATGACGATGTCCTTGATCACGATCGGGGCGACCGTGATCGTGGCGCCCTGCTTGTAGCCGATCGCTTCCGGGCCGGCATCGGAGTGATCCGGGTGTTTCGCCTTCCAGAGCTCTTTGCCGGTCTTGGCATCGAGCGCGATCAACTCACCCTGGAGCGCGTTGATGAAGATCTTGCCGCTCGGGTGATACGCGGTGCCGCGGTTCACCAGGTCGCAACAGGCGATTGGAATCGCGTCCGGCGACTGGTTCGGCACGTACTTCCAGATCATCGGCGCGCCCGGCTTCGAGAGGTCGAGCGCGTAGACGATGTTCGGGAACGACGTGTTGACGTACATCACGTTCCCGACCACCAACGGGTTGCCCTCTTGGCCCCGGAGCGTGCCCAACGAGAAACTCCAGGCGGCCTTGAGGTTCGCCACATTCGCCGTCGTGATCTGCTTGAGCGGGCTAAACCGCTGCAAGCTGTAATCACGCCCGGGCATCTGCCAGTCGCCCTCGGGAGCGGTGCGGGTCCAAGCGCCCCCGCGCGCCTCCTGGGCGTTGGCGACCGCCGCGAACGCGAGGCCCGCAGCGACGCCGGACAACACCTTCCGGGTAAAGCGGTTCATAACTGACCTCAGGATGAAGGGTGATTCTACTGCGACTACACCTTACATGGGGTTGCTGTTGCCGTCGTGTCCCGCCCGGTGCGCCCTCGACGACGCGCGGCCGGAGGGCCACGCTCGATCGTGGGCGCCCCCCAAAGACCCTGGGCGGAGGGGCTCCGAACTGGAATACGTGAGAACGGGACACGTTGGATGTACGCCGTGAATCGCCGGAGCGCCAGAGGGGCTTGGCGGGAGGCGGCGAGCGTCGGAATCGAATCGAGCCTGGGAAGGCGAAGCGAGGAGGGGAGGCGCAAGCGCCAGTCCGGTCCGCCTACCCAGTCGGATCGGGCTCGAGCCGGGCTTGTGAGACGCCACGTCGTGGCAGCGAACGGGAAAACTCCCATTACGACCCTCGGCAAAACCGCCGCCCAACGATTGTCGTGAGAATTCGAGAAGCGCGACGACGCTCGGGGAGTGCTGTGTAGTCGCGCCGGGATGTCATGCAACCAACGCCGACCGCTGCCCCCAACGCTGGCAGCTTTTGCTGCGACCCACGCCTTCCGCCTAATGCCGGATGCTCAGCGCTTGTGTTCCCCGCGGGCCCGCCTGACCGCAGCGGGGCGTGCTTCTATTGAATTGGAACGTGGGGCTAGACTATACCCTGCGCCGGGCCAACTGTCAATCAGCCAACGCGTTCGTCGAGCCCCGCCATACCCGGGCGCCCCGGTTGAGAAAGGCGCCCTCGAACACGGCGCCCCGGCCTCCTACCCAGGACGCCGCCAGCCGCGCCAGCTCCCGGCCCCGCTCCGCCCCTTCAACTATGGCGTAAGCCGTTGGACCCCATGAGCTTTGGCCGACACCCGCCGCGCCGGCCGCTGCCAGTCGGTCGATCAGCGGCCCGGTCGGTCCGGGGGCGAACATGCTCCCCTGGGCTTCCGCGAACCACCCGCCCGTGATGCGCTGGATCTCCGACAGCGCGGTCCCGAACGCCTCGAGATCCCGCTCCACCAGTCCGGGGAGGAGCCGCATCAGCACGAGATGCGCGACGTGTTCTACCTCACGCAGGTCCGGGGCGGGCAGTCGACGGAACGCTTCGGCTTCGGCGTCACCGCTCAACCCCGGAGCAGCCGCCGGAATTACCACGACGTAACGCCATGTGGGCGGGATCTCGTAGCGTGCGAGCAGCGGTGCCACGTCGTCCGTGCCTGGCCGGCGTCCGCCCTCGAGAATGAAACCGCCCGACTCGAACGCCCACGTCCCGATCGCCGAGCGCCGCCCACGGTCCATGCCGCGTGCGAGCTCGCGGGTCGAGGTGGGGAGCTCGTAGAGCTCCGCGACGGCCCGCGCGATCGCCAGGCCGAGCTGCGTGCCCGACCCGAGGCCCACGTGCGACGGAATGACGCGATGCACCCGCAGACGCACGCCACCGGACTGTCCGTGCTGGGCGAGGATGCGACGGGCGAAGCCCGTCGCCCGCTCCGCATCGGGGCCTTCGACCTCGACGTCCGCCGCCCGGGCTGCCTCCACCAGCAGCGACGGCGTCGGAATGGCGGCGCCCATACCGCCGAAGCGACGGCCCAGCCCGCCGTGCAGGTCGAGCACGCCGAAGTGGAGGCGCGACGGCGCCTCGACGAACACGCTCGCGTCCGGCCGGCCGCTCATGCGGGCGTCCCGGCTTCCAGTTTCGCCGCCACGTACGCACCCACCAGCGCCCACGCTTCCCGCTCCGGCGGGCCCGCCGTCTTGTCCACCAGCACCTGGAGCCGGGCCAGCTCGTCCCGGATCTGCGACGCCGGCAGAAGGTGGATCCGGGTCGCGAGGATGGCCGCCTCGAGCACCGCGTGCCGCGCGCGGTTGAAGCCGATGAACTCCCGGCGGACGCCCCGGTGCACCACCCGGGTCTCGATCCGCGAGCGTGGGGGCGTGGCATCGAGGGCGACGACCTCGACCTCGCGCCAGGAGCACGCGGCCTCGAGAACCAGGCCGCGCACGGCGGTCGCGGGCGTCGCGGGGAAGACCGGGTTGCCGATGGCGCTCTCGGCGATCAGCCGCACGTCGTCGGTGAGATTCACCACGGCCACACCGGTCGCCGAGACGTTCCGGAAGGTCGTGGTTTCTAGAAAAGGCTTGAGCACGATGGCGTTCTCGTCCCACTCGACGCCCATGGGCGCGAAGTTGGGGCGGCCCTCCGGGTCCAGCGTCGTGACGATCGATTCGACGATGAAGGGCATCCGCCGTCACTCCGCCAGCACGGGAAGCGTCACGTGCGAGAGGGCCGGTAGTCGGCCGCCCGGGGCTCGAACACGTTGGGCATCAGGAGGTAGGAAGCAGATACCACGGGGCTTCGTGGGCCCTCGGTGGCCCCCGGCGGTCGAGCCCTTCGGTCGATGGCTGATAGCCGATCGCCGAGAGCCCGAGTCCGCCGTCCGCGCCCACCGGCAGCGTCTCCGCCCGCGCCCCCGGCGCGCCGAGGAACCGCGCGATCATGCGGTAGCCATACTCGGTCAGGACCGACTCGGGGTGGAACTGGACGCCGGTCACGGGATGCGCCCGATGCTGCACCGCCATGATCTCGCCGTCTTCCGAGGTCGCGGTGACGCGCAGATCCTGCGGCACTGACCCGGGCGCGATGACGAGCGAGTGGTAGCGGGTCGCCGGGAACGGGCTGGGCAGGCCTTCGAAGATGCCGCTGCCGTCGTGATGGATCTGCGAGGTCTTGCCGTGCATCGGCCGGCCCGCACGGACGATCTCGCCGCCGTATGCGGCTCCGATGCACTGGTGCCCGAGACACACTCCGAGAATGGGGATCACGGGCCCGAAGCGCCGCACGACGTCCGTCGAGATGCCCGCTTCAGCCGGCAAGCAGGGGCCCGGGGAGATGACGATGTGGGTCGGGCCCAGCGTCCCGATCTCGTCGAGCGTGACCGCGTCGTGGCGGCGCACCAAGGGTGTTTCCCCCAGCTCGCGGACGTATCGGGCGAGGTTGTAGACGAACGAGTCGTAGTTGTCGATCAGCAGGATCATGTCGCCAGCGCCCGGATGATGCCCCGGGCCTTGTCCAGGGTCTCGCGGTACTCAGCCTCGGGATCGGAGTCGGCCACGATGCCGCCGCCGGCCTGAAAATACACCTCGCCGTCGCGAACCACGGCTGTCCGGATGGCGATGCTGGTGTCCATCGTCCCGCCGGCGCCGAGATAGCCGAGCGAGCCGCAGTAGACGCCGCGCCGGGTTGGCTCCAGCTCCGCGATGATCTCCATGGCCCGCACCTTGGGCGCGCCGGTGATGGATCCGCCCGGGAACGTCGCCCGGAGCAGGTCCACGGCGTCCCGACCGGACTCGAGTTCGCCGACGACCGTGGAGACCAGATGATGGACCGTGGGGTGCTGCTCCAGCGCGAGCAGCTCCGGCACCCGCACCGTCCCCGGGCGGCAGACCCGCGACAGATCGTTCCGCAGCAGGTCCACGATCATGACGTTTTCCGCCCGGTCTTTGTCGCTCTCGGCCAGCACCCGACCCAGCAGGGCGTCGTGCATTGGGCCGAGCCCGCGGGGGCGCGTGCCCTTGATTGGCCGGGTTTCCACCTCCCGGCCCGAGAGCCTGAGAAACCGCTCGGGCGAGACGCTCAGCACGTGGAGGTCGTCGAAGTGGAGGTAGGCACCGAACGCGGCGGGATTGATGCGCCGGAGCCGCTGGTACAGCGCGAGCGGCGGCTCTGCCGCTGCGGCCTGGAAGCGCTGCGACAGGTTGGCCTGGAAGATGTCGCCCGCGAGGACGTACTCCCGGACCCGCGCGACCGCGCTCAGGTAGCCGCGATGGGTGAACGTTGAGTGGAGGCCGATCTCCTCGGCGCCTTCGACGCCGAGGACCGGGTACGACGGAGCCGCCGGGCCGGGCCGCACCCCGCCGCCTTCCCTGGGTACCAGCCGGGGGGGGCGCGCCGCCAGCCGGGCGCGCACCGCCTCGAGCCGCGCCTTGGCGGACGCCTCGCGGTCAGCGCCTCCCGCCGGAATGCCCGCCGCGATGATCTCCATGGCCCGCACCTTGGGCGCGCCGG
>JBGQIW010000144.1:0-5213 GCA_041498715.1 Gemmatimonadota bacterium | reverse complement strand
GCCTCGTCGGCTACGATCGGGATCAGGCGGTCCACCACCGGAAGCCGAACCTCCCGGCCGACCAGGGCCCGGTAGCGCTCGTCGTCGGGGTGCACCGCCACGGCTGCGTCGCCCAGCATGGTCTCGGGGCGGGTGGTGGCCACCGTGACGTGTCCGGACCCATCGGCCAGCGGGTAGCGGAAATGCCAGAGGTGCCCGTCGGTCTCCTCTTTCTCCGCCTCCTCGTTGGAGAGCGCGGTGAGGCAGCGAGGGCACCAGTTGACGATGTAATGACCCCGGTAGACCAGGCCCTTCTCGTAGAGCCGGACGAACACCTCGCGCACGGCGCGCGAGAGACCCTCGTCCAGGGTGAAGTAGGTGCGGGACCAATCGGCCGAGCAGCCGAGGGCCTTCAGCTGATCGAGGATGGTGGCGTCGGTCTCGCGCACGTACGCCCAGACCCGCTCGACGAACGCCTCCCGGCCGATGTCGAAGCGGGTGGTCCCCTCCTTGGCGAGCAGCCGCTCGACCACGTTTTGGGTGGCGATGCCGGCGTGATCGGTGCCGGGCAGCCAGAGCGCGGCCTTGCCCCGCATCCGCTCGAAGCGGACGAGCACGTCCTGGACGGTATTGTTGAGCCCGTGGCCCATGTGCAGCACGGCCGTGACATTGGGCGGGGGCATCATGACGACGTAGGGGGTGCCGCGGGGGGCCGGCGCGAACAGATTCCGCTCCATCCACCATCGATAGAGGTCGGATTCGATCGCCGCCGGATTGTACTGCGGGGCGAGCGGCTCGGTCATGCGCTCTGGTCGGCCGCCCGCTTGTGGGGGTCGAGGTCGTCCTCGCCGCGGACGAGAATGCTGTTGACTACCCGCTCGATGCCCGCGACGGCCCGGGCCGCGCGGCCCGCCCGGGCGCGGAGCGGCCGGGACGGGACCCAGCCGTGCAGCTCCACCACGCCGACGGCGACGGCCGTGGCCTCGAGGGCGAGGTCGCGGAGGGCGGGATCGGCCAGGAGGGCGGCGCCCGCCGCGCGGGCGGAGGCGGCCGGCGTGAGCGCAGGGCGGGGGCGCTTCACCCGCCGGCGGACGACCCCCTTGACGCGGGGGCGGCTCACCCCGCCGACCCACTCGCTCAGGGCAAAGCCGGCCACGAGGCCGGTGGCGACGCCGAGCCCGGCCCATCCAGCGATTTCGAACCCCCTCAGCCGATTGCTCTGCTTCACGCGTCAACCTCGTTCAAAATCCGGAGATGAATAATTAAGTTAACATGCTCGCTCACTCCGGCGCACCATTCTGATCGAGGGGATTGGCCCAAACCGACCATGGCCGACGAACCGCAAGAGGTGACGGTCCGCGCCCTGGCCCGCTGGCTGATCATCGTCGCGCTCGTGCTCGTGGGTGTGGTTCTCTATTTCGTCGTCGGGCGGGGGGCCAACCCGATCGTGCCGTCGGTGATGGTGGAGAGCGGCCAGTGAGCCTGATTCGCCTGACGCTGCCCGACGGCTCGGTTCGCGAGGTGCCGTCGGGGACGACGGGTCGCGCGCTGGCGGAGAGCATCGGCCCCGGGCTCGCGAAGGCCGCCCTCGCCATCCGGGTGGACGGCCAGATCCGCGATCTCGGCCGGCCGATCGAGGCCGACGCCAAGGTCGTCATCCTCACCGACAAGGACCCGGACGCGCTCGAGGTCCTGCGCCACTCCTCCGCCCACATCCTCGCCACGGCGGTGCGGGAGATCTTTCCCGGAGCGGGCATCGGCTTCGGTCCGCCGATCGAGGACGGCTTCTATTACGACTTCGACGTCACCCGCCCGTTCACACCCGAGGATCTCGAGCGGATCGAGCGGCAGATGGAGGACGTGGCGAAACGCGACTACCCCTTTCTCCGGGAAGTCGTGGATCGCGAGGAGGCCAACCGCCGCTTCGCCGACGACCCGCTCAAGCTGGAGCGCATCGCGGAGCTCGGACCGGACGAGACCATCACGGTCTACACCGACGGATCGTTCCAGGACCTCTGCCGCGGCCCCCACATCCCCAGCACCGGCCGGCTCAAGCACTTCAAGCTGCTGCACGCCGCGGGCGCCTACTGGCGGGGCGACGAGAAGCGGCAGATGCTCCAGCGCATCTACGGCACCGCATGGTTCAAGAAGGAAGACCTCGACGCGTACCTCACCCGGCTCGAGGAGGCCCGGAAGCGGGACCACCGGGTCCTGGGCAAGCAGCTCGATCTGTTCTCAATCTCCGAGATCGTGGGGCCGGGGCTGGTCCTCTGGCATCCCCGCGGGGCCATGATCAAGTGGCTGCTCTCGCGCGCCGTGGAAGACGACAACGTGGCCAGCGGATACGACCTGGTCTACACGCCCAACGTCACCCGGGAAGAGCTGTTCTACATCTCCGGCCACCTGCCGCTCTATGCGACCAATCAGTACCCGCCCATGGCCGCCGGCGCCGGCGAGAGCGAGGACACGCGCTATCGGGTGAAGCCGATGAACTGCCCGATGCACTGCCTCATCTACCGGACCCAGCAGCGGAGCTACCGCGACCTCCCGATCCGGCTGTCCGAGGTAGCGAACGTCTACCGCAACGAGAAGTCGGGCACGCTGCACGGTCTGCTTCGGGTGCGCGGGCTCTGCATGGACGACGCCCACATCTTCTGCACCATGGAGCAGGTCGAGGACGAGATTTTCCTCTGCCTCGACCAGGTGGACCGGCTGGTGCGGCGGACGTTCGGCTTCGAGCTGGACTTCGAGATCTCGACCCGGCCGCCGGAGCGGCTGGGCAGCGATGACGTCTGGGACCGGGCGGAGGCCATGCTTGCCCGCGCGCTCGAGCGCAAGGGCATCCCCTACCGGATCGAGGCCGGCGGCGGAGCGTTTTACGGGCCCAAGATCGACATCCAGTTCCGGGACGCGATCGGCCGTCTGTGGCAGGGACCCACGATTCAGCTGGACTTCAATCTTCCGGAGCGCTTCGAGCTGGAGTACACCGGGCCCGACAACAAGCCGCACCGCCCGGTGATGATCCACCGCGCCATATTCGGCACGCTCGAGCGCTTCACCGGGAACCTGATCGAGCACTTCGCCGGCGCGTTCCCTGTGTGGCTTGCCCCGGAGCAGGTGCGCGTGATCCCGATCTCCAACGCGCAGGCCGACGCGGCGCGCGACGTGGCCCGGCGGCTCAAGGCCGCCGGGCTCCGGGTACACGTCGATGACCGGACCGAGACGCTGAACTACCGGATCCGCGAGGGCGAGATCCAGAAGATCCCGTACATGGCCGTGATCGGCCAGCGGGAAGCCGATAGCGACGCGCTCGCCCTCCGGGTGCGCGGGGCGGGGAAGAAGCAGGAGGTGATGGGCGTGGACGTCTTCCTCACGCTCGTCACCTCCCAGGTGCGGTCGCGGGCGCTGGCGCCGTGACCGTCGGAGCCACCTTCAGCGTGTCCACGTCCACCGTCATCGCCTTGAGCCGGGCCTCCACGCCCGGCGGCGGCTCGGCCTGCACCCGCCCGCCGAGGTAGGCGCCGAAGAACAGCTCCATCGAGCGATAGAGCACGAGCCGGTTGTCGGGGTTCAGGAACCCGTGGCCCTCGTTCGGAGCCACGATGTACTGCACCTTGACGCCGCGGTCCCGCAGCGCGACCGCCAGCTGGTCGGCTTCGCGCTTCGTGACGCGCGGGTCGTTGGCGCCCTGCACGATCATGAGCGGGGTGCGGATCTGGTCCACCCGTGACAGCGGAGAGCGGCTCCACAGGTCGTTCCGGTCCGCCGGCTTGGCTGGATCTCCCACGAAGCGGTACCACGAACCTTCCATGAACGGGCGCCAGTAGGGCGGGAACGACTCGATCAGGGTGATGAGAGAGGACGGCCCGACGTAGTCGATCGCGCAGCGGAAGGTGGTCGGGGTGAAGGTGACGCCGACCAGCGTGGCGTAACCCCCATACGATCCCCCGTAGATGCAGAGCTTCTTGGGGTCCGCGATTCCCTGCGCCACCACCCAGTTGACGCCGTCGATCAGGTCCACATGCATCGTACCCGAGAACTGGTGCACAGCGGCGTTGTAAAACGTTTTTCCGTAGCCGGTCGAGCCGCGATAGTTCACCTGGAGCACGGCATAGCCGCGATTGGCCAGCAGCTGGGTCTCGGGGTCGTAGCCCCAGCTGTCTCTGGCCCACGGCCCGCCGTGTACCAGGAGCACCAGGGGGAGCTTCTTCGCGGGTATCCCCTTGGGAACCGTGAGGTAACCATGGACGGTGAGCCCGTCCCGAGCGGGGAAGGCCACCGGCTTCATCCCGGCCAGCTCCGCGGGCTTGAGCCATGGGCGCGGACGGAAGAGAAACCGCGCCCGGCCGGTCCAGCGGTCATAGAGGTAGGTGGCGCCCGGGTCCGTGGGCGAATCGAAGGCCACGACCCAGCGCTGCTCGTCGCGGGTCATCGAGGTCACCGAGGGCGTGCCGTCGTGCAGGTGCCGGATGCGGCTGAGGTCGCGTGCCACGGCCGGCTCGGTCGGGTAGATCCGGGTGGTGTCGGCCTCGTACGCAATCCAGAGCAGCGAGTCGGTGCCCGCGCCGAAGAGGACGTCGGAGACGTCCGCCGCGTTCCTGGGATCGCTCCCCACCACCTGCTCGGCCCCGGTGGCCAGGTCGAGCCGGATCAGCCGGGCGAACTGGGTCTCGCCGTGGTCGCTCGTGAGATACAGTGACTTGCCGTCAGGGTCGAGCCGGAGCGGGTTCACCGTTTCGGTCGCGGGGTAGCTGGCGAGCAGCTTCCAGGGGTTGGCCGAGTCGCCGCGGGCGTAGATCTCGTTCTCGCCGGCGGGACCCTGGGCGACCGCGGCCCGGACGTCATGCTGGCGATCGAGCAGATATGCGCCGAAGCGGCCGGGGTTCTTCTCGACCAGCGTGAGGGCGCCCGAATCCAGGTCCAGCCAGTACGCGTCGAACGCGGTCGGGTCGCGCCGGTTGAGCGCAATGAAGATCCGGTCGGGCAGATCGCGCGGGATGTCCGCGACGAACGCCCGGGCACTGTCGTAGGGCGTGAGGTCCCGGGCTTTGTCCGGGTCCGTCGCATCCACCGGAATGGCGAAAATGTGGAAGTTCTCGTTGCCGCCGCGGTCCTGGAGGTAGAGGACCCGCTTGCCGTCCGCCGACCAGTGATATTCGCGGATGGGCCGGGTCGTGTCGGCCGTCATCCGCCGCTCCGCGCCGCTCCCCAGCTGCCGCACGAACACATTGAGT
>JBGQIW010000143.1:0-5218 GCA_041498715.1 Gemmatimonadota bacterium | reverse complement strand
GCGAATGCGCTTGCCGACCTGCTGGGACACGCGTGCGACGCGGCCCGCGACCTGGCGGGCGCGGACGAGGCGCTGGCCGTGCTGGAGACGCGGCGCGACGCACTGCCGTTCCCGCCGGCGATGAGCGACGGCCACGCGGCGATCGAGCGGTCCCGCGACCGGCTGGTGCAGCAGCTGCTCGAGGCGCTGACGGTAGTGGGGCGACTTCAGGGGCGGGCGCTGGAATCCCCCGAGACGGCGGGGAGCCAGCTGGCGGAGGTGACCCGCGAGCTGGCGGCGCAGAGTGAGGCCGAGCTGGCGGCGCGGAAGGAAGTCGAGGCGCTCCTGGCCCGATGACCGGAGCGCCTGACTCGGGCGCTCAGCCGCCCTTCACGATCCGGTCGAGCAGCTTCCTGGCGTAGTCCTTGTCCCACTCCGCCAGATTCTTCCGCGCGGTCACCTCGGCCTTCGTGGTGCTGGGACTCTGGCGCTGCAGCTCCACCGTGACGTCGAGGTCGTCCTTCTTGCCCTTGAAGGAGCGCTTGTCACCCTCCGCCTCCGTCTTGGTCTCGGTGATCGTGATGCCTTCGGCGTCCAGCGCCGAGCGCGTGCGCGCCGCGACGTCGTTGACCGAGCCGTCCACCACCGAGGCCACACCCCGGCTCGTGAGGTAGATCCCGGTGCCGGCGCCTGCGGCCGCCGCTGCCGCGGCGACGCAGCCGGAGACGGGACCCGCCAACGCCGCGACCAGCGCCCACCCGACCCATTTCGATCTCACGCGTGCCATTGGTTCCTCCCTCTTGGAACCTGTGAAATAGCACGACCGGCGCTCCCGGTCCAGCGCTCAGCCGAGCCGCATCGCCTCGACCAGCGCGCGGAAGCGGGGATCGCCCCGAACTTCGTCCAGCAGGGGCTCGACCTTGAGATAGCAGAGCCAGCCCCGGCGCTCCTCGCGGGCCCGCTCCATCCAGGCGAAGGCCTGGTCCGCCTCACCCAGCGCGAGATGCACGGTGACGAACGCCACCGGCGAGACGTAACGCTCCTTGGCATCGCGGTAGAGCTGATCGAGGAGCATCCGGGCCTCGGCAGTCCGACCCGCCTTGGCGCAGGTTTGCGCCAGTCCCGCGCGGGCATACGCCAGCTCGGAGGAGAGCCCGATCGCCTCGCGGAAGGCGACCTCCGCGTCGTCCAGCCGCCCCTGCTGCAGCCGGACCAGCCCGAGGATACGGTGGGTCTCCTCGGCGGTGGGGTTCAGCTCGACCGCCCGGCGCAGCTGCTCGCCCGCGGCCTCGTACTGCCGCGCGTAGTAGAGCAGCCAGCCGACGCTCCGGCGGATGGACACCGACGCGGAGTCGAGCTCGAGCGCGAGCCGGCCCTCGGCAACGGCCTCCTCCAGCCGCCCCTGCGACATGAGCAGCCAGGAGTACCACTGGCGCGCGGTGGCGTATCGCGGGTTGAGCTCGAGGGCGCGACGGAACTCGCGGGCCGCCCCGTCCCAGTCCCAGTCGTAGATGAACAGCACCCAGCCGAGCGAGGTGTGCGCCTCCGCCAGCGTCTCGTCTATGGCGAGCGCCTTGAGCGCGAATTCCTTGGCCCGCCGCATCCCCTCGCCCACCGGGACGCCGCGGTAGTCGAGCTGGAGCGCGAAGCAGTCCGCCAGCCCGGTGTAGGCCAGGGCATAGCTCTCGTCCCGCGCGATCGCCTGTTCGAAGTAGCGCACCCCCTCGGCGATCCCCTCGTTGGTGCGCTTGTTCCAGGAGTAGCGCCCCTTGAGATAGAGGGTGTAGGCCGTAAGGTCCGCGGTGTACCGGCGCGGGGTCGGATCTCCGATGTCGCCCAGCAGCGTGGCCCGTAGTGTGGTCACGATCGTCTGGGCGATCTCGTCCTGCACCGCGAAGACATCCTGCACGTCGCGGTCGAACCGCTGGGACCAGAGGTGGCGCCCGTCGCGCACGTCGGTGAGCCGCGCCGTGATGCGGAGACGGGGACCCGCCTTCCGGACGGTGCCCTCGAGCACCACGGCCACGCCCAGCAGCGCACCGAGCGTGCGGACGTCGGATTGCTTCCCCTTGAGGGAAAACACCGACGTGCGCGAGGCCACGTGGAGCCCCGGCACCTTGGTGAGCGCGTCGATCAGCTCGTCCGTCATCCCGTCGGTGAAATACTCGGTGTCCGGATCGGGGCTCGCATTGACGAAGGGCAGCACGCCGATGGCGCGCATGTCGGTGCGGGCCGGCGCGACGCCGGCGTATACGCCGGTCGTGAGCGGCGCCGCCTCGAGCGCGCGGGCGAAGTCGCCGGCGGTGGGGAAGCGGTCGTCCGGGCTCTTGGCGAGCGCCCGAAGCAGCGCCTGCTCCAGCGCGACCGGCGCCTCGGGCCGAAGCGTCCGCAGCGCCGGCGGCGGCTCCACGACGTGCCGGGCCATCGTATGCCGCGAGCCCGATCCGGCGAACGGCGCCCGTCCCGCCAGCATCTCATAGACCACGCAGCCGAGGCTGTAGATGTCGCTGCGCCCGTCGATCTCCTCGTCGGCGCTCGCCTGCTCCGGGCTCATGTAGGCCGGCGTCCCGATCGCCATGCCCGGCTCGGAGATGCCTTCCCGCGCCGTGAGCGCGGCGGAGAGCGCCCGGGCCACGCCGAAGTCGGCGACCATCGCCTCGCCCTCGTGCAGCAGGATGTTCTCGGGCTTGATGTCGCGATGGAGGACGCCGCAGCGGTGGGCGTAGTCCAGCGCGCTGGCGACTTCCCGCCCGATGCGGACCGCGTCCGCGATCGGCAGGCGCCCCTCGCGCTCCAGCCGCTCCCTGAGCGACTCGCCGTCCAGAAACGGCATGACGTAATAGAGAAAGCCGTCGCGCTCGCCCGAGTCGTGGAGGGGGACGATCTGCGGATGCGCCAGCCGCGCCGCGATCCGCACCTCCCGGAGAAACCGCTCGGCCAGCCCCTGCCCGCCCAGGTCGTTCCGGAGCACTTTGATCGCGACGGTGCGCCCGTGCCGCAGGTCCTCGGCGGCGAAGACGGTCGCCATCCCCCCGCGCCCCAGCTCCCGCTCCACACGGTAGCGGTCGGCGAGCGCGGCACGGAGGGCTTCGATCATGGGCGTTCCCGTCCCGGGGGGATGGTGGAAGTAACCAATATAGACGCTTTTGCTGGTTAGAAGGTTTCGGCCCGATCTGGCTTGCGTCCGGCCGCCGCCCGGGCCAACCTCCCACCCGCCATGCGCGCGATGCTGCTCGACCGACCGGGGGCCCCCCTCCGCGAAACTACCCTGCCCCGGCCGACTCCGGGACCGGGCCAGGTGCTGCTCGAGGTCGGGGCCTGCGGCGTGTGCCGCACCGATCTCCACGTAGCGGACGGCGAGCTGTCCGATCCCAAGCTACCCCTGGTCCTGGGACACGAGATCGTGGGCCGGGTGGCGGAGCGCGGCCCGGGCGCCGCCCGCTTCGCAGCCGGCGAGCGAGTAGGCGTGCCCTGGCTGGGCTGGACCTGCGGCGTCTGTGCATACTGTCGCTCCGGCCGGGAGAATCTCTGTGACCGCGCCCGCTTCACCGGCTGGCAGCTCGACGGCGGATACGCCGAGTTCGTGGTGGCGGACGAGCGCTACTGCTTTCCCCTGCCGGCGGAATACGGCGACGTCGAGGCCGCGCCGCTCCTCTGCGCCGGTCTCATCGGCTATCGCGCGCTGCGCGCGGCGGGCGACGCGGTGCGGCTCGGGCTGTACGGCTTCGGCGCGGCCGCCCACCTCGTGGCACAGGTGGCACGGCACGAAGGCCGCCGAATCTTTGCGTTCACCCGCCCGGGCGACGCGGCCGCGCAGACGTTCGCCCGCGAGCTGGGCGCCGAGTGGGCCGGGCCGTCGGAGGAGGCGCCGCCCGAGCCGCTCGATGCGGCGATTCTGTTCGCGCCGGTAGGCGCGCTGGTGCCCACCGCACTGCGCGCGGTGGCCAAGGGCGGCACCGTCGTCTGCGCCGGGATCCACATGAGCCCCATCCCATCCTTTCCCTACGACATCCTCTGGGGCGAGCGGACCGTGCGATCGGTCGCCAACCTGACCCGGCGCGACGGGGACGAGTTCCTGGCGCTGGCCCCACGGGTGCCGGTCCGCACCGAGACCGTGGCGCTCCCGCTGGGGCAGGCCAACGAGGCGCTCGACCGGCTCCGAAGCGGGCGCCTCCGGGGCGCGGCCGTGCTCCTGCCCGGCTGATGCCGCCGCTCCTCTCGGCGGAAGCGGTCACCCGGCGGTTCGCCGCGGTAGACGCCCTCGACGGCGTCACGCTGGCGGTGGACCGGGCCGAGTGCGTGACGCTGGTAGGCGAGAGCGGCGCCGGCAAATCGACGCTGCTCCGGTGCTTCAACCGGCTGGTCGAGCCCGACGCGGGGGTCGTGTCGGTGCGCGGGCGCGACGTCCGCACCGTGGACCCGATTCTCCTCCGGCGCAGCATCGGCTACGTGCCGCAAGAGGGCGGACTGCTGCCGCACTGGCGGATTGCGCGGAACGTAGGCGTCGTTCCCTGGCTCGCCGACGACCCCGCTTGGGACCGCCGTGCGCACGACGCGCTGCACCTGGTCGGGCTCGACCCCGAACAGTACGCCCAGCGCTGGCCGAGGGAGCTGTCGGGCGGGCAGCGCCAGCGGGCGGCGATCGCGCGGGCGCTGGCCGCGGAGCCGGACGTGATGCTGCTGGACGAGCCGTTCGGCGCGCTGGACGCGATCACCCGCGCGGAGCTTCAGCTCACCTTCCGCACGCTCCAACGCCGCCTCGGCCTCACCGCAGTGCTGGTCACGCACGACCTGCGCGAGGCGTTGGAGCTGGGGGACCGGGTGGTGGTGATGCGGGCAGGACGGATCGAGCAGGCGGCGGCGCCGGCCGCGCTCCTCGGCGCGCCCGCGACGCCGTACGTGGCGGAGCTGCTGGCGCGCGCGCGGGTGAGGGACGGATGACGGCGCGCATGCGGCGGCAGCCCCGCATTGCAGTGGCTATCGCCGGAGCGGGGGCGGCCGCGCTCATCGCGCTCGCGCCCCGTGCCGCAGCAGGAGCGGCAAGGCTCGCCCACCCGGCCGCCCACCCGGCCGCCGTGCCGGCGCCGGCGGCACCCGGGCGCCCGGTCGTCGTCGCCTCCAAGCCGTTCGGCGAGTCGTATCTCCTGGCGGAGATGTTCGCTCAGCTGCTCGAAGCGCGCGGGTTCACGGTGGAGCGCCGGCCCGGGCTCGGCGCCACCGAGCTGGCGTTCGAGGCGCT
>JBGQIW010000142.1:0-5346 GCA_041498715.1 Gemmatimonadota bacterium | reverse complement strand
GTGAAGAAAACGGCACTGTCCGAGTACGGGAACGTCCGCACCACCGGCATCCGCGCGATCAACATCGACGAGGGTGACAAGCTGATCGACGTGCAGATCTGCGACGGCACGAGCGACGTCGTCCTCGCCACCCGGGAGGGCATGAGCATCCGCTTCCACCAGGGCGACGTCCGCGACATGGGCCGCGTGGCCACCGGCGTCAAGGGCATCGAGCTGGTGGCGGACGACGCGGTGATCGGCATGGTCGTCATCCGGCGCGACGCGACGCTCCTGGTCGTGAGCGAGAAGGGCTTCGGCAAACGGAGCGAGCTGAGCGAGTACCGGGTGCAGAAGCGCGGCGGCAAGGGGATCATCACCTTCAAGGTGACCGATAAGACCGGCCCCTGCGTGGCCCTCAAGGAGGTCCAGCCGGACGACGAGCTGATGATGATCACCCGGCACGGAATCATCATCCGGGTCCCGGTGGACGGCATCCGGGTCATCGGCCGCAACACGCAGGGCGTGCGGGTGATGAACCTCGACGCGGGCGACGCGGTCGTGGATGTGTCCCGCGTGGCCAAGGAAGACGAAAGCGGCACCGACGAGATCGCCGGCGAAGAGGAGGTGCCGAGCGCCGAGCAGTGAGCCCGGGCGGGCCGGCCCGTCGCTGGAGGACATCCGGGACGCGGCCCGCACGCTCCAGGGCATCGCGGTTCGCACGCCGCTGGTGCCGGTGCTGGACCTGCGCGGCGGCTCGTTCCGCCTCAAATGCGAGCAGTTGCAGCCGGTCGGCGCGTTCAAGCTGCGCGGGGCGTACACGGCGGTCGCACGCTTGGGCGACCGCCGGCGCGCGGGGGTGGTGACTTCCTCCAGCGGCAACCACGGGCTCGCCCTCGCCTGGAGCGCCCGGTCCTTCGGGATCCGCGCCGTGGTGGTGATGCCCGAGACGGCAGCCTCGATCAAGGTGGAGGCCGTGCGCGGGCACGGCGGCGAGGTCGTCTTCGCCGGCCGGACGCGGTCGCCGGAGCAAATGGAACGGGCGGAGGCCATTGCCCGGGACGAGGGACTGGCCCTGGTGCCTCCGTTCGATCACCCGGACGTGATCGCCGGCCAGGCGACGTGCGGCCTGGAGATCCTCGAGGACGCGCCCGACGTGACCACGCTCCTGGTCCCGGTGGGCGGCGGGGGGCTGCTCGCCGGCATCTGCGCCGCGGTGGTTGCGCTCAAGCCCTCGGTGCGGGTCGTCGGGGTCGAGCCTGAGGGGGCGGCCAAGCTGTCGGCCGCGCTCGCCGCCGGGGGGCCCGTCGCCCTGGCCACCACCGGGAGCTTGGCTGACGGGCTGCTCACCCGCTCGATCGGCCGCCTCACCTGGGAAGTGCTCAGGCCAGTGGTCCGGGAGGCCGTCCAGGTCACCGAGTTGGAGATCGGCGACGCCATGAGGCATCTTTACGAGCGGGCCCGGCTCACGGTCGAGCCGTCCGGCGCGGTTGCCGCCGCCGCCCTGCTCGCCGGCCGGATTCCGACCGAAGGCGTGGTAGTGGCCATCGCGACTGGAGGCAATGTGGACCCCGCCCTTTTCCGCCAGCTGGCGCTCTCGCGCGCATGACTCAAGGCCGCAAGATCCTGGTCGCCGACGACGATCCGGCGCTCTCCCGCACGCTCTGGTGGATTCTCAAGGAGAACGGGTACGACGTCACGACCGTCCCCGGCGGCGAGCATCTGCTCGAGCGGCTGGAGACCGAGAGGTTCGATCTCGTCCTGCTCGACATCATGATGCCCAAGGTGGACGGTCTGGAGCTGCTCGGGCGCCTCAAGGGTGACGAGCGGTTCAAGGACCTGCCGGTCCTCATGATCTCCTCCATGCCCCCGGAAGAGGCCACCGTCCGGTCGCTCGGCCTGGGCGCCAGCGACTTCATCCCCAAGCCCTTCCGGATGAAGGAGCTGCTCGCGCGGGTCAAGGCGCAGCTGCGCCTGGGTGATCAACTCAACCAGGCCCGGCGCGAGGCCCGACACCGCTCGGACATGATGGACATCATGACCGAGGTCACCGCCTCGCTCAAACCCGACGAGATCTATCAGATCCTCGTCCGCCGAGTGGCGCAGGCGCTCAACATCTCCCGCTGCTCGATCATCCTGATCGGGCCGGAGGACGATGCCGCCGCGGTCGTCGCTGCCTACGAGAACCCGACGCTCCACAACCTGCCGATCGATCTCCGGCGTTATCCCGAGATCCGTCACTGCCTCGCCACCGGCGAGGTGGTCCACGCCCGCGACGTCGTCACCGACCCGCTCTACACCGAGGTCCGGGATGCCTGGGAGGCCGAGGGACGCCCGGTCCCCACACGCTCGGCGATCTGTGTCCGCTTCTCACTCCGGGACCAGCCGGCCGGCGTGTTCTTCCTGCGGACCACACCGGACGACAGCCCGCTCACCGACAACGACCTGGCGTTCGCCGACCGGGTGATCCGCTCCGCGGTGGCGGCCATCGAGAAGGCGTACGACCTGGAGCACGCGGTGCTCGGCCAGGAGCAGATGCGTCAGCTCGCCGAGACCGATCCGCTCACCGCGCTGTACAACCGGCGCGCGCTGATGCACAAGCTGGAGCAGGAGATGGACCGCGCGGCCCGCTATGCCGCCCGGCTCACCGCGATGATGATCGACATCGACAACTTCAAGCAGATCAACGATTCGTTCGGGCACCTGGTGGGCGACAAGGTGCTGAAGCAGCTCGCCAACGTGCTCAAGCGGGAGCAGCGCTCGGTGGACGTGCTCGCGCGCTACGGCGGCGAGGAGTTCGTCGTCCTCCTGCCCGAAACCACCGTTGCCGAATCGCGCAACTTTGCCGAGCGCATCCTGCGCCGGGTCGCGAGCTACGACTTCGGCGAATCCGGCCGTCCCGTCCGGGTCACGATCAGCGTCGGGATGGCGTCGTATCCCGACAGCCGAGTGACCGACGGGCAGTCTCTCCTCAAGCTGGCTGACAGCAACCTCTATCGCGCCAAGGTCGATGGCCGCAACCGGTTCAGCGATTGAGCAACCGCCGCTGTCCGCGCTGCCATAACCACTACGCCGCGCCGGCCCGGTTCTGCCCGAACGACGGCACACCGCTGGTCGAGGTGGCGCCCGCCCCGGCCCAGGTCGCCAACACGGCACAGGCCCGCGCGATCGAGCGCGCAGCCGAGCCCGCCGATCCCGTCTACACCAGCCTCACCGGCCGGACACTCGGGGGGTGCTACCGCATCGAGCGCCGGCTGGGCGAAGGCGGCATGTCCTATGTGTATCTCGCACAGGATCTCGAGACCGGTCGTCAGGTCGCGCTCAAGGTCCTCTCGCCCCGGCTGATCCGGGACCCCGCGTCGGTCGAGCGGCTCAAGCGCGAGGCGGCGATCGCCATGCGCCTCGACCACCCGAACGTGTGCCCGATCCTCGGCCTGGGCGAGACGCCCGAGCGGCTCATCTACCTCGTGATGCCCTACCTCCCGGGCGAGCCGCTGAGCGAGCACGAGATCCGGCAGGGCGCATTGTCCGTCGCCGAGGGCGTCCCGCTGCTGCTCCAGATCTGCCGGGGGCTCGAGCACGCCCACAAGCTCGAGATCGTGCACCGCGACCTCAAGCCCGAGAACGTCATGCTGGTGCCCGACCCCGCCGTGGGAGGCGGTAGCCGCGCGGTCGTGATGGACTTCGGGCTGGCCAAGGAGCGACGCGCCGAGCCCGAGGTCGTCAAGCTTACGCAGACCGGCATCGTCCTCGGGACGCCGGAGTTCATGAGCCCGGAGCAGATCCGCGGCAAGCCGCTGGACGGCCGAAGCGACGTTTACGCGCTCGGCGTGCTGGCGTTCGAGCTGTTTACGGGGCGTCTCCCCTTCGCCGGCAAGAGCCCGCAGGACATGATGCTCGCCCGGCTCAAGGGCGAGCCGATCCGCCTTCGCTCGCTCCGCCCGGAGCTGCCCGCCAGACTGGAAGGGGTGATCGACCAAGCCCTGGCAAAGGATCCCGCGGCCCGGATCCAGTCCATGGAAGAGCTTGGCGCTGCGCTCGCGTCGGTAACGGGGACGACGGGAGTGTTCGGGCGACTCTTTGGGAGGTGAAGAGACGCCTCACCGTTCATCGCCCTCCAGCCGCTTGAACCGTCGCACGAACCCCCGATCGATGCGGTCCTTCAGGACCATTGGCCACCGCCCCGACGCCGCGAACAGACCGTAGGAAAGAATCGCACCGCCGTCGCCTGTGTTGAGGAGCGCCAGGAACCGGCGCTGCGGATGGTAGGTGGCGGGCGGCTCCACGCCCCGGCACGCGGCGGCGAGATTGGCCAAGAGCACCGGCCCCTCCCGAACCGCATACACCCCGGCTTTGGGCGTCGCCGGCCACGCGGCCGGAGTGGCGGCGTCTCCGGCCGCGAAGACGCGCGGGTGTGAAAGCGATCGAAGCTGCCCGTCGACCAGTAGGAAGCCCCGCGGGTCAAGCGCAAGCGGCGAGTCGGCGAGCAGGAGCGTCGCGGCGGCGCCGGTCGCCCAGATCAGGAGCCGGGCCGGCACCTCGGTTCCGTCGGCAAGTTGGACTCCCGCGTGGGTCGCGGCGACGGCCTCGGCGCCGCGGCGCACCGCAACCCGGGTGCGCGCGAGGGCCCGCTCGGCGGCGCGCTCGGCCCGAGGCAACCGGCCGGCGAAGAGATGGTGCGCGGCCTCCACCAGCGTGACCGTCCCGACCCCCCGCCCCGCCAGCAAGCGGAGCCGCGCCCGCACTGCGAGCGCGATCTCGATCCCCGCGGCACCGCCGCCGACCACCGCCACCGACGGGTTCTCGTCTTCCGCCAGCGCTGCCTCAAGCGCGGGCACGATCTCGGCGACGCGGTCGACCGGCTTGACCAGGAGCGCCCGCTCCGCGACACCGGGAAGCTCGGTGCCGGCTACGGTAGAGCCGGTAGCGACTGAAAGAAGGTCGTACTCCACGACGCCACCGTCGGCCAGCTCGACCCGGTCGGCGTCCGCGTCGATCCTGCGTCCGGCCGCCCGCACATAGCGGACACCCGTCCGTCGGGCGATGGCCTCGAGATCGAACGAAAGCTCGTCGAGTGCGTAACACCCGGCGATCATGCCCGGCACCATACCCGAGTAGGTCTGTCGCGGGAACGGAGCGACGAGCGTGACGTCGACCCCCGTGAACATCCCGCGACTCGCGCCCTCCAATACGAACAGGTGGGCATGGCCGCCCCCCAGGAGCAGGAGACGGGTCACGATCCCGGCTCGAGCGGCCCGGCCCAGTCTCTCATGCCGCCCGCGAGGTTCCGGACGCGGCGAAAGTGTCGCGCAGCCAGAATGGCGGCGACCTCGTCGCCCATCGGACCGCTGTGACAGACGAGCACGATGT
>JBGQIW010000141.1:0-5370 GCA_041498715.1 Gemmatimonadota bacterium | reverse complement strand
TTCATCGGCGAGTTCGATTTCAATCCGTGGCAGAACACGCGCCTCGGCTTGCAATACGTGGCGTACGACAAGTTCAACGGCGGCAAGACCGGCTACGACGGCTTCGGCCGCTCGGCCACGGGCAACAACACCCTGTACCTGCTCGCCTGGCTCGTGTTCTAGGCGTCACGGCGTCGGCATCGCGGAGCGGCACCGGTTCGAGCTGAACCGGTGCCGCTCTCGCTTGCGAGGGCCGTTCTCAGTGGAAGTCGCGGCTCGCGTAGGTGAGCTCGCGCACCGCGAGCTTCCGGAACTTTCGCCCCACCAGGTTCATCACCGGCCCGTCCCGCTCGAAGCGTCCCTGCACCAGCAAAAAGAGCGCGAACTTCACCACCTCCCGGTTGGGCTCCACCAGCCGGCTCGGCACGACCACGTTGATGAAGCCATGCTCGTCTTCGAGCAGGATGAAGATCGTGCCGCCCGCGGTCTCGGGCCGCTGGCGCACGGTGACGAGCCCGCCCACGATCACCTCTTCGCCGCCCTTCAACTCGAGCAGATCCCGGCTGTCGAGCGCGCCTCCCTGCTTGAGCCGCTCGCGAACGTGCTCGATGGGGTGTCCGTTCAGGCTCATGCCGGTGGCGAGGTAGTCGAGGTAGACCAGCTCGTCCCGCCGCATGGCGCGCGGGCGATGACGTGTGCGCCGGGCGGGCGCCAGCGGCAGGTCGTCGCCCGCGACGCCGATGGCCTCCCAAGCGGCGTGCCGGCGGTCGGGCTCCCAGGCGCCGAACGCGCCCGCGCGGGCGAGGCCGAGCGCTTCGCTGCGGGTGAGCGTGGCCCGGCGGACGACCTCGGCGATCGAGCCGAACTGCTCCCCGGCACGGGCGGCGGCCAGCCGCTCGATGGCCCGCTCCCCCACGCCGCGCACGTGCCGCCAGCCGATCCGGAGCGCGGGACGCGCGGGGTCAGCGGTCTCTTCCACGGTGCATTCCCAGTCGCCGTCCCGGAGGCAGGGGCCGCGGACCTCCACCCCCTGCCGCCGGGCGTCGTTCACCAGCGTCGCCGGCGGATAGAACCCCATGGGCCAGGAGTTGAGCAGCCCCATAAAAAACTCGGCCGGGTAGTGGCGCTTGAGCCAGGCCGTGGCGTAGGCGATGAGCGCGAAGCTCCACGCGTGCGACTCGGGGAAGCCGTAGCTGCCGAAGCTCTCGAGGTCCTGGGCCACCGCAGCGGCCACCGGCGGGTCGATGCCGCGCGCGACCATCCGCTCCCGGAGCCGGGTCAGCTCATCGAGCAGACGATGGCGTTTCCGGTTGTGTCCCATGGTGCGGCGAAGCGCGTCGGCCTCCGCGGCGCTGTACTGCCCCATCGCCATCGCGATCGCCATGGCCTGCTCCTGGAAGATCGGCAGCCCCTGGGTGCGGGCGAGGATCGGCTCCAGCAGCCGGTGGCGGTAGCTGACCGGCTCGAGTCCACGGCGGCGCATGGTGTACGGGTGGACGAAGCGGGCCTGGATCGGGCCGGGACGGATGAGCGCCACCTGCACGACGAGGTCGTAGAGGTGCTCGGGCCGGGTCTTCAGGATGGAGGCGATCTGCGCCCGGCTCTCGATCTGGAAGGTGCCGATCGTCTCGCCGCGGGAGATCTGCTCGTAGGTGGCGGGATCGTCGGGAGGCAGGCGATACATCTCGGGCCGCTCGCCGGTGCGCCGCTCGATCACGTCAAACGCCCGCCGCACCAGCGACAGTCCGCCCAGTCCCAGGAAGTCGAACTTGGGCACGCCGATCGAGTCGAGGTCGTCCTTGTCGAACTGGACGATCGTCCGCCCCATGGTGGTGTGCTCGATGGGCAGCCAGTCGCCCAGCGGAGCGGACGAGAGCACGAAGCCGCCCACGTGGGTGGAGCGGAGCCGGGGAAGGTCGTCGCAGCCTTCCATGATGGCGAGAACCGCGCGGCCGCGGGCGTCGTCGAGCGGAAGCCCGAACTCCTTGGCCAGCGTCTCGCGCACGTACTCGGCGCCCTCGGCGGCGTCGTAGCGGTGGATACGCTTCGAGAGCGTGAACGCCAGCTCGGCGGGATAGCCCAAGACCCGCATGGCATCGAGCAGCGCGTTGGGCGCGCGGTAGTGCTGTACCGTGCAGGCGATCGCCGCGCAGGAGCGCTGCCAGTGGCCATAGGCGTAGTCGAGCAGCTCCTCCCGCCGGTCGTGCTCGATGTCGAGGTCGATGTCGGGCGCTTCGGTCTGGCCGTCCACCCGCACCTCGGAGAGGAACCGCTCGAAGAGAAGCCCGTGGCGCACCGGGTCCACGGCCGTGACGCCGAGGCAGTAGGCGACGGCGGAGTTGGCGGCGCTGCCGCGTCCCTGGCAGAGGATGCCGAGCTCGCCGGCCTTGCGCACCGCGTCCCACATCACGAGGAAGAACCCCGCGAACCCGAGCCGGCCGATGACGCCCAGCTCGTGCTCGAGCTGACGGCGCTGAGCCTCGGTCAGGAGCCCCCAGCGCTCGCGCGCGCCCTGCTCGGCGCAGAGGCGGAGGAAGGTGTCGTCCGTGTGTCCCTCGGGCACGGAGAAGCGCGGGAGCGGCGGCCGCATCCACGCCAGGTCGAAGCGGCAGCGCTCGGCGATCGCCGCGGTGGCCTCGAGTCCTTCGGGGCGTGCGGCCCAGCGACGCGCCATCTCCTCGGGGGACAGGAGCCGCCACCGGCCGTTGGGAAGGAGCACGCCCCGGGTCGCCGCCTCCGCGAGGGTGAGATCCGCCCGGAGGGCGGTGAGCATGTCGTGCACCAGCCGGCTCTTGCGATCGACGTAGCGGGGGTCCTGGGTGGCGACCCAGGAGACGCGGAGCGTCTCGGCCAGGTCAACCAGCAGATCGGCGAGCTCGGCCTCGTCGGCGCCGGCCTCGTGTCGCTGAACCTCGACGGCCAGGCGGTCACCGAAGACCTCGCGCCACTCGACCAGGCGGCGAAAGGCGTCGGCCCGGCGAGCGGCGCGGACGAGGGTGGCGAGCTCCCCGGAGGCGGGGCCGGTGAGCGCGATCAGGCCCTCGCTCCGCTCGGCGACCTCGCGCCAGCTGACGGTGGCCCGGCCGCGAGCGGTGTGGGGATGGTCGCGGCTCCAGGTGTCGAGGTCACCCACGCGGGCGCGGGTGACGAGGCCGGCGAGGTTCCGATAGCCGCGCTCGTCGATGGCGAGGAACGCGGCGGGATACGCGGCGGTCCGGCCGGGATTGCCGGGCGCCGAGGCAGGGAGATCTGGCACCACCAGCAGCTCGGCGCCGACGATCGGCCGGATGCCCTGGCGCCGGGCCTCGAGCACGAATCGGACGACCCCACCCAGGTCCGCAGCGTCGGTGAGACCCAGGCTCTCGTAACCCAGGACGGCGGCGCGGCGGGCCAGGGTCTCGGGGGTGACGGCGCCGTCGCCGAAGGAGAAGGCGGAGTGGGTGCGGAGCTCGGTGAAGATAGCCATTAGCCGTTAGCCATTAGCTGTTAGCCATCGCTCCACCGCTCTTCGGGAACTTCCCCGGCTGAACGCTCACCGCCACTCTCCTTCCAGCGTCCACGACCCGCTCCTCGCATCACGGGCGAGCTGCACCAGCTCGCCATCGGCCCGGATACAGCAGTAGCGCTCGACGGCGTACGCCTCCTCCCAATCGCCGCCGGAGACGCACTCGGGGCCCTGCGCGCCGAGGAGCTCGTGCCGTCTCGCGCGGTCACGATAGCGAACGGGGATGGCGAAGCCCCGGTGCTCCGCTGTCTCTACCTCGACCGGTTCGGGCTCGGGGAGCAGATAGAGGGCGAGTCGGGGCTCGACGTCGCTTCCGCGGAGCTCGGTGCGCCGCCAGACGATCGCGGCGGGCTCCTCGCGCCACACGGTGCGGCGGCGGAGCAGGGGATGCCGGTTGCCGAGCGGCGTGAGGAGCCGAGACCGCTCGTCCAGCACCCGGGCGAGCGCCGTCTCCGCCACGGCGGCAGTGGCGAAGCCGTGGTCGAGGAGATCCCCCTGCACGCTGGCGGAGGGGAGCACCGCGTCCACCCGGAGCGCCACGCCGCTCACGGCGTCGGGCAGCCGCACGCGCTCCAGCTCGTCGCGCACCAGGCGCATCCAGCTGCGCTGGTTGGCGTTGGGGCGGGAGGGATGGAACGCGTGCTCGACCGCGCCGCCGCGATCGAGCGAGAAGACGAGCGTAAAGGTCCGGGCGCCCCGGCCCAGCTCGCGGAGCGCGGCGGTGACGCTGCCGGCCAGGCGGTTGATCACGAAGAGGAGCCGCTCGGGGTCGCGGAGGACGTAATCGGTCCACTCGAGCGAGGCGTGCGGCAGCGGCGGGGGCGGCGGGCCGAACAGGAGCCGGCGATCGTCGGCCCGGGCGAGCCGCCAGAGCTGAACGCCGTCGGCGCCGAAGCGGAGCTCGACCGAGGCTTGATCCAGCTCGGCGAGCTCACCGCAGCGCTCGATGCCGGTGCCCGCGAGCAGATTGAGGAGCAGTGACGGGGGCGCGGGCATGAGCACGACGACGGGGAGAGGCGCGAGCCAATCACGGTCGGCGCCGGGCGGGACGGTGTTGATCGGCTCCGCGGCGGGGCCGTGCAGGGCCGCAGCCCGCGCCGCCACCGGCGTTGCTGCCACGCCGGCGCGGGGCGCGGGGCAGCCGTGCGCTCGGAGCAGGGTGAGCAGCGTGTCGGCGAGCGAGCGGGCGTGGAGACCGCGGGCGTCGGCCCAGATGAGGGGCTCGGTGTCGCCGCCGTCTACTCGAATGCGCGGCGCGCGCTCGAGCAGCGTGGCTGCGAGATCGGCGGTTGCCGGGCCGGCGGCTGCCGTGAAGTGAGCGAGACAGGCGAACGACATTGTGCGGGTAGTCAGCTATGATACCCGAACATAAACCGAAGCCAAGCGACAAGTCAATATCGGCCCGCGCCCAAGTGGAAATAGCGCGGGATCCGTCTCGCCTACATCCAGACCGCGGTCACGAGCCGGCGCAGCCAGCCCGCACGTTTCGTTACCGGCCGAACCGCGATCCGCTCCGCCGCCTCGAGCTGCCGCACGATCTCGCCCGCGGAGCGCCGGACCGGTCCCGTCGCGCCTGCGGCGTCCTCAAGCAGCGCGTGAAGCCGGGGCCACCACGCGCCGCCGCCGGCTCCGCTTCGATCGAACAACTCGAGACAGAACCCCGCCAACGCGATCACGTCCCGGCGGATCGTCTCCCGCCCCGCCGGTGTGGGCCGGAGGGCGTGCCATCGCTCCAGCGCGCGGCTGGTCAGGATGGTTGTCCGGAACGCCTCGGCCAGACCGATGTTCCGCCGGCCGGCGAGGAGCGCGCGCACGGCGTCGGGGCTCACGTAGTAGACCGGGTTGCCGGCCTTGGGACACAACCGATCGGGGGCCGGAAACGCGGG
>JBGQIW010000140.1:0-5385 GCA_041498715.1 Gemmatimonadota bacterium | reverse complement strand
TTGAGCTCCAGCCAGATGGTCGGGAGGGTGGCCCGGCGAACGCCGCAAATCACGCCTCGGCAAGGCTGCCCAGTGCGTAACGTCTCCAGGTTCGGCCGCTCCGCCGCCAGGAGGAGAGAGCCGTCCTCCCGGATCAGCTCCGGCGGGGCGCTGCGCGCGCCGAACAGATGCTCGGGCTTCATCCCCAGGATGCGCTCGGCGCTGCGATTGAACTCGATGACCTCGCCGTCCGCGCCGCAGAAGACGACGCCCTCGTCCAGGGCCGCGAGTACCGCAACGGAACGGGTCTGGCTCTCCTGCAGCTCCTGCTTGGCCCGCCAGAAATCCGTCACGTCCACGGCGTGTCCGATCACGTACGCCTCGCCCCCGCCCCCGCCCTCGCCCTCCCGAAGCACGTTGCGATAGGCCCAGAGGCGCTCGGTCCCGTCCCGTCGCGTCAGGCGCAACACACCCTTGTCCGCCTTCTGGCTCCGGATCCGCGCCAGATACTCCTGGAAGAGCGGCCGGACGGCGGGCGCCAGCAGCGAGCCGCCGTTCCGCCCGACCATTTCCTCCACCGCGTACCCGAGCTCGGCGGCCGACGCTGGATTGACGTAGAGAAGCGTCCCGGACAGATCGTGGACGCAGATCAGTCCCTGGCTGCTTTCCACAATCCGACGAAAGAGCGCGTCCGGCGCGGCGGGCAATTCCGGCTGGTGGGTCACGAGCCTCGGTTCCGTGGCCGACGCTGCCGGCCCGCCCTGGGGGGAGAGAGGCTTGCTGGTCGGGGCCGCCGAGGCGCGGGAGTCATCGCCCGGCGGGTCTTCCACGATTAGAGGGGAGCGTGGGCGGTGTCAAGCACGTGGCGATCCGGCGCCCGCCACCCCAGATTCCCCCCGCCGGCCGGGGCGGGCTCCCGGTGAAACCCGCGCTGACGCCGAGCCGTCCGGCTCGCGGCGCCTCAATCCGTCTCCACCTCGACCGGACCCAGACGCATGCGGCTACGCCGAGACCTGACCGTCCCGCTTCTCTTCCTGTGCGCCTGCTCGCACCCGTCGCCGTTCGTCGCGCCCGCCCCCGCCCCCGCCGCGAGCGAGAGCGGCATCACCGCGCGCAGCCTCGAGCAGCGCCTGGCCATCGTCGCGGCCGACTCGATGCTGGGCCGGGAAACTGGGACCATCGGGAACGTGAAGGCGACCGACTATATCGCCGCGGAGTTCCGCCGTCTCGGCCTCGAGCCCGCCGGCGACAGCGGCGGCTACTTCCAGACGGTGCCGCTCGCGAAGGTCGGCCTGGACAGCAGCTCGACGATCCGGGTCGGGGAGACCACGCTCGTCACCTGGAAAGACTTCGCCGCGTTCGCGATCGACTCCACCCGCTCGCTCGACGGAGTGCAGGCAGTCTACGGCGGGTCGCTCGCCGATTCGACGACCTGGATCAGCCCAAGCGAGGCGGCCGGCCGCATCGTGATCCTGGGCGTCCCGGCCGGCCAGCGCACCTACCTGCCGTTCGGCATCCTCACCCAGCAGCCGCGGTTCGCGCCGGCGGTGGCGGTGGCGGCGGGGGAGCTGAACCTGTTCCCACCCGACGCACTTGCCGCGGAGAAGGCGGGAATCGTGACGATCAGAGGCCCGACGACGCAAGGGCCTTTCCAGCTCGTGCTATCATCCGAGGCAACCACTGCGCTCCTGGGAGCACCGATCGGCGGCCTTTCCCGCGGGGCACGCGGCCCCGCACTCCAGGGGAGTGTAGTCGTGCGGGCGGATCCGCTTCCGGCGCCGGCCCGCAATGTCGTCGCCGTGCTCCGGGGGAGCGATCCCCGTCTCCGCGGCGAGTTCGTCGCCCTCGGCGCACACAACGATCACCTCGGCCTGGCGCCGAGCCCCGCCGATCACGATTCAATCCGAGTGTTCAACCGGATCCTCCGGCCGCGCGGGGCCGACTCGCCCCAGCGGGCTCCGACGGCGGCCGAGGCGGCCATAATCCGTGCAGCGCTCGACAGCGTGCGGAAGCTGCACCCTCCGCGGCCCGACTCGGTCTACAACGGCGCCGATGACGACGGCTCGGGCACCGTGGCGTTGCTGGAGATCGCGCAGGCGGCGGCGCGCGCGCCGTTGCGGCCACGGCGCTCGCTGCTTTTCGTGTCGCACACGGGGGAAGAGGAGGGCGTGTTCGGCTCGAGCTACTTCGTCGACCATCCCACGGTGCCACGGGACTCGATCGTCGCCCAGCTCAACATGGACATGATCGGGCGGGGTGACGCCGTGGACCTGCCCGGCGGCGGCCCGTCCTACCTGCAGGTGGTCGGATCACGCCGCCTCTCCACCGAGCTGGGCGATCTAGCCGAGCGGGTCAATGCCGAGGGGAGCCATGGCTTCCAGTTCAACTACTCGCTCGATGCCCCCGGGGATCCGGAGCAGGTGTACTGCCGCTCCGATCACACCGAGTATGCGCGCTACGGGATCCCGGTGATCTTCGTCACCACCGATCTGCACGAGGACTATCACCAACTGACCGACGAGCCACAGTACATCGACTATGCCAAGCTGGCCCGGGTGGCCGGCCTGGAGTACGACCTCGCCCGCACGGTGGCGAACCTGGACCATCGGGTGCTGGTGGACCATCCGAAGCCGGATCCGGCCGCGCCCTGCCGCCAGTGAGCCAACGTCGATAAAACGAAACCGCCGCCCGGAGGCGGCGGACGACTATCGACAGGCTGAGGCATCCCCAGGCCGACCCGCGCCGATCAGGCGGTCAACGCCGCCAAGACCACGGCGCACAGCATGCCCACCAGCACGATGGCGATCAGGACTTCGATGAGCGCCAGTCCCTTCCGGCTCTCGCGCAAGGTCACTCTCCCGTCTCCGGACGCGGTTGGGGCCTGAAAGCTATAGGCACTTGCGCGTTTCGCAACGGCGGGAGACGGGGCTTCCAGCGGAGCGAACGTGGCGCTAGGCTCCAGCAGGTGACGACGATGACCTTATCGGTGACCGCTCTCTCGATGACGGCCCTGCGCCATGCGGGCTTTGCGCTGTCCCTTGTGGCCTCGCTGGTCGCGGGGTCGGCGGGGTGCGGCGGGCATCACCAGGTGGACGACGAGCCCGAGGCCGATCCGTCCGAGCCGACGCCGCTCACGGTCACCAATAACAACTGGCTCGACGTCGTCGTCTACATCTACCACGACGGCGAAACGTCGCGGGTCGCCACGGTCACTGCGGCGACCACGGCGAACTTTTTCCTCCCCCCGTGGATGCTGGGCCACACGCGCACGGTTCGTCTCATCGCGCACGGAGTCGGCTCCAACGGCTCCATTGCCACCGAGCTGCTGCACATCCAGCCGGGGCAGTTCATCGAGTGGCATCTGGAAAGCGACCTGGGTCGCTCCTCCGTGGCGGTCTACTGACCGCGGTCCGCGGACCTCGCGGCGATGACATCCTTTGACGGAAGGTGGTACTCCATGCGCCGCGTCCTTCTGCTCGGACTCCTGGTCGGGCTGGGTGCGCTGATCGTCGTCCCGTTGCCCGACATCAAGCGCTACAAGAGAATCTCCACCATGTGACCCGGCTCTACGGCAGGAAGCCGAGCGGCCGCCGAACGATCGACGCCCACGGCTCGCCACCGAGATACCGGAACGCCGCGAGCGCCGCCCAGACCAGCGCCAGGAACGCGGCCAATTCGATCAGCCGTACGACAGTCCGCATCGCCGGCCCCCTCCCTCAGTGCGGCTGGCCTGCCTTGGCTTCGTAAGCCGCCATCAGCCGGCGTACGTGCTCGACGTGCGCTGCCACGAGCCGGTCGTACTCCGGGCCGCTCGCCTTCTCCATGAGCCCCAGATCGGCGACAGTCGAGTCGGCCAGAGCCTCGTAAGCCGGATCGGACGGCAGACCCAGGTGCGTCATGTCGTCGTGCATCGCCGCCATCAGGGCGTGGACCCGCTGCTCGTGGTCCGGCATGGCGGCGTGCAGCATGCCCGGCGCCGCCGCGACCGAGTCCAGGTGGCGGGTCATCGCGGGAATCATTGAAGCGGCCTGCATGACCTGGCCCTGGGACGCGTCGCGGGCGGGAGCGGCGCAGGCCGCGAGCGCGAGAATGCCGGTGAGCGCAAGGCTCCGGTTGAGCATCGAGAGGCCCTCGGTGGATGAAAGCAAAGCCGCCGCCCTCGGGGCGGCGGCTCGCGCTGTGCGGGCTACTTACACTGGGCACTGACCATTTTGAGGCTAGTGACCGTCAACGGGCTGCCGCCCCCCATGCTCATGTCGTGCGCCGCGCCCGCGCCCTTCTTCATGCTGGTGTCCATCTTCATGTTCATGCTGGTGTCCTTGAGCGCGCCGGTCTCCACCGCGGCCTGCGAGCCGGTCACCGTAACCGTGTGGCCCACGTGCTCGCCCAGCTGGACGGTGCTGCTGGTCAAGGAATATTCCTTCCCGTCGCTGCCCTTGATCGTGTATGAGTCCTTGGCTTTCCCCTTCGCGAGACAACCCGTGACTGCGACCGGCTGCTGCGCGAATCCCAGGATCAGCAGGCCGCTAACGGCCGCGAGCAGTGCCTTGGATGTGCCAAACATGGTTTCCTCCCCCTATTGGACCAGGTGTGATAATAGTTGCGGAATGATTCGCGGCACGGGTGCCCCGCACCGCAGACACGCCCCCGCCCGCTGGCTACCCTTCGAGCTGGGCCACATCCACAATGCAAGGGCCGGCCAGCGGCGTCAACTGACCGGCCTGGGCCGCTGACGGATCGGCTTACACCGCGCTTCGGCCTCGAGCGAAGTGCACAATCACCGCGACTACGGCGTCACGGTCACGGTGCCGGTGAAGCCGGGGTACATGCTCGGAGGGTGGATGGTGCAGTGGTAGCCGTAGGTCCCCGCCTGCTTGAACGTGAACTGGAATGTCCCGCCCGGCGAGCTGCCGCCACCGCCGTAGCCGCCGCCCATACCGCCGCCCATACCATCACCCATACCGTAGCCAACGCCACTCATGGGTGGGCTCAATGTGCCGCTGCTCCAGACGCCCATATCGCTCGCGACCACGTGCGCTGAGGGACCGTTGTTCGTCCATCGTACGGTGGTTCCCGCCTTAATCGTCACGGTTGCAGGCGAGAACATGAAGTCCTGGATCATCACGTCCACGACCGAGCCGTTCGGGATCATTCCTCCCCCACCGCTGGCGGGCTGGCTCGGCGTTCCGCCCCCACCTGTGGTCGGCTGGCTGACAATCCCGCCCCCTGGAGCCGTGGGGGAACCGCTGCATGACACAACGAGGCCGACGAGCGCGCAACTCCCGAGCGCGACGAGTGATCGCATCGTGAATCTCCTGGCTTGATTGGGGGCGGGCACCTCGCAGAGCCAGGCGCGATAGCTCCCTGCCCCGGCGTCCGCCTCCCAGGTGCTAGGACGACAGCCGC
>JBGQIW010000139.1:0-5458 GCA_041498715.1 Gemmatimonadota bacterium | reverse complement strand
GGGGTGGATCCGCTCGGCATCCGGTTGGTCGAGGATATGCAGCTCCACGGCGTCATCGTCGTCGATCCGCCGAACGCGCCGCGCGCAGCGGACAACCGCATCTTCGCCATCTCGTGGTGGTGCGCGGTCGAGCCGGCGAGCCCGTCGGGATTGAGCCGCTGCACGATGGCCATCAACGGCCTGTCGTGGCCCCATACCGAGCGACTGAACTACGCGCAGGGCGACTCGGTCCACTGGCGGGTCGTCAATTTCACCGAGCTCGATCATCCGATGCACCTCCACGGCTTCTACTTCCGCACGGAGTCGAAGGGCAACGGCGTGACGGACTCGCTCTACACCCCCGAGCAGCGGCGCATGGGCGTGACCGAGATCATCCAACCGTTCGAGACGATGTCGGTGTCGTGGCTCGCGGCGCGGCCGGGCAACTGGATCTATCACTGCCATTACGCCACGCACCTGTCGCACCTCGTCGCGCTGGATACCGAGAACGGGACGCTCGACCCCTCGATGCTCAACCACCACATGTCCGACCGGCCGCATCAGATGTTCGGGCTGGTCATGGGCATCAGCATCGCGCCGAACGGCGACGGCGCGGAGCCCTCCGAGACGCCACGGGCCATCCGGATCGTCCAGCGCGAGAAGCCGAACGTTTACGGGTCACAGCCCGGCATGTCATACGTCCTGGACGGCACACCCGAGGCCGCGGACCCCGGGGCGCTGCCGGTGCCGGGATCGACGCTCCTGCTCGAACGGGGCAAGCGCGTTGCGGTCACGATCGTCAACCAGTCGAACCAGCCCGCCTCGGTGCACTGGCACGGCATCGAGCTCGAGAGCTATCCGGACGGGGTGCCGGGGTGGAGCGGATCGGGGAAGAACATCCTGCCGTCCATTGCTCCGCACGACTCGCTCACGGTGCGCTGGACGCCGCCGCGCGCCGGCTCGTTCATGTACCACACGCACTTCAACGAAGCGATGCAGACGGGCAGTGGGTTGTATGGGCCGATCATCGTGCTCGAACCGGGACAGCGCTTCGATCCGGAAACGGACAAGATCCTGTTCTTCGGCGCCGCCGGCACCGAGGCAAATCCCGTCTTCGGCCCATTCCCCAACTTCGTCATGAATGGGAAGACGCAGCCCGAGGCGATGGATCTCAAGGCCGGCACGCGCTATCGCTTCCGGCTGTTCAATCTGGCCGGCGACCAGCCGCTCATGGTGTCGCTGAACGCCGGCGATGCGCCCATCAACTGGCGGGCGGTGGCGAAGGACGGTTACGCGCTGCCGCCGTCGCAAGCCATATCGCGTGCGGCGGTCCTGATGTTCGACCCCGGGGAGATCTACGACTTCGAGTACACTCCGGCCGCCCCGGTCGAGCTGACGCTCAGATTCGGGCCAGTGCCTCCACCGCCCGCCCCGCCGCCGGCGCCCGGCTCACCGCCGCCGCCCGCGCCGCCGCCGACAATCACCGTGCCAATCCACGTGCGTTAGCGGGTCCTGGCCTCACCGCTGCCCTTCCGACCCCCCCGGCTTGAGCCGGTCCAGCAGCGCGCCGAGCTGGCGCATCTCTTCCCCATAGCGAGTCCAGTCGAGCTCCCGCTGCGCCTGGAGCGCAGCCTGATACCGGCGCCGGGCCTCACCGGCCAGCGCTCGGAATCCCGAGTCGGCGACCGGCGCCTCCGTTGCGACGGCCGGCGCAGGTTGACGGCCCGACTCCGGCGCACCGCCGAACAGTTCGGTCAGGGCGGCGTCCAGGGTCTCCCCCATCACGACCTGGTTCTCGTAGGCGACCACCACCCGCTTGAGCTCGGGAATCCGCCCGCCTTCCGCCTGTAGGTAGAGCGGCTGTACGTAGAGCAGCGATTCCTCGATCGGGATCACCAGCAGATCGCCCCGGATCACCCGGGAGCCGTGTTGGTCCCACAGCGAGATCTGGCGGGATATGTCGGTGTTCTGGTTGATCAGGTTCTCGATCTGCTGGGGACCGAACACCAGTCGTTGCCGGGAGAGCCGGTACACCCGAAGCTTCCCGTAGGTGGCACCATCGTTCCGCGCCACCATCCAGGCCGCCAGGTTGTCCTTTCCCCTCGGCGTGAAGGGCACCATGTAGACGAACTCGGCCTTCGATTCTTCCGGCAGCCGCATGATGATGTGCCGCATGAACGGCACGCTCCCCTCACGCTCGGCGACGACCGGGATCTGCCACTGGTCCTCCCGGTGGTAGAAATCCTCGGGCGCGTCCATATGGTAGGTCGCGTAGAGCCGGGTCTGGACCCGGTAGATGTCGTCCGGGTATCGGATGTGCGCCCGCAACCCGTCCGGCATGCGGTCCAGCGGAACGAAGATGCCGGGGAAGATCCGCGCCCAGGTCCGGATCAATGGATCGGCCGGAGCGCTCACGTACGCGGTCAGCGACCCGTTATATGCGTCGATGACGAGCTTGACGCTGTTGCGCATGTAGGTCGTCCCGTCGCTCAGCCTCTCCGCGTAGGGATAGGCGTCCGACGTAGTGTAGGCGTCGAGGATCCATTGCAGCGTGCCGTCGTCCGCCAGCACCATATAGGGATCACGGTCGAACCGGAGAAACGGCAATGCCGTCCTCGACCGGGTCACGATGTCGCGGTAGTAGAGTACCCGGCTGTCGTCGGTGATATCCTGCGAGAACAGGATCTTGCTCGAGGCGAATCGGATGGCGAGCACGACCCGGCGCAGGAGGTTGCCGACCCCTACGCCGCCCCTGCCGGCGTACGCGGCGTAGACGTTCACCTCGCCCGAGGGATGGTCGAACTCCCGCTGCCGGGTCCCTACGAAGACGTAGTCGTTGGCCAGCTCCCCGTAATAGATCTGCGGCCGGCTGACCCGTAACGACACCGTCGAGACCGGCGGCAGGTCCTTGACGAACAACACCGGCAGCCCTTCGGGGGTCACCTGGTTGACCGGGCCGAGGGTGAGCCCCATCCCGTGGGTGAACGTCAGGTGCTCATTGATGAAGGTACGGGTGGGGAGCGACGCGACGTTGAGCTCCCGCGGCGAGAGCAGGACCTGCCGGTATTTCCCGTCGATCCAGTACCGGTCGTCGTCCACCGAGATGAAGTCGTAGTAGGTGCGGATCTCCTGGAGCTGGCCGAAGGTCATGAGCAGCGGGTCCCGATCCCAGAGCCGCACATTCTCGATGGTCGGGCCGTTGGCCCGGATGTTCGCCAGCGTGAGCCCCGCGGCACCGCCCAGCTCGCGGACGTCCACGCTGTCCAGCCCCCAGGCCTGGCGGGTGGCGACGATGTGATTCCGGAGGTAGGGCGTCTCCCGGGTCAGCTCGGTCGGCGCGACCACGAAGCTCTGCATCGCCTGCGGGAAGAGGCCCCGCCCGACCAAGGCCACACCCAGGTAGCCTCCCACGGCCCAGATTCCGTACTGGAATAGCCGGCCCCGCACCGCGCCGATCAGGACGGCGACGGCCGCCAGGGCCGCCACTACCGCCGAGAGCCGCATGGCCGGCAACCGGCCGTGCAGGTCGGTGTAGCTGGCGCCGATCAGCGGGCCGGTGGTCGAGTAGAGCAGGCCGGGGATATCGACCAGCCACAGCTGCAGGGCAATCAGGATGAACAGCGCCGCCAGCAGGATGGCGAGATGGAGCCCGGCCGAGGGCTCGATCACGAGCCGTCGCGGGCCCGGGACCAGGTCGCCGCGCACCCCGTACACCAGTACCACCAGCACGAGGGAGATAGCGGTGAAGGTGAGCAGAAACCCGATCGCGGCCGAGAGCGCGGGCAGCGTGAACACGTAAAATCCGATGTCGCGGGAGAAGACCGGGTCCGCTATCCCGAACGGCGTCCCGTAGAGGGCCTGGAGCACCAGGCCCCAGGCGGCCGTGGCGCCGAAGCCGGTCAAGAGCCCGATGCCCAGCGAGAGCGGCAGACTCAGCCGCCGCAGCGCGACGGTGAGGTTGAGTCGGGGGGCCGATTCGGCGAGCTGGAGCAGGATCGGGTTGGCGACCAGGCCCCGCTGCGCCACCCGCAGATTCAAGTAGAGCAGTCCGAAGGTGATGCCACCCGCGGTCAGGAAGAGGAGAATCTGGGTGGTCAGCGATCGGGTGAAGACGATCTCGTACCCGATCTCCCGGAACCACCACCAGTCGGTGAGCAGCGCAACCAGGCCGGGGAAGCCGACCCCGAACACCGCCAGGGCGGCGATCCCCAGAAAGAGCGCGAGTCGGCGTCGGGACACGGGCATTCCTCGGATCTACCCCTTGCGGGGCTTTGCCGTCGGCGGCATGAGGCCGTTCAGCCGGAGATAGATGGCGAGCTGGCTGTAATGGTCTCCCCAGTCCTCCACGGTCGCGAACATGGCCTGCGCCCGGGAGACCTCGCGATCCCCGAAGAACGGCACCTTCGTGCCCAGGGCCGAGTCGTTCACCTTGGCCAATGCCGACTCGCAGAACTGGAACGTCTCCCGGAGCCGTGCCACGAGCTGCTCCTTCGGCGCTCCCGCGGCCACCTCGGAGCGCTTCGGCGCCGGTACGCCGCTGATCTTGGAGCAGAGGTAGTCGTTCCCGCCGGACAGGTGTACCACGATGTCACCGACACTCATCTGGGCCGGGGTCGGCTTGAAGCCGTACTTCTCGGCGGGCATCGCTTCGGCCGCGGCGATGAGGTTCCTCCCCTGGCGCTGCTCGATTGAACGCAGGGCGTCGGAGACCGGTGTGGCTGGATCCTGCGCCGCGCCCGTGGCCGTGAGGCAACAGACTGCCAGCGCCGTAAGGTGAAACGACGTTTTCATCGCGGTGACTCCGGGTAGGAAGTGAGAGAGTCTCGGCATTGCGCGCGGAGGGTCTCGTCCGGGGGACTGGTGGTCATGGGAAGGGTCGAGGCCTGCAAGTAAACGCCGGGAACGGGGGTGCGCCAGCGGCCGCCTCACCGCTCGAGCGCGAGGAGGAGCGACCCCACGGCCATGACCACGCCCAACGCCATCTTTAACCCCGCCGCGGCCGCGCGCCCGAGCAGCGCCCCCCATCCGGCTTTGGCGGCTGCCCCCGACCGCCGCTCCCGGGTGTACTCGAACAGCGCCGCTCCCGCGAACGCCCCGACGAAGCCGCCGATCACCGACCCGATCAGCGGCACCGGCACGCCCACCACGGCGCCGACCAGCCCGCCGACGAGCGCGCCCCAGCCGGCCCGGCTCGACCCGCCGTACCGCCGTGCGAGGTGGAAGCCGACCCAGGCCTCGACCAGCTCGCCCAGCATGGCGAGCCCAATGGCCAGCGCGAGCAGCCACGCCGTGAACGTGTGGAAGTCGGTGAGCCAGGCATAGGCGAGAATGCCGAGCAGGATGACCCAGAGCCCCGGGAGCCCGAAGGGGATGAGCAGGAGCCCGGCCACATTGGTGGCGGCGAGGAGGAGGACGGCCATGGTGCGCGTACGGTAGAACGTCCGCGCCGGGGAGGAAAGACCCCTTCGCCAGCTTACCT
>JBGQIW010000138.1:0-5576 GCA_041498715.1 Gemmatimonadota bacterium | reverse complement strand
GCGCCTGCTCGAGGGCACCGAGGGCGCGGACGGCCCATTCTTTTCTCCCGACGGCCGGTGGATCGGGTACACGGCCGCCGGGAAGATCTACAAGATCGCGGCGAGCGGGGGCGCGCCGGTGCTGCTCGCGGACGCGGCGGCGGACGTCCTCGCGGCGGGGACATGGCTCAGGGACGACCACATCCTGTTCACCAACCGGGTGTTCGCGCTGCTCTCCGTACCCGCCGCGGGTGGACCGGTGAAGGTGCTGGCGCCGCCGCCACCCGGCTTCGGGATCGTGTTCCCCACGGCCCTGCCCAGAAACGACGTCGTGCTCGTCACGGTCTGCGGCAACAACTGCGCCCAGATGACGCTTGCGACTCTCAACCTGAAAACGCTGGCGCTCGACACCCTGCTCTCCAACACGGCCCGGGCCTGGTACCTGCCGACCGGGCATCTCATCGTGGTACAGCAGGACGGCAGCGTGCGGGGAGGGAGATTCAACCTCGACCGGCTCCGCTTCGCCGAGCCGCCGACGGTCCTGTTTACTCCCGTGCAGCTCGAGCTTGGGATCACCCCTGAGCTGAGCGTGGCCGACGACGGGACCCTGGTCTACCTGGCTGCCGACCAGGCCGGGCGCGGCGCCACCGTGGCCCGGGTCGATCGAACGGGCCACGGTACGTCGCTCGATCCCGATTGGGTGGCAAGCTTCACCAGCCTGGCGCTCGCCCCGGACGGCCGGCGCCTCGCCGTGAGTGCCCTGGACGGGGCGAACAACGTCCTCTGGGTGAAACAACTCGATGCGGGGCCGCTCACCCGCCTGAGCTTCGGCGGCACCCTCAACTATCGCCCTGCCTGGCGGGCCGATGGCCGGTCGCTCAGCTTCACCTCCGACCTGCTGGGCCCGTTCTCCTTCCTGTACCAGACGCGCGCGGATGGCAGCGCCAGGCCCGAACGGCTCATGCCGGGCGACACCTCCCAGGTGGATGAGGCGCTCTGGTCACGTGATGGCCGCTGGCTGGTGTATCGCACCGGGGTCAGCGCCGGCTTTCGTGACATTTACGCCCGGCAGCTTACCGGCGACACGACCCGGATCACCGTGGCCGCGGGGCCCTACGACGAGTACATGCCCGCGCTCTCCCCGGATGGGCGCTGGATCGCCTACGTCTCGGTCGAATCGGGGCGGGAGGAAGTGTATGTCCGGCCCTTTCCCGACACCGACCGGGCCCGGTGGCAGGTCTCGACCGCCGGGGGCTTCGCGCCGGCGTGGTCGCATTCCGGCCGCGAGCTGTTCTATGCCGACCGGGCCGACAGCCTGATTGTCGTCGGCGTTACGGCAGCTCCCGACTTCCAGGCGACGTCCCGGCGGGCGCTGTTCGGCACCCGGCCCTTCGTGCAGCTGCCCTTCCATCGATCCTACGATGTCAGTCCCGATGACCAGTCTTTCCTGATGCTGCAGCGCTCCAGGGCATTCGGCGCCGAGGCCAATCGGCTGACGGTGGTGCTCAACTGGTTCCAGGAGCTGGACGCTAGAATGCGGCAGGCTCCGTGAGCGGGGTGCCGGAGCGCCTCGCCGCCGCGCTCGCCGACCGCTACCGGCTCGAGCGGGAGCTGGGGCAGGGGGGCATGGCGACGGTGTACCTGGCCGAGGATCTCAAGCACCGTCGCAAGGTCGCGCTCAAGGTACTGCGACCGGAGCTGGCGGCCGTGATCGGCGCTGAGCGGTTTCTGGCCGAGATCCGCACGACGGCGAATCTGCAGCATCCGCACATCCTGCCGCTGTTCGATAGCGGGCGGACGGGGGGGCAGGCCCTAAAGGACTCCCTCGGGCCCGAGTCGCCGCAAGCGGCTCCAAAGGGGCCCTCGGTCGCGGACGGAGGAGACGACTTCCTGTTCTACGTGATGCCGTTCATCGAGGGCGAGAGTCTTCGTGATCGGCTCACCCGCGAGAAGCAACTCCCCATCCCCGAGGCGGTCCAGATCGCGAGCGAGGTGGCGAGCGCCCTCGACTACGCCCACCGCCACGGCGTCATTCACCGCGACATCAAGCCGGAGAACATCCTGCTGCACGACGGCCGGGCGCTGGTGGCCGACTTCGGCATTGCCCTGGCCGCGAGCAAGGCGGGCGCCACCCGAATGACCGAGACCGGCATGAGTCTCGGCACCCCGCACTACATGAGCCCCGAACAGGCGATGGGGGAGCGCGAGCTGGATGCCCGGAGCGACGTGTACGCGCTCGGGGCCACGACCTACGAGCTGCTCACCGGCGAGCCCCCGTTCACCGGACCCACCGCGCAGGCGATCATCGCCAAGGTCATGACCTCGACTCCGGAGCCGGTTACCACGCTCCGGAAGACCGTACCGCCGCACGTGGCCGCCGCGGTGCACCAGGCGATCCAGAAACTTCCCGCCGACCGTTTCCCTTCGGCGGCGGCATTCGGCGCCGCGCTCCACGCCGAGGGCTCGGCCACCACCGCGGCGTACGTCCCGGCGGCGGCTCCAGGATTATGGCGCCAGGTCAGCTCGCTGCTCGGCGCCCTCTCTGTCGGACTGATCGGCCTCACTGCCTGGGCGCTCACCCGTCACGCTGCGACGACGGGGCCGGCGGTGTTCGATGCGGCGCTCCCCGACAGCGCCCCGATGACCTTCGCCGCGACCACGGCGACGACGGCCTACGGATCGTCGGATCGGAACCTCTCCATCTCCGCGGCCGGCGACTTCGCCGTGTATGCCGCGCGGCAGGGAGATTCCACCTTCCTCTGGTACCGGAGCCTTCGGGACGCCGCCGCCCACCAGATCGCGGGCACTCGCGGGGCGACGGCACCGCGCGTCTCTCCCGACGGCTCACGGGTCGCTTTCTTCGTGGGCGACCGGGTGATGGTGGCACCGGTCGCCGGCGGCGAAGTCCGGCGTCTGCTGGAGGGCAAGAGCGTCATATCGCTGGAGTGGCTCTCGGCCACCCAGCTCCTCGCCGCCGACTTCGACGGCAACCGCCTCAGCTGGCTGGATCCGGAAGGCGGAAGCACGCGGACGAAGTCGATTGCGCGCTGCGCCTTCGGGGCGTGGATCCCGGAGTCGGGGCAGCTGATCTGCTCGTACAATCGGACGGCCCTGCTGGTTGATCCGGAGTCTGGGGAGCGCTCGACGATCCGCTCGGCCCGGCCCGACGGGTCGCCGGGGAGCCCGCTCGCGGGCTCCGCCTTCCGGGTGGTGGACAACCGCTACCTCGTCTACCTGTCGGTGGATGGCAGCCTCAACGCCGCCCGCTACGACCCCGCCAGGCGCCTGGTCCAGCGATCGGTGACGCTGGTCGCCGGGGTCCGTCGGGAGGCGATCGGCGAGGCCCAGTTTGACCTCGCGGCGGACGGCATGCTGGTCTACGCTCCGGGCGTGGATGCGGCGGTCGGCCGGATGGTTCGCCTGCGCTCCGGAGGAACGCCCGAGCCGCTGCCGATGGAAATGGCCGACTTCCAGCGCTACGACCTGAGCCGGGATCGACGCTGGCTGGCGGCAGTCGTGCAGGCCGCTGCAGGCACGGAACTCCGGATCTACGATCTGCGGGACGGGCAGCACTTCACCTGGCTCAAGGGGGAGATGATCCGCCATCCGCTCTGGAGCCCCGACGGGGAACAGCTGCTGCTGGCCATGCGCGACTCCACCCGCTGGACGATCCTCCGCGGGGCGCCGAGTTCGGGCGTGCGGCCGGACACGGTGGCGGGGTTTGCATACGATCCCGGCAATCCCGACCCGGTCGACTTTCACGACGACCACTCGGCGGTGGCCCAGGACTGGGCGGCGTCCATCACGACGCGATTCGATCCGGGCGTCTCACATCCGAGATTGGACACGGTCCTCACCGGCGCGCGGTTCGTATCGGTGTCGCCCAACGGGAAGCTGATCCTGTACCAGACAATGGAGGAGAGTCGCATCGTCGTCACCGCCTTCCCGGTGGCGGGACGCCGCTGGCAGCTTTCCTCGGAGGGCGTCGAGCCGCTGTGGCTCTCGGGCACGGAGGTCCTCTTCCGCTCCGGGGTCTCGTGGTACCTGGCGCGGCTCAATCCGGAGACCGGTGAGCCGCTGGGCGCCCCGACTTTCTGGGCGCGGGATCCCCGCTTCTCCGATACCTCCGGCTGGTCCAATCGCCCCTCGCACGACGGCGGCATCATCTACGTCCAGGGACCGGCCCAGACCAGCACCGGGTATCTCCGCGCCGTGCCGAACTGGGTGGCCCAGATGAAGGCCGCGGTGGACGCGGCGAACCGATGAGCACACCCGGGGAGCGCCTCGCCGCGGCACTGGCCGACCGGTATCGCGTGGAGCGCGAGCTGGGGCAGGGGGGCATGGCCACAGTGTACCTGGCGCACGACATTCGCCACGACCGGCGGGTGGCGATCAAGGTGCTCCGCCCCGAGCTGAGCGCGATCCTGGGGGCCGAGCGCTTCCTGGCGGAGATCAAGACCACGGCGAACCTGCAGCACCCGCACATCCTCTCGCTGTTCGACTCGGGAGAAGCCGACGGGCTGGTCTTCTACGTGATGCCCTTCGTGGAAGGAGAGAGCCTCCGCGACCGGCTCACCCGGGAGAAGCAGCTCCCCGTGGACGCGGCGGTGCGCATCGCCCAAGAGGTCGCGGACGCGCTCGAGTACGCCCACCAGAAGGGGGTCATCCACCGCGACATCAAGCCGGAGAACATCCTGCTGCACGGCGGCCACGCGATGGTGGCCGACTTCGGCATCGCGCTCGCCGCCAGCCGCTCCACCGGCGGCACCCGGCTGACCGAGACGGGGCTGTCGCTCGGCACGCCGCACTATATGGCGCCGGAGCAGGCGATGGGGCAGCGGGACATCACCGCCCGGGCCGACATCTACGCTCTCGGCTGCGTGCTCTACGAGATGCTGGTCGCCGAGCCGCCGTTCAAGGGCGCCAACGCGCAGGCGATCATCGCCCGGGTAATGACCGAGGAGCCGCGCTCGCTCACGCTGCAGCGCCGCACCGTGCCGCCCCACGTCGAGGCGGCGGTGATGACAGCACTCTCCAAACTGCCCGCCGACCGGTTCGGGAGCGCGGCCCAGTTCGCCGCGGCGCTCGGCAATCCGGGATACGCGTCGGCCGCGACGCTCCACCGGACCGCGTTCAGCGCGGCAGCGAAAAGTCCGCGCGCCCGCCTGATCGCCGTCCTGCCGTGGGCTCTCTTTGCCGTCACCGGCGGAATCCTGGCCTGGACCCGGCTCAGCTCCCGCGCGCCATCCCCACCGCCGGTGCTCCGGCTCGGCCTGGAGCTCCCGTCCAATGCCCTCTGGGAGGACCAGCCCGGCGCCACGATGGCACTCTCGCCCGACGGCACCAGGCTGGTCTACAACGGGCGCGACTCGACCGGCACCCACCTCTTCCTGCGCGTGCTGGACCGGCTCGACCCCATGCCCGTCGGCGGCACGGGCGGGGGCAATCACCCGTCCTTCTCGCCGGACGGCCGCTGGATCGGCTTCCAGGTACCAGGCAAGTATTTGAGGGTCCCGGTGACCGGCGGTCCGCCGCAGACCCTCTGCCCCACCGCAGGAGGGTTCAGCACTCCCACCTGGCTCGACGTGAACAGCATC
>JBGQIW010000137.1:0-5651 GCA_041498715.1 Gemmatimonadota bacterium | reverse complement strand
CGGCTGGTGGAGGTGCTCGGGCTGGTGGGGGAGCGGGCGAAGTTCCACCCCTCGGGCTATGCCACCGACGCGCTCTATCCCGAGATCCACTACATGCCCGAGGACATGGAGATCGACGTCCATCGCCAGGACATCAGGTGGGTGAGCAACGGCCAGGAGCAGCACCTCAAGCTCCTCCCCGGCCGGATCTACATCCACCCGAGCGGCTACAAGATCCGCATGGCCAAGCACACCGCCGCGCCGAGCTGGCGGCTGATCGGGACGGTCCCGGAGGGCGCCTTCTGCCACAAGCCCTGCACCGTCTCGGGGGGCGGCAAGTCGGAGATCAGCAAGAGCCTGGTCGACGCGGTGCTGCCCGGGTCGTTCTACGTGGGGAACTTCGAGGACGACATGGCGCTGGTCCAGGCGATCGTCGACCGGAATTATGACGACGGCCGCCCGCCCGAGCGGCGCGCCGGCGAGGGGCGGGAGCCCTACCGGCCGATCTTCTCTCCGGATCGCTCGCTCGGCTCGCTGATCAAGCTGCTCACGCCCAATCCCGCCGACTTCACGCCGGAGTACAACGCCTGGCTGGAGAGCATCCCGAGCCACGTGCTGGCGCAGCTGTTCGTGATCAAGCGCTTCTACCGGCCGGAGTGGGGAGATGATTGGCGCAGCCACTTCAGCGTCGACATCATCAACGGCGCCCCGGGACACGAGCTCAAGTACCACGGGCGGCGGCTGGTCGCCAACTATCTCCGGATCGGGCGGCAGGAGAATGGCGCGTGGCGGACGTACAAGCTGCGGCAGGACTTCGTCGCGGCCGACAAGGTGCAGATGGAGGACGACATCACCGCCTCGGTGGTGGTCCCGGCGCGGCGCCTGGCCGGGCTCCCGGGTGAGTACCACGGCCACCCGAGCCTCAAGCTGGCGGAGAACTGCGAATTCCGGCTGTTCCAGCGCCCCGACGACGCGATCCACCCGGGTCTCGACCGGCAGACCGAGGAGGACATGGCCGGGTCCGGCCTGTTCTGCTCCAACTTCCAGCCGCTCGCCCGGGAGGACGCGCAGCGCCTGGTGGAAGACGTCGCGCTGCACGACGCCTTCACCCCGCCGATGCGGGATCATGTCGCCCGGAACGCGGCGCGCACCGGCGACGGGTACTCGATCTGCTCCGCCCAGCCGCGGCTGATCGGGGGCAAGCCCAGCAAGAACCCGCGCTATCTGCAGGTGCGGCCGGACCTGGCGCACCCGCGCGACCGGTATGTCGCCGAGATGGGGGCGCGACTCAGCCGCCGGCTGCCGCTCCACGCGCCGGTGCTGTTCCCGGTGATCAGCGTCCTCTCGGGCCGCCGGAACAACCGGCCCGAGGACGGCATCCGTCCGCTGTGCGTATACGGCCCCATCCATTACCAGGAGCTGCCGGAGCTGTTCATGGACTATGTCTGCTCGCTCACGGGCAGCTCGCCCAGCACCACGGGGGCGGGGTCGGAGGGGGCGCTCACCAAGGGGCCATTCAACGCGCTGGCGGCGACGGCGGATCTCAACAACGCGCTGGTCGCGATGCTCCTCACCGGCTACGCGGGGTTCAGCTCCGCGGCCGGCTTCATCGGCCCGCGGTACCGGGTGGACCACGACATCAGCCTGCTGATCCCCGAGGTCTGGTGCCGGCTGTTCCCCCACGAGCGCGACCCGAAGCGGCTGATCGAGGCCGGGCACCTGGAGCGGGTCGAAGACTTCCAGTTCGAGGGGAAGACGGTGCTCGCCAGCCGGCTGGGGTACCGGATCACGGCCAAATTCGTGCGGACCTACATGGGGCGGGTGTTCGACAATCCCGGCGCGGTGTTCACGGAGGAGATCCTGCGGCCCGAAACCCAGGATCCCGCGGTGTTCGCCGATGGCGTCAGCAACATCGTCGAGGCGCAGCAGCGGGTGGCGGAAGCGTACTTCGCGGACGGCACCATCGAGGACGCGTGTCCGCCGATCGCGGCGCTACTCCACATCATGGCCCACGGGTGCTTCCAGGGAAAGGACGCCCACCATCCCGAGATTCGGGCCTGCTTCACCCGGGAGGCGCTGCTCGCGAGCGACTGGTATCAGGAACGGCTCGCGACCAAGCAGCAGCGGGAGATGGCCCTCTGGGAGCGTCACACCCGAAGCCTGAGCGAGTTCCTGGCGCGGGCCGGCCACAAGGACGAGGCCGGCCGACTGGGCATCCCGGAGCGGCTGGAGCATGTTCGCGAGGAGCTGGAGCGGGTGAGCAGCCGGGAGTATCTGGCGGCGCTGGTTGGCACCATCGGCGCCGATCCGATTCACCACCCCCGTACGGCCTTTGCCGAGCGGAGTGCGACGCCCGCCGGGGACCAGCGTCAGCTCTCGACCAGCGGCCGGAGCCCGTGAGGGTTACGCTCCATCAGGCCGAGCTGCTCGAAAACCGGGACCGCCTCCGGACCAGGGCTCGAAGCAACCAACCAAGCTCCACCACGGAAACCGATGCAGCGCTTTTCCCTTGCCGCTGGGCTCGGACCACGCGTGATGACACCACCCGTAGACCGCCCCGTCTCACTTCAGTCCATGTAACCGTCGCAGCACATTCGGCTGCTGGACGTACCGGCGGCCGGTCCGCTTCCAGAATCCTCTGAGCGGCCCGCGCATCGCGGCGTGCTGGCGAGCTCGCCGGTTCTCGCCGGTGAACTTCTTGTAGATGGCGTAGCGCACCTGCCCCTCTGGATCGATCACCACGGTACACCCGCCGTTCATCTCGAATAGCTCCCCCTTGAACTCGGCGGTGCACGACTGGGTCACCTCGCCGACGAGGTCAAACAGGATCCTGCCGTCGGGCGCGGCCCGCCGGGCAACCCGCACCGATTCCACCATGGGGGGAGGCGCCTGAACGATGCCCGTCGGGAGACGCTCGCGCGGCGAGACCAGGTGGAACGCGTCGGCGTTGGCCGGATCGGTGACGAACCTCCCGAGCGCGTTCGCCTGGCGATTCAGCTCCGCCGCGCTCGCCGGACGGCCCGGGTCGCCGTCGAAGCGCAGCCGGCTGAACGCGAGGTCCGGAATTCGGATCGGCTCCGCGGGCGACTGCCAGCGGACGGCGTCTTCGGTCATGAACCGCACGTGATCCGGGAAAATGTCGCGCCGCCGGAACGATCGCATCAGCGCCTCCCGGAATCCCCATTTATCGGTCTTCTCGAGGTCGCCGTCGGCCGTGATGATCGCGCGCAGGTACTCCCCGAGCTCCATGTCGGCCGGGGGACAGTAATCGATCGCCCGGATGCAGATGCCGAGAAACTGTCCCGCGACGTCGCTTGCCTCCTGGGCGATCGCCTTGAGGAGCGCGTCGTTCATCGGCCCGCCAGCGGGTGCCGCGGGGTCGAGGCCGGCGATCCGGAAGAACCGTTCGGTCTTCCGCCTGACGATGGTGGTGAATGCCTCGAAGACCGCCGAGACCAGGACCGAGCCGAGCGCGTGCGGCTCCAGGTCCGGGTCGTAGCGCGTGGGCGCGTTGTCCTTGGAGGGAACCACGTCGGAATCGAACGCGGCCACACCGTCGACGTCGACTCCCGAGCGAAGCGCCTCCACTCGGCCCGCCTTGGACCGGGCATAGCCGAACTCCCGGGCGAGGTCCGTGAGGAGTGAGCCTCGCGCGAAGCTCCCGTGACCCTCCCGGATGCCGCGTTCGACGACGTCGGCGTAGGTGAAATGGAGAAGCAGGGCAACGAGGTCGGAGAAGCCCTCGTGAAAGGCCGGCACGTCGACGTTGGTCGGATTCATGAACGCCGAGCGGAGGCCGTCGAGCAGCGCGTGGGTGGTCTCGTGCGCCACGATGTCGTGGCTGAGCGCGGTGCAGATGATCCCGTCGCGGAGCGTGAATCCGGCCCGCTTTCCCCGGGCGATGAAATACCCGAAGGAGAGGTCGCCCGCCTCGCGGCTATAGCCGGCGTTCGCCCCGCGGAACCCGAACGGCCTGACGGTCAGCCGGAGCGGCTCGCCGGGTGCGGCCTCCGTCGCCCAGGCTATGTCACGTCCGAGTCCCCGGCTGAACGCCGCGTAGGTGAGATTGCAGATGGCGTAGACCATCTGGAGATGAAAGCGCCCGTCGGCCTGAGAAGGGGAGAGGCCGCTCGAAAGCAGCAGGTACGGGTCGTCGAGATCGAGCGCGCCGGTCACCAGCGGCGCTGGCGCACCTTCGCAGTTGACCTCGAACAGTGATCCCACGGGGCCCGGGGCGAGCTTCTCGTACGGGACCATGACCGTCGCCACGCCGCCGAGACGATCCGAGACCGACGGATCGAGAGTAAAGACGCGAAGCGGCCGGGTGAGCGGCGCGTGGGGTTCCCGCTGGTAGGGCCGGATCTGCGCCTGACGGGCCACCCGGCTGCTGATCGCGTAGGCTTCAACCGGTGGCGCCGCTTTCCTTGCCATGATGCCTCCGCCGGCTCAGCGCGCGGGATCCGTGCGGCTCACCTTGACCACGAGCCGCATCGCCGAGCGGTGGACGATGCGCAGCTCGGCGCCGCGGTCCCGGGACCGGATCACGAGCCCGTCTGCCTCGTCCGTCCAGGTAGCCGCCTGTTCGACGAAGCGATCATCCGGCCCGGGCAGGAAGAGCCGGGCCGCTCCACCCGGCTCAATGGCGAACCGTTCCCGCGGCCGGCGTGACAGGGGGATCCCGCTGTCGTCCGGCCGATAGACGGCGCCCGCCTCGGTGTCCTCCTCGAAGCAATGGACCCACATGGTCGTAAACAGCCGATCGCCGGCCCGGCTCTTTGATGGCACTCGCGCTCCGCTACATCAGGCCGGTGCGGACCGTCTCGAGCGCGGTGCGCATCCGGACTACCTGTTGCGCCGTAAACATGAACATCGCGGCATCGTCGGTGTAATCCATGTAGTTCACGAACATGTCGCCGTTCGGTCCGTTGTTGCAGGTGACCACCGGCCAGGTGGGGGTGCCGTAGTTGGGGCCGGCGCAGTTGGGCGTATCCGCCGCCTGATCGGAGCCGCTGCAGTCCGGCGTGTCGCCCCAGATGTGGCGGAGGTTGAAGAAGTGGCCGACCTCGTGCGTGGCCGTCCGTCCTTTCTTGAAGGGCGCCTGTGCGGTGCCCATCGTCCCGAACGCGAGGTAGTTGATCACCACGCCGTCGGTGGAGACCGGACCACCGGGGAACTGGCCATAACCGAGCAGTCCGCCGGTCAACGCACAGACCCAGAAGTTCAGGTGCGTCTTCGGACTGAACGGCGCGATCCCGCCGGTCGACGCCTTCTTCACGGCATCGTCGAAGGTGAAGCCGGTCTTCGAGGTCTTCGTGCGGGTCACTTTCACCAGCTTGAACTGGATCCCGCTATCGGTGATGAGCCCCTTCCAGGGCGCCGGGGTCCGATTCCGATCCGAGTTGGTCGCGCGATAGTCCTTGTTGAGCGCGCTGATCTGACTCTTGATCTGGGCGTCGGACACGTTCTCCGCCGCGGTCCGGTAGACGACGTTCACGACCGTCTTGATCGTGACGACCTTCGCCTTCTTGAGGTCGATCCCCATGTCCCGGCGGCGGGACGTGGCACCCTCCAGTCGCATCTGGTTCGCCCGAAAGGACAGGTTCCGCTCGAGCAGCATCATGTGGGCGGCCATCGCCCCGCAGGACCGCCGGAGTTTGGGACCTCGCGGCTTT
>JBGQIW010000136.1:0-5728 GCA_041498715.1 Gemmatimonadota bacterium | reverse complement strand
GGCCCAGAACTGCCGCACCGGCGCCACCCAGGGCAGGGGCACGTAGGCGCTGATACAGCGGCCGGCGCCGCCCCCCGTGGTCCAGACATCGAACAGCGGAGCGCACCCGGCGCCGCAGGCGGCGGCGAATCCGGCGGGGAGTGACTGCAGGTAGGCGCTGGTGTTCTGAAACCCGGTTTCCAGCTCGATCGAAAACTTCTTGTTGTGCGAGACCGCGATCTCTACCAGGGTGTCGACATAGCCCCAGGTCCAGCTGAACTGGCCCCACGTGGACACACTCGGCAGGATCTTCGCGATCGGGACGAAGATCGCGTGGCCCGTGACGTCGTTCCGATACGCCTGGGCCGTATCGAGTCCAGCGACGTAGGCCGTGGTGGTCGATTGCTCGTTGCTGGCTTCGTTGAGGACGTAAATGCCGGAGGGGGTTGGCACGGCGCTGCGGCCGGGCGACAGGTTGTCGCCGCTGCAACACACCGAGAGGGCCCCCGCGCCCAACACGGATACCAGCCGATCCAGGAAACGGCCCATTGAGACTCCGTCGGAATAGTTCGCTTTCCTATTCAGATTCGGCCATTCCCCAGTCCGTCACGGCACGGCTCCCGCCTTTTCGAAACGGCCGCGCCTGGTCATCTTGGGAGATGATCGTCGCTGTGGTCTGGATGGGCACGGCGCCCGCACTGCTGGCCGGTGATTCGCTGTATGGTACCATCCGGAGCGCGCAGACGTACGAGCCGGTGGCCGGCGTACGGGCCAGCGTGCGTGGGAGCCCGGAGGCTGTGCTCTCGGATTCGAGCGGACACTATGTGCTGCGCGTCGTGTCCGCGGGCCGGCTCCAACTCCGCTTCGAGCGGCTCGGCTTCGCCCCGCAAAGCATCGGTGTCACCCCGGCGGGCAGCGGCGCGACTCGCGTCGATGTGGACCTCGCGCCGGACCCGGTGGCCCTTTCCGCGATCAGCATCCTGCTCGGCGACTCCGTCGCCCGATCGTCAGATACGTCCGGCATCGGGAGCGTTCGATTCACGCCGGCGGGCGCCGAGCGCAACCCCCTGGTGGGCGAGCCGGATGTCTTCCAGGAGATCGCGACGGCGTCGGCCGCCACGGGCCGCGACGAGTTGGCGCCGTCGTTGCGACTGCGCGGCGGCGCGGGCGATGAGAATCTCGTTGTCGTCGATGGCCTCCCCTGGCGCGGGCCACGGCCGCTCGGTGGCATCGCCGGGCTGTTGCCGAGTAGCGCCGTGACGTCGGTGGAGGTCCACACCCTCGCCCCACCCGCTCGGTTCGGTGGCGGATTGTCGAGTACGATCGTGGTCCGGCCGCGGGTTGCCGACCACTTCATCGCCGGGGGAACTCTCGATCCATCGACCGCCGAGCAGACGCTGGGCGGTCCGTTGCCGCTCCGCGGCACGAGCGTCCTCCTGAGCGGTCGCTCGACCTATCGGTCGGTGTTCAATCCGCCCGAGGGAGGCGAGAGCGACAACGGATTCCGCGACGTCTTGGGCCGGCTCTCGGTGCCCCTCGGCGCCGGCCGTCTCGACCTCTACTATCTCGACAGCCGCGACCGCCTCGTGTTTCCCGCGGCGACGCTGCCCGCAACGGCGCTGAACCACTTCACCTCCGCTGGGTCCCTCGTCGGGACGGTCTGGACGCGATCGCTCGGCGACGGGCGCCGCGTCCACGTGCGGTTGTGGTCCGGGAGGCTGAGCGTGGACGCCGGCTGGGGCGCCCTGGGAGTGGCGTCGAGTCTCCGGGATGTTGGGTTCAGCGCCGAGCTGGTGGGCGATCGATCGGAGGCGGGGCTGGCCGTGACCGAAACGGCGACCCACTATCGGGTCCGGGATTCCATCTCCACCGGTGTCGCGTTGGATGGAGCCCCGGTGGTCGTGACGGCGTTCGTCGGCCGTCGCTGGACGCCGGCCGCGGCCTGGACGGTGTCGACCGGCGTTCGTGTGAACGCGACGTCGGCCTGGGGAGTCCGGGTCGAGCCTCGGGTGTGGACCCGCCTCGAGCTTGGGCGCACGGTGGCAGCCTCGCTGGGCTATGCGCGCGTTCATCAGTACGTGCAGTCCGTGCGCAACGAGGAGTCAGTGCTCGACGTCGTGCTCGGCATGGACCTCCCGCTCGCATCCGGCGCCAACGGCTTGCCCCCCGCCAGCGCCGAGCAGCTGGCCGCGGCCGTCGAAGGGCGGTTTGGCGGTCACGCCAAGGTTCTGGTCGAGGGGTACACGCGCCGGCTCTCCGGCCTGGCGCTCGTCGCGCCGGCTACGCGCTTGCCATTCGCCGATGGGCCGGTCCTGGTCGGGAGGGGATCGGTGCAGGGAATCGACGCGACGCTCACGTTCCTGGGCCCGCGTCTCGACGCTCGGGCCCAGCTCGGCGTGCTCAAGACGCACCGGATAGCAGGGACGATCCGGTATCGTCCGAGTGACGATGCGGCGCGGGGGAGCATCGGAATCGGGTATCGCCTGTCGCGCCGGTCCGTGGTTCGCCTGCGGGCGTTCTTCGGGGAAGGGCGGCCGACGACGCCGCTTCAGGACGGGCTTCAGCTCGATCCCTACGCTCCGTTGGACGGCGGTGGGGCCCTGACGGGAAGCCCCATAGCGCAAAATGGTCCGTTGAACGCCGCACGCCTGCCGCCCTACGCCCGTGTGGACCTCGGGTTTTCCACAGACTGGGAGCTGCGCGGCCGCGGTCCCCGAGGGCGGCTGAACACCGCGTTGACGATCAGCAATCTTCTCAATCGCCACAACGTCTTGGCCTATGTCGCCGCCCCATCCGGGATCTCTCCTGTCTTCCTCCTGGCGCGCACCCTCTCGCTGCGCGCGCGGTGGTCCTTCGGCGCCCCCGAATAGCGTGCCGGCCTGGCGTACGGCGTCACAAAGGATCGCGCTCGCGCGGTCCTTTGCCGCATCCGGGTCATCAGCCTGTCAAGGCGCTACCGAGGAGCCCGACCATGAAGAGCCTGCCACTCCTGTTTTGCGGATTGCTGACCATCGCGTGCAGCGCACAGTCGCCGTTCATGCCGAACTACAATCCTCCGGTGGTGTTTTCGAACCCCACCGCCATCACCAACGCCCATCTTCCCCTGGGCAGTCTCACTCAGGACGTGCTCGAGGGCACCGAAGGAGGGAAGCCCTCCCGGGTCGTGCGGACCCGGATGGCGGGCACTCTGATGTTCACGGTCGCCGGCCAGCCGGTGCAGACCGTGATCGTCGTGGATAGCGCGTTCGAGAGCGGGGCCCTGGTCGAAGTGGCTACCGACTACTTCGCACAATCGGACAACGGGGACGTCTACTATTTCGGGGAAGACGTGGACTTGTACACGAACGGCCAGGTCACGAGTCACGAGGGCGCGTGGCGTTACGGCCGCGACACGAACATTCTCGGGCTGCTCTTTCCGGCATCCCCCGCTGTGGGGGACAAGTTCCGCAGCGAAAACGTCCCCGGGGTGACACAGGAAAACGACGAAGTGATCTCCCTTTCCGAAACGGTCACGGTTCCCTTCGGGACCTTCCAGAATTGTGTGAAGATCCGTGAGATGATTCCGGGCGAAGCCGACGAGTTCAAACTGTACGCCCCCGGAGTCGGCGTGATCCAGGAGATTCCCTCGGATGGGCAAGTGTCGTTGAAGACTCATACGTGAACTGGGGAATGCCGCAACAGGTAACTGATGTGGGGCGAGGGGGGTAATGTTCCGGCACGATGAGTCGCGAGTCCTTCGAGCGCACCGTCGCCGCGTTATTCGCCGAGCGGGCCAGATCGCTGTACCGCTATCTCAGTGGCTTGAGCGGTGATGCCGCGCTGGCGGAAGACGTGGTGCAGGAGAGTTTCGTGAAGCTCCTACGGCGTGGGGCGATGCCCGACGACCCACCGGCTTGGCTGGTCTCGGTGGCGCACAACCTGTTGCGCGACGATCGCCGGCGCCGCGCGCGCCGCGGCCGCCTGTTGCTCGAGCGTATCGACGATCTTCCAGTCGGCGGGATGCCGCTCGCTGCGGACGCGGCCACGCTCGGCGCCGAGCGGATCGGCGCAGTGCGTCGAGCGCTGGAGCGGCTGCCGGTGCGGGACCGGCAGCTCTTGCTGCTGCGTCACCAGGGCTACGGCTATCGCGAAATCGCGAACGTACTCGGCGTGGCGCCGGGCAGCATCGGCACCATGCTGGTTCGGGCCGGCGAAGCGTTCCGTGCTGCGTATCAGGAGCTCCATGACTCATCCGACTGACGGCGAGCTGCTGGCGCTGCTCGACGGCGAGCTGCCGGAGCTGGAACAACGCCAGGTGCTGCGGCACACGGCGGAGTGCCCGGGCTGCACCGAGCGGCTTGCGGTGATCCGGCAGGCGTCGCAGGCGACGGGGGCGCTGCTGGAGCTCTTGTCTCCCCCCGAGCCTGTCCTGGCGCTCGCCGAGGTGACCCACCGCGCGCGCCGGGCCCGCATGCGCCGCTCCGGCTTGATCGCCGCCGCGGTCACCCTGCTGGTTGCCGCCACCGCCGGAGCGACGGTCGGTCGCCCCTACGTGCGGGCGGTGGCGGCCCGGATCTGGGCTGCCGTGCATCCGCGGGCGAGCGTCCCGGCGTCGCCAAATCGTCCACCGGCGGATAACGCGGGCGTCGCGGTTGTTCCGGGGCTCGTGGCGGAAATCGCCTTCGACACGTCGCAGTACAGTGGAGCCCTTCGGGTCCGGCTGGCGGATTCGGTAGAGCTCTCCATCAGGTCGGACGCGCCGGTGAGCTATCGCGTGCGCCCGGGGGGCATTGACGTGCATAACCGGGGGAGCACCGCGAGCTTCGACGTCTTGATCCCCCGAGCCGCACCCTACGTGCGCATTCGAGTCGCCGGCCGGGTGGTGCTGGAAAAGGTCGGTCCCCGTGGCGTGGTGGGAGCAACTCCGGATTCAGCTGGGAGGTATGTGTTGAGTATGCGCGCGCCCTGACGGCGGGCGGCTCAGGCTCGCATCCGATATATGGAAAGGGCGCGGTTCAACAGGCACAACGGGCAGAGCGACTCGCACCCCGCGGCCGACCAATCCAACGGCTCGACTTGGCCGTCGCGACACTCGGGCGACGTATGGAGTGGCGCCCGGCGCCGCAGGAACTCCTCCACCGCGCGCGCCAGCTGCTCCGCCGCCTGCCGCAGCCGCTCGGCCTCCTTCACGGCCTGCACGTCCGCGGCCTTCACTTGGGCCGTTTTCCCGCTCCGTCGCATGGCCACGACGGTATTCAGGGCCGTGCCGGAACGCAAGCGGACCCGGGGAAACCGGACGCCCGGCGCATCCGTAGTCCTGCCATCCCCTCCGCTGGAGATTGCCGTGCTGTTGCTCCCCCTCCTCGTCGCCGCCCAGCTCCAAGGCGTTCCTGGTTACCGCTACACCTTCCGCATGACCCCCGATCACGGTGGGCGGATCGCCGGCACGGTGCGGGAAGACGGGCGCAACGCCCGCATCGACTTCGACGCGGGACGCCAGGGCGACGACGAGTACCTGCTGGTGCGCCCCGGTCAGCTGTTGGTGGTCCATCCGGACGAGCGCGAATACTCGGTGGTGGATGACTCGACCTTCGAGCGGATCGCCGGTGTGGGGCTCCAGGCGGTGTCCGACGTGGGGGTGGTCCGCTTCCGGGTGCGCGACGCGCAGATCACCCCCGAACGGCTCGGCCCGGGCGACTCCATCGCGGGATTCGCGACGCAGCGGGTCCGCCTCACCGAAGAGTTCACCGTGGAGGTCAGCGCGTTCGGG
>JBGQIW010000135.1:0-5841 GCA_041498715.1 Gemmatimonadota bacterium | reverse complement strand
CTTGGTCTCGACGGTGACGGGCTCGGTGTACTCCTGGACCTCGAACTGCTCCCGTGTCCCCCCCACGTCGAAGCCGTTCAGGAGGATCTCCTCCCAGTCCATCTCCTCTTCCTTCTCCTTCTGCTCCTTCTCCTTTTCCTGGTCTTTCGGGGCCTCCTGCTCGGACGTCTCCTCGTCCTCCGGCTCGAGCAGCTCGAGGAACGGATTGGCCAGGAGCTCCTGCTTGAGATGCTGCTGGAGATCCATCATGGGCATGTACAGCATGTCCATGGCCTGGTAGAGCCTGGGATTGACCCGGAGCTCCTGCCGGAGGCTGGTCTGCTGGGAAAGGCCGGCTCGGAGGCTCACGCGGCAGGCTCCAGCCGCGCCCGCAGGCGGGAGGTCAGGGTGGGCCCCAGATAGCGCTCGGCCACGTGCTCGTCGTACACCAGCTCGCGCACGGTGCCCGCGGCCTGGACTTTCCCCTCGAACATGATGTAGGCGCGGTCGACGATATCCAGCGTCTGCTCCACATTGTGATCGGTGATCAGGACGCCGATGCCGCGGTGGCGCAGCCCGGCGACGATGGTCTGAATGTCGTGCACGGCGATCGGATCGACGCCGGCGAACGGCTCGTCCAGCAGCATGAACTTCGGCTCCGTGACCAGCGCCCGGGTGATCTCGAGCCGGCGGCGCTCGCCCCCGCTCAACGCGTACGCCCGGACCTTCCGCAGATGGCGGATGCCCAGCTCGTCCAGCATCCGCTCGAGCGCCCGCTGCCGTTCCTGGCGCGGCATGCGCCGGGTCTCCAGAATCGCCAGAATGTTCTCCTCGACCGTCATCCGGCGGAAGACCGACGGCTCCTGCGCCAGATAGCCGATGCCGGCCCGCGCCCGCCGGAACATGGGCGCCTTGGTCAGATCCTTCCCATCGAGCGTCACCCGTCCCGCCTCCGGCCGGATCAGACCGGTGAGCAGATAGAACGTGGTGGTCTTCCCCGCCCCGTTGGGACCGAGCAGCCCCACGATCTCACCCTGGCAGAGCCGCACGGTCACCTCGTCTACTACGCGGCGCCCCCGGTAGCTCTTGGTGAGCTCACTGCCCTCGAGCACGCTGGCCGGCCGTGGCGGCGCACCGGCCGCCGCGTGGCTGGCCCGCTCCGCCGCGGCGAGCAGGGCCCTCGCTGCGCCCTCGCGGTCGCGCACCGCATCGGACCACCACGGCACGGCGGCGCGAACGACGTCCCAGCGCCCGGTTGTGCCGTCCTCTACCCAGCCGCCCGTGGCGAGCCGGGGCAGCACCGACTCCAGCACGTGCGTCCGTACCGATTCGCCCAGCCCGTCCTGCGGCTGATACAGCCGGAGGTATGCCTCCCGATACGCGCCCAGGAGGTCGGCGAGCGGCGCCCCACCCTCGGTATCAGCGGCCTGGACCAGCGCGGCGAGCGCCAGCGGCAGCGAGGGGTCGGTGGCGTCGAGCCGGGCCAGCCAGGGGGGCGGCGTCACCGGGCCCCGGGCGCCTTGCCCGCGGGTTTCTCCGCCGGCTTCCCGCCGGGCGTCTCACCCGGCTTCACACCCGGCTTCTCGGTGGACGGCGACAGCTGCACGCCGTCCACCTTTCCCCGAACCTCCACCAGATCCACCTTCTCCGACCCGTCGGTTTTCATCGTGATGACGATCTCGTCGCCGCGCGCGTAGTTGATCGACGGCCGGCCGCCTTTCTTCTTCTCGTCCGGGTCGAGGTGGTACGATCGAGCCGAGCCGCGGGCGACGAGCCGGGTCAGCACCGACTTGGTGGTGCCGGCCGAGTCGCGGGGCTCGAATTCGGCGACGACCGTGTCGCCGGTGAGCCAGTCGCGCTCCTTGGTGACCGAGTCCACGGCGCCCCCGAGCCACGCCTTGCCGAACGCGCGGGCTTCGTGCAGGTGCTGTCCCGGCGAATCGAGCGCCAGCGAGTCCGCCCGGATCTCGTACGTGGCCGACGTGGCGTGCGGGCGGATGCTATGGCCCCAGGCCTCCGTGTGCTCCAGCTTCCGCTTGGCCAGGTCGTGCGTGATCGTGTCCGCGACGAGCGTCCAGTCCTGATTGACGGCCTTGGCGTCGCCCTTGGCGATCACGTGCTCGAGCTCCCGGTGCTTCAGGCGGAAGTCGAGCCGCCGCCCGCTCAGGTTGAAGCTGTCCGCGCCGAGCCCATGCAGCACCGGCCGCTCGCCCAGCAGGGTGCCGTCGTTGGCCGGTCCGGTGTCGAGCCGGAGCGAGTCGCCCCGGGCGGCGAAGTCGCTCCGGTCCACGGTGACGGTCCCGCCGGCCCAGATCCGGTCGTCGCCCTTGATCCGCACCCGGTCGGCCACGATCACGTAGGGCTCCCGCGGAGACCCGGCCGAATCGGCCGGCGCGGCGGTGGAGTCGGCCGCCGAGTCCTTGGCGAAGTACTGGATCCGTGGGCGGCTCACCGCGTACATCTCGGTCGTGTCCCGGACTCCCTTCACGGCGCGGTAGTAATCGAGCGACGGTCCCGTGAGGGTCGAGCCGGTCTTCAGATTCCGGGTCTTCACGTTGCCCCGGCCCTCCCATCGCTCGGCGGCGCGATAGTAGGTGCCGAAATCGTTATCCATCGTGAGCGTCGTGTCGCGGTAGTGCACGTGCCCGGTGAACTGGACCGTGTTGCCGGCGTACGAGGCGACGCTGTCGCTCCCCATGGTGATCCTGGTACCGCGGCAGCTGAGCCGGACGTTGCCGCCCGCGAAGTAGTCGGTCCCGCCCGTCCGCTCGATCGCGATGCCCTGGCGGTCGACGTTGTCGATCTGCAGCGTGCACCGATCCGAGGTTGCCCCGCCCTGCGCGGCGAGTGGGGACGCCAGGGCGAGAGCGGCGAGGCCGACGAGCCGTCTCATTGCTGACCCGGCAGGAGCACGCCCTTCCCCGCCACGCCGTGCGGGCGATTCGTCACCACGTTCTTGAAGTCGGGATCCGAGCTGAACCCGGTTCCCTGAATGAATTCGGTCCCGTGCTCGAACCGGAAGCTCTGATCGGTCGAGATCTCGTTCTTCTTGGGGTCGAACTTGAGCGTCTCGGCATGTAGCCGGCGCCCATCCGTGCCGGTGACCACGACGTTCCCCTGCGCATCCATGGAGCCGTCCTGCCAGCGGTAGGTGCCGCGGTCGGCGGTGAGCCGCGACGACTCGGTGCCCTTGGGATCGTAGAAGGTCGCCCGGAGCCGCCGAAGCATCGCGAGCTGGGTCGCCTCGTAGAAGAAGGCGGTGTCCGCCTCCACCCGGCTCTTCCGGATCCCGTCCGCCGTGACGTAGTGCGAAAACCCTTCGATGACCTGATCCGCCGTGTCGGCCGCCTGGACCGTGGCCGTGGGCCGGGCCCCCCCGCTCCCGCAGGCCGCCGCCCCGCCGACCAGGGCGAGCCCGACGATCAGGGGAGCCGCCCGGCGCGGCCGGCGCATCAGCGCGCGAGGCTCGCGAGCTCCTTGGCTTCGGCGGGAGCCCCGCCCCGGCGGCGCCCGAGCGCGGCGCCGATGAATGCGACGAACAGCGGATGCGGGCGCGTCGGCCGGGACTTGAGCTCCGGATGGAACTGGCACCCGATGAACCAGGGGTGGTCGGGCAGCTCGATGATCTCGACCAGCCCGCCGTCGGGCGACTGGCCCGAGAGCCGGAGCCCGTACTCCGCCAGCACGTCGCGGTAGGCGTTGCTCACCTCCCAGCGGTGCCGGTGGCGCTCGCTGATCTCGGTGGCCCCGTACGCCTGGGACACCTTGGAGCCGGGTCGGAGCTTGGCCGTGTAGGCCCCCAGCCGCATGGTGCCGCCCATATTGGAAACCTCGCGCTGCGAGGGCATCAGCGAGATGACCGGCGACTCGCATTCGGGCGCGAACTCGGTGCTGTTGGAATCGGGAAGGCGGCAGACGTCGCGGGCGAACTCGATGATGGCGATCTGGAGACCGAGGCAGATGCCGAAGAACGGCAGGTCGTGCTCCCGGGCCCAGCGGATCGCCTCGATCATGCCGTCCACGCCGCGGATGCCGAAGCCGCCGGGGATGAGGAGCCCGTCGTAGGCCCCGAGCACCCGGCCGGCGGCCTCCTGATCGGTGAACTGGTCGCTCGACAACCAGTGGATGTCCACGCCCGCGTCGTGCGCGATGCCCCCGTGGATCAAGGCCTCCTGCACCGATTTGTAGGCGTCGTGCAGGTCGGTGTACTTGCCCACCACCGCGATGCGCACCCGGGTGGCGGGATCCAGCACCCGCTGGACGATCGACTTCCAGGCCTTGAGGTCGGGGTCGCTGGTGTTGAGCCGCAGCCGCTCGCAGACCACGCGGTCGAGCCCCTGGTCGTGGAAGCGGACCGGGATCTCGTAGATCGAGCGCACGTCCGGGCTCTCGATCACGCACTCGAAGTCCACGTTACAGAAGAGCGCGATCTTGCGCTTGATGTCGGCGGAGATCGGCTGCTCGCTCCGGCACACCAGGATGTCGGGCTGGATCCCGATCTGCATCAGCTCGCGAACCGAGTGCTGGGTCGGCTTGGTCTTGAGCTCGCCCGCGGCGGCGATGTAGGGCACCAGGGTGAGGTGCATGAAAAGGGCGTTGTCCCGGCCCACTTCCTGGCGGAACTGCCGGATCGCCTCGAGAAACGGGAGCGACTCGATGTCCCCCACCGTCCCGCCGATCTCGGTGATCACGACATCGTGGCCGGGCGCGGGGCGGCGGATGGCGTTCTTGATCTCGTCGGTGATGTGGGGGATGACCTGGACGGTGGAGCCGAGATACTCGCCGCGACGCTCCTTGTTGATGACGCTCTGGTAAATCCGGCCGGTCGTGACGTTGTTCTGCTGGGAGAGGGAGCGATCGATGAAGCGTTCGTAGTGGCCGAGGTCGAGGTCCGTTTCCGCGCCGTCGTCGGTGACGAAGACCTCGCCGTGCTGGAACGGCGACATCGTCCCCGGATCCACATTGATGTAGGGGTCGAACTTCTGCATCGTCACGCTCAAGCCGCGCTCGACGAGCAAGCGTCCCAACGATGCGGCGGCGATGCCTTTCCCGAGGGAAGAGACGACGCCGCCGGTCACGAAGATGTACTTGGTCGCGTTGGTGCCGCTGGGCATGGGGGCTCCGTCTTACGAAAAGGGCCGGTGGGCTCGGGCGACCGGAACGGCGGCGCTCAGGAGACACGCAAGGCTGGATTGGGAGCCGGATCGAGCCGAGAGGACGCCGCGGACGCGCATCACCGAAGGTAACCAGCGGGGGCGTCCGAGTCAAAAGTCGTGCCGGAGAGGAGCGGTTAGCGATTGGCCGTTAGTCGTTAGCTGTTAGCTAATGGCTAACGGCCAATGGCTCCGTCACTTACCCCCGCCAGGTCCAGGAAGTTCTGCAGCATCCGCTTCCCCTCGAGCGTCCCGATCGACTCGGGGTGGAACTGCACACCGAAGATGGGGAACTCCCGGTGGCGGAGCGCCATGATCTCGCTCCCCGGCGGCCGATCGGCGGACCAGGCGGTGACGTCGAGCTCGGCCGGAAATCCCCGCGGGGACACGACCAGCGAGTGATAGCGCATGACCCGGAGCGGCGACGGCAGCCCGGCAAACAGGTCTCGGCCATTGTGGACGACGTCGGTCGTCTTCCCGTGCATGATGCGATCGGCCCGCACCACGGCGCCGCCGAAGGCCTCGCCGATGGCCTGGTGGCCGAGACACACCCCCAGGACCGGCACCTGCCCGGCAGCGGCCCGGATGAGCGGTACCGAGATGCCCGCTTCCCGGGGCGTACAGGGACCCGGCGACACAATGATGGCCGCGGGCTCCAGCGCCAAGGCCTCCGCCGGAGTGAGGGCGTCATTCCGGTAGACGAGGGGAT
>JBGQIW010000134.1:0-5912 GCA_041498715.1 Gemmatimonadota bacterium | reverse complement strand
CGGCTGCCCTGGCGTGAGCGGCTCGCGACCCTGCGGCGCGCCGCAGCGCTCATCCGCGAGCGGAAGTACGAGCTGGCCGCGATCATGGCGCTCGAGGTCGGCAAGAGCCGGCTCGAGGCGATGGGTGACGCCGAAGAGTCGGCCGACCTGATCGACTATTACTGCCAGCAGGTGGAAGACGCGGACGGGTTCGTGCGGCCCATGGGGCAGGTGACCCCGGTCGAGCGGAACACGGACGTGCTCCGCCCCTACGGGGTGTTCACCTGCATTGCGCCGTTCAACTTTCCGCTGGCGCTGTCGGCGGGGATGTCGTCCGCGGCGCTCGTCGCTGGCAACGCGGTGGTATACAAGCCGGCCGAGCACACCCCCTGGACCGGACTCAAGCTTTACGAGGTGTATCGTGACGCCGGCATCCCGGCCGGCGTCTTCAACCTGCTCTTCGGGCACGGCACGGAAATCGGGGACCCGCTCTGGCAGCATCCCGGCGTGGACGGCGTGGTGTTCACCGGCTCCAAGGCCATCGGGCTCCGCATCTATCATGGGATTTCCCAGCGCTGGATCAAGCCCTGCCTGCTCGAGCTCGGCGGCAAGAACGCCACGATCGTTCTGGATACCGCCGACTTGGACGCCGCAGCCGAAGGAGTGATGCGCTCCGCCTTCAGTCTGCAGAACCAGAAATGCAGCGCGACGTCGCGGGTGTACGTGCATCGGGACGTGGCGCGGCCGTTCGTGGAGGCGCTGCTGGCCAAGACCGCCGCGATCCGGGCGGGCGATCCCTCCGAGCGCGACGTCTACTTCGGACCGGTGATCAACGAGCGGTCGGTGGAGCGTTTCGAGCAGGCGGTGGCGCAAGCCAAGAAGGAGGGCACGATCCTCGCGGGCGGCGCGCGGCTCAAAGGCGGCGTGTTCGACAAGGGCCACTTCGTGGCGCCCACCGTCGCCCGTCTGCCGCTCTCGAGCTCGCTCTTCGCCGAGGAGCTGTTCGTCCCGTTCCTGGCGATCGGCGAGGTCGGGAGCCTGGACGAGGCGCTGGCGGAGACCAACAAGGTCGAGTACGGCCTCACGGCCGGGATCTTCTCCGCGCGGGCCGAGGAGGTGCAGCGGTTTTTCGACGAAGTGGAAGCAGGCGTGTGCTACGCCAACAAGCGCACCGGCGCCACTACCGGCGCCTGGCCTGGCGCGCAGCCATTCTGCGGATGGAAGGGCTCCGGCTCGACGGGCAAGGGCGGCTGCGGGCCGTACTACGTTGCGCAGTTCCTGCGGGAGCAGAGCAGGACGGTGATCGAGACTGCGTGAACGCGGTTCAGTCCTCTTCCCCCAGGCACTCGTCCAGCATCGCCAGCCCGGTGTCCACGTCGTACTCGTCGATCACGAGCGGCGGGGCGAGCCGGAGGACGCTCTTGCCCGCACCCAGCAGCAGCAGGCCCTTCCCGAAGGCGCGCTGGACGAGGCGGTGCACCAGCTCAGCATCGGGCTCCCGCGTCGCGCGGTCCTTGACGAACTCCACGCCGATCATCAGGCCGCGGCCGCGCACGTCCCCGATCGAGGAGTACTTCTCCTGCAGCCGGCGGAGGCCGGTGATCAGCCGGTCGCCCATGGCGAGCACGTGGGGCAGATTCTTCTCCACGATGTCGAGCGTCGCGAGCGCCGCGGCGCAGCTCACCGGGTTCCCGCCAAACGTCGAGCCGTGCGAGCCGGCGCCCCAGGTCATGACCGATTCCTTGGCGATGAACGCGCCGATCGGCATGCCGGAGCCGAGGCCCTTGGCGGTGAGAAGGATGTCGGGCTCGACCTCTTCCCACTGAGACGCCCACATCTTCCCGGTGCGTCCGACGCCGCTCTGGACCTCGTCGCACACCAGCAGGATGCCGTGCTGGTCGCACAGGGCGCGGAGAGCGCGGAGGAAACCCGGCTGAGGAACGACGTAGCCACCTTCGCCCTGGATCGGCTCGACGAAGATGCCGGCCACGTCGGTTGGATCCAGCTGCCGGCTGAACAACTCCTCGATCCGGGCGATGGACCCGAGAGAGCACGGATTCCCCTGCCCACAGGCCCGACAGCGGTACGGCGAGCAGTAGGGCACGTGATAGATCTCGGGGACCAGCGGCCCGAAATGGGCCCGCTGGCGCGCCTTGCTGGACGTGAGGCTCATCGCGCCGTAAGTGCGGCCGTGGAACGAGCCGTGAAACGCGATGAGCGCGGGCCGGCGGGTGTGGAAGCGCGCCAGCTTCATCGCACCTTCGACCGTCTCGGCGCCCGAGTTGGTGAGGAACACCCGCTTCTTGCTCGGGCCCGGCGCGAGCCGCGCCAGCCGCTCGGCCAGGCGGGCAAAGCCGTCGAAGTAGAAATCGGTCCCGCAGATGTGCAGGAACTTGGACGCCGCGTCGCGGATGGCCTCGACGACGACGGGGTGATTGTAACCCGTCGATGTGACCGCGATGCCCGCCATGAGATCGAGGAACCGGTTGCCGTCCACGTCCACGGCGCAGGCACCGGACCCGCCCGAGATCACCAGCGGGTATTCCTTGATGTACGAAGTCGAGGTCCAGCTCTCATCCCGATCGATGATGGCCTTGGCCTTGGGGCCGGGCGGCGGCACCACGATGCGGGGATAATCGCGCTGCGTCATGCGGATGCCTTTCGGGGCGAGCTGCGGGTTACGCCCGGGATCCTACCTGCTCGTAGGTGCGCCACCACGCCTGCCCCGAGGGCGGCAGGAGGTAGATGGGATCGTAGTATTCGTACCGTCGCGTGAGCGCATCAGCGTCCTCGAGCTCGATCCCCGTCCGGTAGTTCTTGGTCCACCGGGAGATGCCGAGTTCGCGGTCGTATTCCGCAATTTGGTGCACCCAACGTTTGCCGACGAACGGTACGTCACAAACGATGCGGGGCGTTGCGAACCCCGGAAGATAGCCCATGATGTCGTGTTGCAACTGCTGTGCCTCGAACACCCCGAGCCGCCAATGCTCGGAGTTGGGGATCATGTCGCACAGGTAGAAGTAGTAGGGCATGATCTTGGCGTGGTCGAGCAGCATGAAGCATAGCTCGACCAGCTCGTGGGGCGTCGTGTTCACGCCTCGCAGCAGCACCCCTTGATTCCGGACGTCACGGAACCCGATCTCCAGTAGCTTGCGCGCCGCGCGCCCGACCAGCGGCGTCACCTGCTGCGCATGGTTGGCGTGGGTATGCAGCGCCAGGTCCACTCCGCGGGAGAACGCCTTCCTGGCCAGCCGCTCGAGTCCTGCCACGACGTCGTCCTGGAGAAAGTGCTGCGGCAGCCCGATCAGACCCTTCGACGCCAGCCGGACGTCCCGGATATTGGGGATGTCCAGCAGCGCGCTCACGAAGGGCTCGAGCTGGGTGATATGCAGGTTGGCGATGTCACCGCCGGAGACGACGACGTCGCGCACGCCGGGCGTGCGCTGGAGGTACTCGAGGATCTGCTGGTGCCGGTGCTTCTGGGGCACGTGGAACTTGAGCTTCTCGACCTGGGGCACGTCGTTTCCGACGAGGTCCATCCGGGTGCAGTGCCCGCAGTACTGGGGGCAGGTGGACAACAGCTCGGCGAGGACCTTGGTGGGATAGCGGTGCGTGAGCCCCTCGACCACCCACATCTCGGCTTCGTGGAGGCTGTCGCGGGAAGCCTTGGGATGATTCGCCCAGTCGGTGCGGCGGTCGTCGAATGCGGGCGCCATATAGCGCCGCACCGGATCCTGCCAGAGATCCGACAGGCTCATCGTGTTGAGCATGTGGGGCGGGATCAGCATGGACATCGTCGCCCGCTGTTCCTGGTCCCGGGCGATGCTGGCGAGCAGGGTCTCGGGGACTAGGTCTCCCAGGACGGCCTTGAGCTCCTTGAGGCTCTTGACCGTGTGCCGGCGCTGCCAGGTGGCGTTCTCCCAGTCGGCGACGCTCACCTTCCGGTAGCCGGGAATGCGGGTCCAATCGGGCTCGGCGTACTCGCGCGCGGGCGGGTAACGAATCGGCTGGGCGCCGTGGGTGGTCTCGGGCGTCTGCGTCAGCGTCTCCATGGCTGCCTCGGCGAAACCGGTGGCGAAATGGGGAATTCAAGCGCCTGCCACGCTTGACGATAGCAACGATAATATATAATATATTCTTTCGCAACAGTCATGGCTTCCCGCACCCGGATGGAGGCACCCGGTGGATCTCGAAGGCATACTTGCCGCACTGCCACGTCGCCGCCAAGCCAGCCACGAGCTGGTCGCCGACGTGCTGCGGGAGGCGATCACCACCGGGCTACTCCAGGCCAACCAGCCGCTCCCCCAGGACGAGATCGCGAGCCAGCTCCAGGTGAGCCACATTCCGGTGCGGGAGGCGCTCCGGCAGCTCCAGTCCGAGGGCCTGGTCACCTATCAGGCCAACCGGGGCGCCACCGTCGCCGCGCTCACGCCCGCCGAGATCCGGGAGATCTACGAGATCCGCATCCTGCTCGAGACCGCAGCCATCCGGGGCGCCACTGCCCGGCTCACGCCGGCGCAGCTGGAGCAGGCACACGTCATCCTGGCCAAGGCGGAGCGCGCCACCGATGCCGCCTCCTGGGGCGCGCTGGACGTGCAGTTTCACCAGCTGATCTACCATCTCGGGGACCGCCCCCGGCTGGGCGAGATGATCGCCGGGTTGCTGCGGCGGGTGGATCGCTACTGGCTGTCGCGCGGGCTCATGCTCAAGCACCGGGCCGAGTTCGAGGCGGAGCACCGGGAGCTGCTCGGCGCGATCGCCCGGCGCGATCCGGCGCAGGCCGTCGAGCTGCTGGAGCGGCACCTGACGGCGGCGAGCGAGCGGCTCGTGACCGAGCTCACGACCGACGCCGGCCGGCCGGCGGCCGTGGCCCGCGCGGCGGGTGAGCGGTAGCTTCCACCACTCCGGACCACAACACGACACGCGGGGAGTCGGCGCGGATGCACTCGAAGGTCCTGTCGATGCGGGACGCCATCGCCCGTCACGTGCATGACGGGGACACGGTCGTCATCGAAGGCTTCACGCATCTGATCTGCTTCGCGGCCGCCCACGAGATCATTCGCCAGGGCCGGCGCGACCTCACCCTCTGCCGGCTCACGCCGGACCTCATCTACGATCAGATGATCGCGGCGGGCTCGGCCCGGAAGCTGGTCTTCTCCTGGGCCGGGAATCCCGGGGCGGGGTCGCTGCATGCGTTCCGCCGGGCGGTGGAGGGGAAGGGCGAGCGTCCGCTCGAGATCGAGGAGTATTCGCACTTCGGGATGGTGGCCCGGTTCTGCGCCGGCTCGGCCAAGCTTCCCTTCTGGCCCATGCGCGACTACATGGGCACCGATCTGCCGGTGGCGAACCCGCGGATCCGCACGGTGACGTGTCCCTACACCGGCGAGCGCCTGGCGACGGTCCCGGCGCTCAACCCGGACGTCACGATCGTCCACGCCCAACGGGCCGACGCCAGCGGCAACGCCCAGATCTGGGGGCTCCTCGGGGTGCAGAAGGAAGCCGCCTTCGCTTCGGAGCGGGTGATCGTGGTGGTCGAGGAGCTGGTGGACGAGGCCGTGATCCGGGCCGACCCGAACCGCACCCTGATTCCCGGAATGATTGTGGACGCGGTCGTGGTGGAGCCCTGGGGCGCGCACCCCTCGTACGCGCAGGGCTTCTACGACCGGGACAACGACTTTTACGTGGGTTGGGAAAACGTTTCCCGCGATCCCGCCCGGCTCAAGGCGTATCTCGACGAATACGTCTACGGCGTCCCCGACCGGCAGGCCTATCTCGCGAAGCAGCCGGGCCTGGTGGAGCGCCTCCGGGCGGACGAGCAGGTCTGCGCCGGCGTGAACTACGGCTACTAAGCCAACAGCTAATGGCTCCCAGGTAATGGCTACCAGCTATTCTCCCTCCGAGCTCATGTCCGCCGTCGCAGCCCGCGAGCTGGG
>JBGQIW010000133.1:0-5912 GCA_041498715.1 Gemmatimonadota bacterium | reverse complement strand
CGCGTGCCCCGCCCGAGCACTTGGTTCTTCTGGCAGGCTCATTTCATCCGTCCCGGCGCTCGGGTGCTGGACCTGGCCTGCGGCGAGGGGCGCCACAGCCTGGCGGCTGCGGCCCTTGGGGCCGCGGTCATGGGAGTGGACCGGGACTCCGAGGTGCTGGCGACCGCCCGCGAGCTGGCTGTCGCCGGCAGCCTCGCCGCGGAATTCCGGGAGGCGGATCTCGAGGCGCCCTGGCCGCACTTGGGCGAGTTCGACGCGGTGCTGCTGTTCAATTATCTCGACCGGCCGCGGATGCCCGACGTCGTCGCCTGCCTCGCCCCCGGCGGCGTCCTCATCATGGAGACCTTTCTCCAGGCGCAGCGCGAGCTGGGGTGGGGGCCGGAGAATCGTGACCATCTACTCGAATCTGGCGAGCTGACCCAGCTGGTCCGTCCGCTCGAGGTGGTGCACGGCCGGGAGGTGCTCGAGCCGGTGGACGCCGAGCGGTGGCGCGCGGTCGCGAGCGTCGTGGCCCGACGGGTACAATGATAACGGGCCGGCGGGTCGCCATCGTCGCCGGAGTCCGCACGCCGTTCGCGAAGAGCGGCACCATCCTGAAGGACGTCCCCGCGGTCCAGCTCGCCCGTTACGCCGCCAAGGAGCTCCTCTACCGCACGGAGATCGACGGCCGGGAAATCGACCAGGTCATCATGGGCCAGGTCGTCCCCTCGGTGCTCGTGCCCAACGTCGCGCGGGAGGTGAGCTTGCTGCCCCAGCTCCCGCCCGGTGTCCCGGCCTACTCGCTGAACCGGGCGTGCGCCTCCGCGGCCCAGGCCATCACCAACGCTGCCGACCAGATCGCGATGGGCCACGCCGATACGATCCTCGCCGGCGGCGTGGAGTCGCTCTCCGACATCCCGATCCTTCATTCGCGCCGGTTCAGCCAGATCCTGGTCGAGGCCGGCAGAGCCAAGACCGTGGGCGGCCGGCTGGCGGCGTTCGGCCGGCTCCGGCCCCGGGACCTCGTCCCCGTGACGCCCGCGATCGCCGAGCCGTCCACCGGCGAGTCAATGGGGCAGTCGGCGGAGAAGATGGCCAAGGAGAACGGGATCACGCGAGAAGATCAGGACCGCATCGCCGCCATGAGTCACCATCGGGCAGCGGCCGGCACCGCGGATGGGCGGCTCACGTCGGAGATCGTGCCCTGGTTCGGCGGCGCAGGCATGGACATCGTGGCCACGAGCGACAACGGGATCCGGCCCGACACGTCCGTCGAGGCGCTGGCCCAGCTCAAGCCGGTGTTCGATCGCCGCTACGGCAGCGTCACCGCGGGCAACTCCTCGCCGCTCACCGACGGGGCCGCCGTGGTGCTCCTCATGGCCGAGGAGAAGGCGCATGCGCTGGGCTACGAGCCTTTGGCGTTCCTCCGGAGCTACGCGGCGACCGCGGTGGATCCCGGCTGGCAGTTGCTCATGGGGCCGGCGCTCGCGGTGCCCAAGGCGCTGGAGCGCGCCGGCATCGCCTGGTCGGAGCTGGGCCTGGTGGAAATCCACGAAGCGTTCGCGGCGCAGGTGCTGTCCAACGTGCAGGCGTGGGCCTCCCAGGCCTGGGCCGATCGGCTCGGGCTGCCGGGCCCGGTAGGCGAGGTAGACTGGGCAAAAACGAACGTGATGGGCGGCTCGATCGCGATCGGGCATCCGTTCGGCGCCACCGGAGCCCGGCTGGTCACCACGCTCGCCAACGAGATGCGCCGCCGGGACGTGCGGTTCGGGCTGGTCTCGATTTGCGCGCAGGGGGGGATGGGGTATGCCATGGTGCTGGAGAGAACGTGACCATGACCGCCTTCACCACCACCGTCGAAGCCGGCCTCGCCGTCGTCACCCTCGATCTCCCGGGTGAGCCGGTGAATAAGCTCACGAGCGGGCTGATCGACGAGTGGGAGGCCCTGATCGAGCGCCTCCGCGGGGACGCCGACGTGCGGGCGGTGGTCCTCATCTCAGGCAAGCCCGACACCTTCATCGCCGGCGCCGACGTCGAGGAGTTCACCCGCCTCACCACCGCGGCCGAGGCCGAGGCGCTGAGCCGGCGGGGTCAGGACCTGATGGACCGGGTGGAGCAGTTCCCCAAGCCGGTCGTCGCCGCGATTCACGGCGCGTGCCTCGGCGCGGGCTGCGAGCTCGCGCTCGCCTGCCACTGGCGCGTCGCCACCGACTCGCCCAAGACCCAGATCGGCCTGCCCGAAGTGCAGCTGGGCCTCCTCCCCGGGGCCGGCGGGTGCATCCGCCTGCCCCGGCTCATCGGCGCGCGCGCGGCGCTGGACATCATTCTCGCGGGCAAGACCGAGCGGGCCCAGAAAGCGCTCAAGGTCGGCCTGGTGGACGAGGTAGTTCCCCGGAGCATTCTCCGCCAGGTAGCACTCTCGGCCGCCGACCGCCTCGCCCGGGAAGGCCTGCCCCGGCGCACCGGGCCCGGCGGGGCGCTCGGCGCGCTGCTCGACGGCACGCCGCCGGGTCGCCGGATCGTCTATCACCTGGCGCGGAAGCAGGTCCTCAAGAAGACCGGCGGACATTATCCGGCGCCGCTCGCGGTGCTCGACGCGGTCCGCATCGGCCTGGAGCAGGGTCCGCCGGAGGGCTATCGGGCCGAGCGCGAGCGCTTCGGGGCGCTGGCCATGACGCCGGTGTCCCGCAACCTGGTGCAGATCTTCTTCGCGACCACCGCGCTCAAGAAGGACGACGGCGTGCCGCCGGGCATAGAGGTGACGTCGCTCCCGATCCGCCGGGTCGGCATCGTCGGCTCGGGGTTCATGGGCGCCGCGATCGCCGGGACCGCGGTGCTCAATGCCGAGGTGGAAGCGAGGCTCAAGGACTCGGAGCTGCCCCGCGTGGGCAAGGGCCTCAAGGCCGCCCTAAGCATCCTGGACGAGCGGCTCAAGCGCCGCCGGCTCACGCGACCGCAGTATCAGCGACTGAGCGGCCTGCTCTCGGGCACCGCGGACTACAGCGGCTTCACTCGCGCCGACCTCGTGATCGAGGCGGTGTTCGAGGATCTGGCGGTGAAGCGCCAGGTCCTCTCCGAGGTCGAGGGCGAGATCCGGCCCGAAGCGATCTTCGCCACCAACACCTCGACGATCCCGATCCGTGACATCGCGGCCGGCGCCGCGCGGCCCGAGCGGGTCATCGGCATGCACTTCTTCTCGCCGGTGGAGCGCATGCCGCTACTCGAGGTGATCCCTACGGATCAGACCAATGCCGAGACCATCGTGTCGTCGGTCCGGTTCGGCCGCGCCATGGGGAAGACGGTGATCGTGGTACGCGACCATCCCGGCTTCTGGGTCAACCGGATTCTCGCTCCTTACCTCAACGAAGCCGCCGTTCTGGTCGAAGAGGGTGTGCCGGTGGAGCTGATCGACCGGGCGATGACCCGCTGGGGCTTCCCGGTCGGGCCGATCGCGCTGATGGACGAGGTGGGACTCGACGTGGCGCAGAAGGCCTCGAAGGTGATGCACGCCGCCTATGGCGAGCGGCTCGCGCCGGCGGGGGTGATCGGCCGGATGCTGGAAGACGGGCGGCTGGGCCGGAAGAACGCCCGCGGCTTCTACATCTACCACGAGGGACACAAGACGGGAGTGGACGAGCGGGTCTACCGCATCCTGGGCGTCAACCCGCTCGAGGGCTTCTCCACCGACGACGTCGAGCACCGCCTGGTCTACCTCATGCTCAACGAAGCGGCGATGGCCTTCGCCGAGGGCGTCGTGCACAGCGCGCGTGACGGCGACGTGGGCGCGATCTTCGGCATCGGGTTCCCCCCGTTCCGGGGGGGGCCCCTCCGCCTTATCGACGAGCTGACCGCGGGCAGCGTCGTGGAAACGCTCACCCGGCTCCAGACGGCCCACGGCGACCGCTACTCGCCGGCGCCGGCGCTCGAGGCCATGGCCGCCCGCGGCGGCCGCTTCCATCCGGCCTGACCCCAGGGCTCCGTCGCGCCGCCTGGGCGGTGCCCGCACTGCTTCCCATCGCCTACGGCGTGGTGCTGGTCATGCTCCTGGCCCTCGAGAACCGGCTGGTGTTCCCGGTCGATCCGGCCTCCCGGCGGCTGGCGGAGCCGGACCCGCGCCTGGGCCTCCGCCCCGAGCGGGTGAGCACGGTGACCCGGGACGGCGTCCGGTTGGTGGGCTGGGCGATGTCGGGCCCGGATACCGCCGCCCCCTGGATGCTGATGTTCCACGGGAATTCCGGCAACATCGCGAGCGACGGCCGCCCCGAGCACTATGAGCGGCTCCGCGCGCTCGGGCTCAACCTGATCACATTCGATTATCGCGGCTACGGCGAGAGCGACGGCGCGCCGAACGAGGCCGGCATCTATCGCGACGCGGACGCGGCGTACGCCTTCCTGCGCGACTCGCTCGGGGTCCCGGCCGATCGCATCCTGATCTTCGGGCACTCGCTCGGCAGCGCGGTCGCGGTGGATCTGGCGAGCCGAGTGCCTGCGCGGGGGCTCGTGGTCGAAGGCGCGTTCACCTCGGGTCCCGACGCGGCGCAGCGGATCTACTGGTTCCTCCCAGTGCGGCTGGTGATGCGGAGCCGGTTCGCTTCGGCGGACAAGATCACGGCGGTCGCCGCGCCCAAGCTGTTCCTGCACGCCCGGGAGGACGAGGTGATCTCGTTCGACCTCGGCCGGAAGCTGTTCGAGCAGGCTCACGGCCCCAAGCGATTCGTGGCCCTCGGCGGCGGGCACAACGACGCCTACCTGGCGGACTCGGCGAGCTACTTCGGCGCGATTGCGGAGTTCCTCCGGTGAGGCGCCGGGCCGCGGCCGTGGCACCCGGCGGCCCCGACCTGCGTAGGGGGAGAGTCCCCCAACCAGGAGTCATCGAATGGCCCGGCGAACCCGTCGTGCGTCCCTTGTCTGGCTCACGGCCCTGGCCGCAGGAATCGCGGCACCCGTCGCCGCGGCGCGGGAAGCGGCCGATCCGAAGCCGTGCGCTGCTCCGGAGCACCGGCAATTCGATTTCTGGCTCGGGGAATGGGAGGTCCGCACCCCGGACGGCAAGCTCGCGGGCGCGAACACGATCCGGCGCAGGCTGAACGGCTGCGTTCTGCAGGAAACCTGGAGCGGCGCCGGCGGCCACCACGGGAACAGCTACAACATCTATGATGCCTCCCGGCACCGCTGGCATCAGACCTGGGTGGACGACGACGGGACGCTGCTGCAGCTCGACGGCACGTTCGCCGGCGGCCGGATGGTGCTGATCGGCGAAACCGTGGACTCGGCGGGGAAGCCGGTGAAGCAGCGCATCACCTGGGAGCAGCTGGTCGACGGCAAGGTGCGGCAGCGCTGGGACTCGTCGCCGGACGGCCGGAGCTGGCAGGTCGTGTTCGAAGGCATCTACAGTCACGTCCGCTCATGAAGAGGAGCCCGGCATGATGCTGCGGTCTATCCGCGCGCCCGCGCGCGTCCTTCCATTGCTCCTGCTCCTGGTCGCGCTCGTCGCGGGCCGGGTCGCCCCGGCCGCAGCGCAAGCGGCGCGACCGGCGCCGAGCCGGCTCAGCCTGGGCGGCCCGGCGCCCCGGGTCCGCACCGAGGTCGAGCTCAAGGCGTTTCTCGACGAGCTGGAGGTTCAAGAGCTCGCGCTCTCGAACTCCCTGCAGGTCGAGCAGTACTACCAGTGGAAGGGAGAAGCCCGCCATTTCGCCGGCCCGTTCGCCCGGCTCCTGGCCGATCTCCAGAGCCGGAAGGACTACGCCGCGGTCATCGACCGCTGGTGGGGCAAGGTGCGCGACAGCACGCTCGCACGCCGGCTCGATCTCCATCATCGTGATTTCCTGCTCGCCCGGGCGGACCCCCGGCTGGCGATCGAGCTCGTCGACCTGCAGAGCGCGGTCCAGGACACGCTGGGCCAGTTCCGGTTCGACGTCCGCGGGCAGCGGCTG
>JBGQIW010000132.1:0-6029 GCA_041498715.1 Gemmatimonadota bacterium | reverse complement strand
GTCTCGTCCGCCGCCACCACGATGTGCCCGAGACGCATTCCCATCCTCCTGAGCCGAGGATAGGCGATGGAGCATGAAACCATTGTGAAAACGGTTACAATAGGGCATGCCGCATCGCTCGCCCCCAGTCCCCCAGACCGCGGCCCAAAGGCTGGAGCGACTGGTCTCGGCCGGGCTGACGCTCAGCTCGGAGCTGTCACTCGAGGGCGTGCTCCAGCAGACGGCCAACGTCGCGGCCGACGTGATCGGCGCGCGATACGCGGCCATCGGCGTGCTCGCGCCGGATGGACGCTACCTCGAGAGCTTCACCACCCACGGTATCACCCCCGAAGAGCGTGAGCGCATCGGAGCGCTGCCCAAGGGACACGGCATTCTGGGGCTCGTGATCCGCGAAGCGCGAGTCATCCGCCTGCCCGACCTCGTCCGGCACCCGGACTCCTACGGATTCCCGCCGCACCACCCGCCGATGCACTCCTTCCTCGGGGTGCCGGTCGTCGGGCGCCGGAGCATCTTCGGCGACCTGTATCTCACCGAGAAGCTGGGCGGCGGCTACTTCACGGACGAGGACGAGCACATCGCGTTGCTGCTCGCGGCGCAGACGGCCGGAGCGGTCGAGAACGCCCGGCTGCACGAGGAGAGCGCGCGGCTGCTCGAGGAGGTGCAGCAACTCCAACGCTCGCGGGAGCAGTTCTTCGCGATGGTGAACCACGAGCTGCGCAATGCGCTCGCGGCAACGTATGGGTGGGCGGAGATGCTGGTGCGACGGAAGGAGCCGACGACCGTTCCGCGGGCCGCCTTCGAGGTGCTCGAATCGGCGGAGCAGGCCATCGGGCTGGTCAACGATCTCCTGGACCTGAGCCGCCTGGACGAGGATCGGCTCAAGCCGGTGTTCCGGTCGGTCGACGTCGAGCCGGTGGTCCGGCGCGCGGGCGGGCGGATCGAGCCCGCGGCCACGACGCGGCACGTTGCCGTCGTCGTCGACGTCGCGGGCGGCCTCCCGACCTGCTCCACCGATGCCAGCCGGCTGGAGCAGATCCTGATCAATCTGCTGAGCAACGCCATTCGGCATACGCCGGAGCACAGCACCGTGCGGGTGCGCGTGGTCGAGGCGGAGGAACGGGTCGTGGTGACGGTGGAGGATGAGGGCGAGGGCATTTCGCCCGCCGATGTGGAGCGCATCTTTGACATGTACGCGACCACGGGGGGCGAGCCGGGCAAGGGCGCCGGCCTCGGCCTGCCGCTCTCCCGGCGTCTCGCCCGGATCCTGGGCGGCGAGCTGCGCGCGATCGCCCGGCCGGGGCGGGGAGGTTTCTTCGTACTCGAGCTGCCGGGCGAGGCGGCCCTCACTTCATGAGGGAATCTTCACGAATACTTCCAGCGACATTCATCGGCAGGGCGTCAGCTTCCAAGCCATGAAGGTTCTCGTCGTGGAGGACGACCGGAAGGTCGCCGGGTTCATCGAGCAAGGCCTCAAAGAGGAGGGTTACCTCGTGGATGTCGCCCCCGACGGCGACGAGGCCACGATGCTCGCCCATGTATACGACTACGATGTCATCCTGCTGGACGTCGTCCTCCCCAAGAAGAACGGCTTTCAGGTGGCGACCGAGCTGCGCCGCGAGGGCCGGCACACGCCGATCCTGATGCTCACCTCCCGCGACGCGACGGAGGACGTCGTGCGCGGGCTCGACGCCGGCGCCGACGACTACCTCGCCAAGCCGTTCCGGTTCGACGAGCTGCTCGCCCGGATCCGGGCGCTGCATCGGCGGGGCGGCGCCGAGCGGCTGGAGATACTTCGCTACGGCCCGATCTCGATGGACCGGCTGCGCCACGCCGTGACTATCGCCGACCGTCCGCTCGAGCTCACGCCCAAGGAATTCCAGCTGCTGGAGTACTTCCTGCTGCACCCGGAGGAGGTCGTGCGCCGCACGACGCTCCTGGAGAAGGTATGGGACATGCACTTCGACCCGGAGAGCAACGTCGTAGACGTGCACGTCGGGAATCTGCGGCGGAAGCTGGCCACCGCGGCCGGGGAACCGCTGATCAGCACGGTACGGGGGGTCGGGTTCAGTCTGCGGAAGGGCGAACAACCGGCCAACGTTTCCCGCAGCTGATCCACCCGGCCGCCGCCCTTCCGGCGGCGGCTCTCGGCTTCATCCTGCTGGGCCTCGGCGCGCGGTTCGGCGCCGGAGCGCCGCTCTGGGCCGATCGGATCTGGACCGCGGGACTGGTGCTGACCGGGGCGCCGGTCGTGTGGCGCACCGCGCGCGGCATGCTCGCCGCCCGCTTCGCGGCCGATCTCGTGGCGGCGCTCGCGATCCTCACGGCCCTCCTGCTTCGCGATCCCCTCCCCGGTCTCATCGTCGTGCTCATGCAGACGGGCGGGGAGGCCCTGGAGCGGTACGCGCAGGGCCGCGCCTCGGACGCGGTCCGGGAGCTCGAGGCCGCCGCCCCCCGACTGGCGCATCGGCTGGGTGCGGCCGGGGTGGAGGACGTGCCCGCGGAGGCCGTGGCGGTCGGCGAGCGGCTTCTGGTGCGTCCCGGCGAGCTCATCCCCTGTGATGCCCTCGTGCTCGAAGGCCACTCGCACGTGGACGCCTCCCGGCTCACGGGTGAGCCCGTGCCCATGAGCACGAGCGCGGGCGCGCGGCTGATGAGCGGCAGCCACAATCTCGAGGGACCGCTCACGGTGCAGGCGCTCGCGCTCGCACGCGAGAGCCAGTACGCCCGCATCGTGGAGCTGGTCCGGACGGCACAGGCCAGCAAAGGGCCCCTGCAGCGGGTGGCCGATCGCTACGCGACATGGTTCACCCCGCTCACGCTGGTCGTCTGCGCGGCCGCGTGGCTGCTCTCGGGCGACGCGATCCGGGTCCTCGCCGTCCTGGTCGTCGCCACTCCCTGCCCGCTCATTCTCGCGACGCCGGTCGCCGTTGTCGGGGGAATCAATCGCGCGGCCCGGCGACAGATCGTCTTCCGGCACGGCACCGCGCTCGAGCAGGTCGGTGGGGTGACCGTGGCGGTCTTCGACAAGACCGGGACGCTCACGATCGGCCGGCCGCGTGTGGGGAATGTCATCCCGGTCCCACCCTGGGACGCGCGGGAGGTGCTGCGCCTGGCCGGAGCGGTGGAGCACGGCTCCGGGCACCTGCTCGCGCGGACGGTGGTCGAGGCCGCGGAGGCCGAAAGCAGGCCGCTGGCCCACGCGCGGAACGTGGTCGAGAGCGCCGGCCAGGGCGTGAGCGGCGAAGTGGGCGGGCGCACGGTAGCGGTCGGGAGCTGGTCCTACGTCACGGACCGGCATCCGGCCGCCCGGGTGGACTTCATCGGCGTCGGGGACGGCGGCGGGCTCCGGGCGTACGTGGCCGTGGAGGGACGGGGCGCCGGCATCGTGGAGTTCGCCGACCAAACCCGGCCGGGTCTGGTCGACTTCTTCCGCCGGCTCCGGGCGCTCGGCGTGCGGCGGACGCTGCTCCTGTCCGGCGACGCGCAGCGCAATGCCGATGCCGTCGCCCGCGCCGTAGGGATCGACGAAGCCCTGGGTGATCTGCTGCCGGAGGAGAAAGTCGCCGCGGTTCGCGGGCTCATGAAGCGAGGGGAGCGGGTCCTGATGGTGGGAGACGGGACCAACGACGCGCCCGCGCTGAGCAGCGCCACAGTCGGCATCGCGCTCGCCTCGGGCGGCGGCGGAATCACGGCCGAGGCAGCGGACGCCGTCATCCTTGCGGACGACCCGACCCGGATCGCCGAGGCCATCACCATCAGCCGGCGGACGATGCGGATCGCGCGCCAGAGTATCTGGGTCGGGCTCGGCCTGAGCGCGGTCGCGATGGCGTTCGCTGCCGCCGGGGCGATCCCGCCGACCATCGGCGCGCTCCTGCAGGAAGTGATCGACGTCGCCACCATCCTGAACGCCCTCCGAGCGAGCGTGGCCCCGCGGGGCGGGTGAGTCTCAGGTCTGGCTCGGCGTCGTTCCCCCGCAAGCGGATCCTGCGCGACTGAGCTGCGGCTACATTTCTCGGCCCCAGCGCCAGCGGCATCGGGTTGACCGGGAGGAAAACGAACCATGGAGCGAGCCGTCGCGGCGGCCTATCTCGCAGAGGCGATTCGGGTCCTGCGCCAGTACAAGGGACTCGCGGAGCGGGCCGTGGCCCAGGCGGGCCCTGACGGCGTGTTCCAGGCGCCCGACCCGGAGTCGAACAGCATCGCCATCATCCTCCAGCACATGGCGGGCAACATGCGCTCCCGCTGGACCGACTTCCTCACGACCGACGGTGAGAAGGCGGACCGCAACCGGGACGCCGAGTTCGAGCTCCGGGCCGGCGCCGCCTTCGACGACCTGATGGCCGAGTGGGAAGACGGCTGGCGCCGCACCTTTGCCGCGATCGAGGCCCTGGGCCCCGACGACCTTCTCCGCGAGGTCCGGATCCGGGGAGAGCCGCTCACTGTACTCCACGCGATCCAGCGCCAGGTCGCGCACTACTCCTATCACGTCGGCCAGATCGTGCTCCTCGCCCGGCACGTGCGGGGGGCGGCGTGGCAGACGCTGAGCATCGCCCGGCGGAGATGAACCGGCTCAGTTCGCCCGCATCTCGACGTCCTGTATGATCGTGCTGCCATCGTTCAGGTTGGCGGTGACGCGATACGTCCCGGTCGTCACCTGCACGTTCTTCGTGCCGAGGTTGAAGATGTATTGGCCGCCGGTGTAGCGGAAATTGATGCCCTTGTCCGGCACGGTCGAGTAGATATCCTCATTGACCGGGTCGGACACGCCGCTGGACAGCTTGTTCACCTGGATCAACGCCACCGCGTTCGCCACCTGTGTCACCCCGTCCGCCAGGAAGAGCTGGAACTTGACCGGAATCGTCGAGCCGATCTTGAACGCGCTGCGTTGCTGCGGCGGGATGTTGATCGGCTGCAAGAACTGGTGCCCGACCGCGGTGTTGTAGACCACTATCATTGCCCCGGTGCCGCTGGCCGGTGTGAAGTTCGGATCGCTCCCGTCATAGGACAGCGTGACGACGTGGCCGGTGCCGTTCACCGGGAAGCCGCTGGTACTGAACGTCGCGGTGAAGCTGCCGTTAGGCTGGATCGTCGCCGTCCTTGTCTGGCCGTTGACGACGATGGAAACCGCCCCGGTCGGGTAGAGCGGGCCGCCGACAGGCACATAGCTCAACGTCCCGCTCACCGTGCTCGAGGCCTGACCGTAGATGACATTCGGGATGACCAGGTTGCTGAACGACGGCGGCGCCTCCAGCACCGTCAGCATGCCGTACAGGGGCGTGACCGCGTAATTGGCGAGGACGTTACTCGGTACGGCGGTGACGGAGGGAATGATCGGGTACGGACTTCCCGACACCGGCGTGGTGGGTGTCACGACCATCCCGCCGGCGGAGACGTACGCGGTGTAGGTGGCCGAGATGTTGTCCGTGAACTTGATGCCCACGATCATGCCTGTCAGCGGTGCCGGCACCGGGTCACCGTACACCTTGGAGTTATTGGCCGCCGTCACCGTGAGCGGGGCCTTCGTGATCGTCAGACTGGCGCCCATGAACGTGAGGGCATAGTCCGAGCCTGCCGTGAGCGTTCCCTGGCTGATGGCGTACGGGCTGATGGGCACCGTCTCGCCGGCGGTCCGGGTCAGGGCGCCGGCAAAGGCGTCGCCCAGGACCAGGGAGCCGCTTGTGACCTGGTAGGTGAGCGCGGGATCCGGGTCGCCGTAGACCTTGGTCTGCGGGTTCGCCGCGACTGTGATCGGCCGCTGGCTGATGTCGGCCGCGGTCGTGGCCGTGGTCGGATCGAGGATGTAGTTGCCGGCGTCGAGTCCGGCCAGGCCGAACGCACCAGCGGTCACGGTCTTGCCCATCCCCGCATGCTTGTCTGCGAAGGTGGCGGTCCCGCCGGTGAGGCTCACGACGTCAGTGAGGAGGATGCCCGTCAGGCTCCGGGTCGCGATCGTGGCCCCCGTGGTCCCGTCGTAGACCCGGCTGTCCGCCGTGATGTGCGGGACCAGCGACGCCGGTGTGATGTCGGCG
>JBGQIW010000131.1:0-6103 GCA_041498715.1 Gemmatimonadota bacterium | reverse complement strand
GAACCAGTCCACGGTGAACGAGAAGGTCTACACCGTCTCGCTCATGTCCATGGCGCTCTGCATGTGGCTGGTTGTGCACTGGGGCGACGGCGAGCCCGGCCCGCACCGCGACCGCTGGCTGGTGCTGATCGCCTACGTCATGGCGCTCAGCTCGACCAATCACCTCATGGCGCTGCTCGCGATTCCGGCCCTCGCGGTCTACGTCTTCTTCACCGACTGGCGGGTGCTCACCCGGCCCTGGGTGCTGGTGTCCATCGCGGCCGCGGTCGCCGTGGGCATCTCGCTCAACTACTTCTACCTCCCGATCCGCGCCGGGCAGTTCCCGCCGATCAACGAGGGCGAGCCGATCGGATTCTTCAGCCAGGCATTGAGCGACGTCCTGAACCGGGTTCAGTACGGCAAGCCGTCGGTGTTGGACCGCCAGACCTGCGTCGGTCAACCGGCGTGGCTGTTGTGCGGGTTCATCGCTCAGCTCGGCAATTTCTGGGAGTACTTCACCTGGCAGTTCGCCCGCGACTGGGGCCGCTGGGCCGGCGTTGCCACCGCGCTCTTCACCGGCCTGGGACTCGTCGGACTCTACACCCTGTGGAAGAACGACCGGCGGGCCGGGTGGGCCGCGATCCTGCTCTTGGGCACGCTCACCGTCGCCCTCGTCTTCTACATGAACTTCAAGTACGGGTTCTCCCAGTACCCGGACAAGCCGGAGCTCCCGCGCGAGGTGCGCGAGCGCGACTACTTCTTCCTCGGCTCCTTCTCCGCCTACGGCGTCTTCGTGGCCCTCGGCCTGGGCGCGGCGATGCAGGCGCTGGCGGACCTGGCGGGGCGGGCCGGCGGGCACCCGCGATGGGCCCTCGCCAGCCCCGTGCTCGCGCTCGCGATCATCCCGACGTTCGGCAACCGGCTCACCGCCAGTCGGGCCAACGAGACCGTGGCCCGCGACTTCGCCGTGGACCTGCTCGAGTCGGTGGAACCGTACGGCATCCTGATCACGGCCGGCGACAACGACACCTTCCCGCTCTGGTACGCCCAGGAGGTCGAGGGCGTCCGCCGCGACGTGACGCTGGCCAACCTGTCCCTGATGAACACCCGCTGGCACCTGAAGCAGCTGCACCGCCGCCGGACGCCCGATTTCGACCCGGCGCGCGCCGCCGCCCTCTGGCGCACCGGCACCTGGCCCAAGCCGCCGGATCCGGTGCTGTCGCTGAGCGAGCACGAGGTGGACAGCCTGCCCGAGGCCATGCGGGTGCCGGAGAAGGGCGGGCTCCAGATCGACAGCGTCACCATCGCGTTCGGGCAGGACTATCTGCTGCTCCAGGACCTTGCGACGATCTTCCTCATCAAGGAGAACCTGGGCAAGCGGGCGATCTACTTCAGCCTGAGCGACGGTGGCTACCCCGACCAGACCCTCGGCCTCTCCGCCTATCTGGTCGGCCAGGGCATGGTGCGGAAGCTCATGCCGAAGCCGGTGGTCCCCAACGACAGCATCGTGCTGAGCGCGGGACTCGGCTACGTGGATCTGCCGCGGACCGAGCAACTCCTCTGGAGCGTCTACCACTGGCAGGCGGCCGCGCGCGACCGGCCGCGCGGGTGGGTGGACCTCCCGTCGTCGTCCATTCTCTCGCTGTATGCGATCGTGTACGCGGGCACCGCGGACGCGCTGCGCCGCAAAGGTGACTCGGTGACGGCGGCGCGGGCGGACTCGGTGGCGCGGGCGGTGCAGCGGGAGATCCGGAAGCGGGACGTGATGTAACGTCCGGCCGCCACACAGTTAGCTTTCCTTGGTCGACCCCACACGACCGGGACCACCCATCCATGGACACCTACGCGTTCGCACTCGCCCTCGGCGCCGCCGGGCTGGCGGCGATGACGGTGCTTGGCCTCCACCACGGCCACGCCCCGGCGCCGCACGCCCACGGCCGTCTGGCGGGACGGGGACCGGCCGGCCACGGGCAGGGCCGGGGCGGAGCGAGTTCCCGATGGCTGCTGTTCCTCTCGCCCCGCGTGTGGTTCAGTCTGCTCGTCGGCTTCGGCGCGACCGGCCTCCTTCTCCAGCGATACGTCTCGGGAGCGGGGCGCGCCGGACTCGCGCTGGCCGGCGCCCTCGCGTTCGAGACGATCCTCGTGCGCCCGCTCTGGTCGCTGGCGTCCCGCTTCGCCTCGGCCCCTGCGATGACCCTGGAGCACGGGGTGATGGACGACGCGGAGGCGGTGACCGGGTTCAACCCACAGGGCGAGGGCCTCGTCCGCTTGGAGCTCGACGGGCAGGTCGTCCAGCTGCTCGGCATACTCGCGCCCGCGGATCGGGCGGCGGGCGTCCGAATCTCCGCCGGCGATCGTCTCCTGGTCGAAGCCGTGGATCCAGCTCGACAGCGGTGCACCGTCTCGCGTCGCTTCTCTCCGGCCCCGCTCGGGGAGTAGCCCCCCTAAAGGACCTCGTCATGGACTTCTTCAACCCCGTTCTCCTGATCGTCGGCATCCTCGCCCTCGTCCTGTTCTTCATCCCGGTGCTCGTGAGCAGCGTGCTGCGGAACGTGGAGGCCGGCACGATCCGCCTCGTCAGCTGGCTCAGGGGACGAACCGTCATCTACCGCGGCCCGGGCAAGTCCATGGAGATCCCCTTGCTCACGACCGGCACGACGATCTCGAGCAAGGTCATCAATGTGGACCTCGACATCACCGACCAGACAGCGGATCTGGATGACCAGGGAACACCGCGGCCGATCAAGGTCAGGGTGCTGGCGAGCGCGATCGTTTCGGTCGGGGACAGCGACCTCCTCATCAAGACCGCCGCCAACCGGTTCTTCTCCAAGCCCGACGCGGACCAGACCAACACGCTGACGGACCTGCTCTCCAGCTCCGGCCGCCGGGCGATCAACCTCCTGACGCACGACCAGTTGTTCTCGGCGAAGACCGCCGCCCGGGCGCTGCCCGCGGAGCGCAGCCCCGGCACGGCCCTGACGCCCGCGATCGCGCCGGTTCCGGTCGAGGTCGACGATGACGACGATCCTCTGGCCGTGATCATCCGCAAGGCCTGCTCCCGGGAGCTCACAGATCTCGGGCTCATCTTCAGCTCCCTCAACATCAAGGTCGTGCAATCAGAGGTGGCGGACGCGCGGCGCCGGCAGTCGGCCGCGGAGGCCCAGGCCAACGCGGACATCGTCGCGGCCCAGCAGAGCCGCCGCGCCCGCGAGGCGCAGCTCGAGGCCGAGCGGGTGATCTCGGACAAGCAACGGGAGCTGTCGCAGACCCAGGCGTCGAACGCCGCGCTGGTCGCGCAGGCGGAGGCAAAGAAGCAGGATGCGCTCGCCGTCCAGCGGGAGTCGGAGCTCGATGCCACCCAGATCGCCCAGGCCAAGGCCGATGCGGAGCGGGTCCGGATCGAAGCCCAGGCGGCGGCCGAGGCCGAGGCGATCAAGATCAAGACCGTCGCCGCCGCGCAGGCGGAGAGCATTCAGAAGGTGAACGAGGCGATCAAGGCCGGCGGGGAGGCCTATTTCCGCTACCGGCAGATCGAGCTGGTGCCCACGGTCGCGCCGGCCGTGGCCGCCGCGCTGGCGCGGGCTCGGCTCATCACGATATCCGGCGGCGGCAGCGCCGGTGCACCGGACGCCGCCGCGCAGAACATGTTGAGCGTCATCCAGACGGTCTTGGCCGCGCAGCTCGTGACCCGAGGGGATCTCCCTCGCGTGGGCGAGGCCGACGGGCCACCGCGCACCGACGGCGCCGACGCCGCGACCCCGGGCGCGGCTCGTACCCAACCACGGTGATCAAGAAAGGCCACGACGCCCATGCAAAGCTGTTCCCATCTCGCCGCACAGCCGACACCCCGACTCGCCCCGCACACGCTGGGCTGCGAGGAATGTCTCAAGACCGGTATGCGCTGGGTGCACCTCCGATTGTGCCTGGGCTGCGGCCACGTCGGCTGTTGCGACAGCTCCCCCGGCAAGCACGCGACCAAACATTTTCGGGCCACCCAGCACCCGGTGATCCAGTCCTTCGAGCCGGGCGAGGATTGGGCGTGGTGCTACGTCGATGACATGGAGCTGGGGCCGTTGCCGGCCGCGCGGTGACCGCGACGCTCTCGCCGCTCTGCCGGTGAGCCGCTAGAGGCCGACGGCGTAGGCGAGCGAGCCGCCGGGCACCACGTAGATAGGGCGGCCCTTCCCAGCCAGCTCCCGGAGGTAGAGGCTCACCCCGTTCACCCCGCGGCGGCCGAAGTCGTGCCAGGCGATGGCGCCGCCCGGGCGCACGCACCGGAGCGCGTTCTCAGTGTCCGAGCGGACGTACTCGTAGCTGTGCGCGCCGTCAATGAAGAAGAGATCCACCTTCTCGTGCCACGGCGAGAAGTCGAAGGTCGCCGAATCGCCGTGCAGCGTCCGGATCCGCGACTCGATCTCCGTCCCCGAGAACCAGTAGTTCGTCGTCGCCGCGCCGCGATCGGCGTGCGCCACGTCCGAGAGCGTCACCTTGAGCGACGGCCGCGGCGGCCCGGTGGGGAGATCGAGCGTGTAAACAGTGGCATCGTCCGGGCTGTTGAGAGCCAGGTGCAGGGCGCTGTAGCCGTTCAGCGTGCCGATCTCGAATACGGTGCGCGGCCGCAGGGCCCGGCACAGGATGCAGAGGCCGACCAGATCGACGAGGAACGATCCCACGGTGCCGAACCAGATTCCTTCCTGGCGGCCGGTGAGCGTGATGGGGACGGCGGGTGGCGCGCCGGGCAGCACCTCGAGGACGTTCCGCTCCGGCAGCCCCCGCTTCCGCCGGATCGCGTCCAGCAGGAACATCGCGTGCGTGGAGTAGGAAGCCAGCGCTTCCGGCTGCCCCAGCAGCACGGTGCTCGCGGCGTTGGAGCCAAGGAGGACGTTCCTGAGGGCAATGGCGGCGGTACGGATCCGTTCCTGCAGCATCCGGGAGGCTCCGGGCGGGGGCGGCGCTAATTCTAGGCCGGCGCTCCCCGGAACGACAGCGCCGCACCGGAGCCGTTCAGTCGATGTTCGGCCCCGGCAGCGCTACGGCCCTCCCCAACGCCGTCGTCGCCGCGCCCGTGCTGTCGGCCGTGCGCCAAGTTGCCCAGGTGAGCGGGCAGGGACTCCCGAACGGCGGATCCGGGTGCCCCGGGCGCCCGATGAGATCGTGCAGCATCTCGTGCCGGACCACCAGCTCGTTGCTCACCCAGGCGCTCGCGATGAAGATGCTGTGGTCGTCGTTCCAGTGACCCACGCACTTCCCGCTGGGGCAGTCGAAGTCCGTCCCGTCCACCACGTACCACTTGAGGCGGTCGAAGCTGCCCTGAAGGCCGGAGCAGGCCTGGGTCTCGTCAAACCACTTGCGGTAGGCCGCGAGGGGCGCGTAGGAGTGGTCGTTCGTGGGCGAGAACGAGCTGCTGCAGCCGGCCAGCGTGAACGCCGCCACGAGGAGCGCGCGCCCTGCGCTCGGCCGCCGACCTCTGAACATCAAACCTCCGACAGATCCGTAAGGGGAGAGGGCTGCGGAGGGGGGAGGGAGCGCAGCCGTCCGTCCGCGACTATGGGCACGCTACGGACCGTCGGGCCATCCGATGATGAGAAATCAGGTGATGTCGAGTCTATAACCTGCTGTAGCGAATGGTTTAACGGCATCGCATCAGATGTGGTTTCCCGCGCGCGGCGGCTGAGTCCGCAGGCGCACGGCGCCCAGCGCCGAGCCGCATCTTTCGCCGATCGAATGGCAGAATGCGGGCTACGGGTCGGCGCGCGCGACCGGGATTTCTAGATTGAGGGCAAGCCCATCCGCGGAGGGAATAGCGAGTGCCCCGCATTGACGGAACGAACACCGGCGACCAGGTGCGGGAGACCGTGGACACGGTCTACCGCTCCGACTCTCGGCGCGTGCTGGCCACCCTGATCCGTCTCCTCGGCGACTTCGACCTGGCCGAGGAGGCGCTCCAGGAGGCCTTCACATCGGCGGTAGAGCAATGGCCCCGGGACGGCGTGCCCGCCAATCCGCGCGCCTGGCTGGTGTCGGCCGGCCGCTTCAAAGCCATCGACGCCCTGCGCCGGCGCACTCGATTCGACGCGTCCATGGCGACGGTCGCGGACCAGCTCGACGGCGACAACCAGGCCGG
>JBGQIW010000130.1:0-6155 GCA_041498715.1 Gemmatimonadota bacterium | reverse complement strand
CGGATTTCCGGCGCGAGCCGCCGGACGACCTGCCCCCGCTCCTGCTCACCGAGAAGGGAGATCTGATGACGCTGCCCCAGCGCGACCGGATGGACGGCGCCTACGCCGCCCGGTTGAGGCGGCTCGCGTGAGATTCCGCCGGCAGGTCCCGTGGGCCGCGCGCACAGCCGACCCGGTCGCGCCGACGGCCCGGCCGCAGGCAGCGCCGCCGTTCGTCGCCACCGTGTTCGGTCGGCGGCTCCTGCGCGACGGCGCGATCGTCCTGGCCACGTTCGCCGTGGGCTACGTGTTCGCGTCCGCCTGGCTGTCGCCGGTCCCGCTCCTCACCTCGGACCACGCGCTGCCCCGGGTGCTCGAGCTTTCCGGCGGCGAGGCGCAGCGGAAGTTGGGTGAGCTCGGCTTCCGGGTGAAGTTCGAGGACGAGCGCACCCATCCGACCATTCCCCGCGGCGCGATCGTCTGGCAGGATCCGCCGGCCGGCACGATCCTCCCGCAGAACACCGTCATCACGCTGGCGCCGAGCGCGGGCCCGCAACAGGTGCCGGTGCCGGACATCGTCGGGCTGCCGATGCCGTTCGCGGTGAAGGTGCTCGCCGCCGCCGGCCTCAAGCCCGGCGGGATCGACACGGTCGCGTCGGATCCCGAGCCCAACATCGTCATCGCCACCCGGCCGGCCGCGGGGGTCGGGCGAGAGCCGGGGAGCGCGGTCGAGCTGGTCGTGAGCGGCCAGCCCAAGGTCCGTGCGTCCCAGGCTGCGAGAATCATCCAGCGCCCGTTCTCCACCGGGGCTCGGCGGTGAGCGTGCGCATCGCCCCGAGCGTGCTGAGCGCCGATCTCGGCCGCCTCCAGGAGGAGATCGCGGCGGTCGAGGAGGGCGGCGCCGACTGCATCCACGTAGACGTGATGGACGGGCGCTTCGTGCCCAACCTCACCTTCGGCGCCCCGCTGCTCCACGCGCTGCGGCGCCTCACCACGCTGCCGCTCGACGTGCACCTGATGGTCCGCGAGCCCGAGAACTACATCGTCCCGTTCGCCGAGGCCGGCGCCCAGGGGTTCACCTTCCATCCCGAGGCCACGGTCCACGTCCAGCGCCAGCTCGCGGCCGTGCGGGAGCACGGCATGGTCGCAGGCCTGGCGCTCAACCCCGCGAGTCCGCTCTCCCTCATCGAGGAAGTGGTGGACGATCTCGACGTCGTCCTGCTGATGACGGTGAACCCCGGCTACGGTGGCCAGGCCTATATCCCGGCGGCGACCGACAAGATCCGGCGCTGCCGGTCGCTGCTGGACGCGCACGGCAGCCGTGCGGCGCTGGGGGTAGACGGCGGTATCACCATGGACACGATCGGGACCGCGTGGGAGGCGGGCGCGGATACGTTCGTGGCCGGCACCGCGGTGTTCGGAGCCCAGTCGGCGGGGGATGCCGTCCGGGCCCTCCGGCGGCGCTGCGCCGTGCGGGTCTAGGTGCGCGTGTCGCGGCAGTGGCTCGCGGTGGTGGCGATCGTGGCCGGTCTCGGGCTGGGCGCGATGGCGCTGATCCGGTATGGTCCCGATCACGCGCAGATCGGGGTCGGCGTGCGCGCGCCGGATGCCCGGGTCGTCGATCTCGGCACCAGCGACACGGTATCGCTCAGGCAGCGGTACAAGGGACAGGTGACGCTGGTGAACATCTGGGCCACCTGGTGCGTCCCCTGCAAGGTGGAGATGCCGTCCATGCAGCAGCTGTACGACTCCCTCGGCTCGCGCGGGCTCAAGATCGCCGCGGTGAGCGTCGACGAGGGCGACCCGACGGATGTCCGGAACTTTGCGCAGCAGCTGCACCTGACGTTCGACGTGCTGCACGACCGGTCCACCAGGATCGAGCAGACCTATCAGACCACCGGAGTTCCCGAGAGCTTCCTGCTCGACCGCCACGGAACGATCGTCAAGCGGGTCATCGGCGCGCACGACTGGAGCTCGCCGGTGAACCTGGCGCTCATCGAGCGGCTGCTGGCCGAGGGCGGAAGCGGGAGCTGACGTGACGCTGCGGGCAGCGCTGACCGCCGACTGGCCACTCAAGCTGACCTCGCTCGCGCTCTCGGTGCTGCTCTGGCTGGTCGCCTCGAGCGAGGAGCCCGCGAGCGGGCTGCTCAACGTCGAGTTACGGGTTCAGCCTCCACCCGGCCGGGTCGTGCTCCGCGACCCGGGACTGATCCGCGCCACGGTCGTCGGGCGGCGGGGCGATCTGCTCCGGCTCGCCCGCGACAACCTCGTCCTCACCCGCATCCTGCCCGACAGCGTCACGGCCGACAGCGTGAGCCTCGCGATCAACCCGGCCGACCTCGTCTTCCCCGGCAACAGCAGCGTGCGGGTGCAGGACGTCGAGCCGCGCCGTGTCGCCGTGGAGCTCGACCCGATCGCGCAGCGGACGGTGCCGGTCCGTCCGGTGGTTCGGCTGCAGTCCCAGGCCGGGTTCGAGCTGGTGGGCGGCGTCGCGGTCCTCCCCGGTGAGGTGCGCATCGCGGGGCCCGCCGACCGGGTCTCGGCGATCGACTCCGCCCTCACCGTGCCGGTCGAGCTCGCCCGCGCCAACGGGCCCACGGAGCTGCACGTGATCGTGGACACGAGCGGGTTCGGCCCGGTGCGAGTGTTCCCGCTTCGGGTGACCTTGAGCCTGAACGTCCAGGCGATGGGGGAACGCACGCTCTGGCCGGTGGTGGTCCAGTTGCCGAGCACGCTCCATCTGCAGCCGGATCGCGACACGCTCGCCGTGCGAGTCCGCGGCCCCCGGGCCCGCCTGGTGCTGCTCACGCCGGACAGCGTTGCGGTCACGGTGGGACCGATCGGCTCCGGCCCGGCGCCACACCGCGCCGCCCTCCGGGTGCGCCTGCCGGCGGGACTCACGGGCACGGCAGTGCCCGACAGCGTCACGCTCACCCGCCGGGCTGACCGTGGCTGACCGGATCCTCGGCATCGAGACCTCGTGCGACGAGACCTCGGCCGCGGTGCTCGTGGACGACGCCGGCCGACGCTCGCTGGCGAGCCTCGTCATCCTGTCGCAGGACGTGCACCGGGTGTTCGGCGGCGTGGTGCCGGAGCTGGCCAGCCGAGCGCATGTGCGCACGATCGGATCGGTGGTGGACCGGGCGCTCGCCGACGCCGGCATGCACCTGGAGCAGATCGACGGCATCGCCGTCACCGCGGGCCCGGGGCTCGTGGGCGCGTTGCTGGTGGGCGTGATGTACGGCAAGGCGCTCGCGTGGAGCCTGGACCGGCCGTTTCTGGGGATCAACCATCTCGAGGGGCACATCTTCGCGCCGACACTGGAAGACCCCGAGCTCGAGCCGCCGTTCGTGGGGCTCCTGGTGAGCGGCGGCCACACGATGCTGCTGGACGTGCCGGCCTGGGGCGAGTATCGCCTGCTGGGGCAGACGCTGGACGACGCCGCCGGCGAGGCGTTCGACAAGGTCGCCACCCTGCTGGGCCTGGGCTATCCGGGCGGGGCCCCGCTCGAGCGGCTGGCGCGCGAAGGCCGGCCCGGGCGGTATCGCTTCCCCCGCCCGCTTCTCGCCGAGCTCGGGCGCAGCGACCAGCCCTACGCTTTCTCGTTCAGCGGCCTCAAGACCGCGGTGCTGCGTGCGGTGCAGGCGAGCGACAACCTCGCCCGCGACCGGGCCGATCTCGCGCGCGGCTTCCAGGACGCGGCGCTGGACGTCCTGGTCGCCAAGACGGCGCACGCCGTGGACGCGCTGGGCTACTCGACGGCTATGGTCGGCGGTGGTGTCGCTTGCAACCGGGAGCTGGTCGAGCGCCTGCGCGAGCGGCTGGCAGGGGCCGCGCGCGTGAGCGTAGCCTCTCCGCGGCTCAACACCGACAACGCCGCGATGATCGCGGCCGCCGGCGCCTGGCGGCTGGCGCGAGGCGAGCGCAGCGGCTGGGACCTCGAGCCGCGGGATGATCTCCCGATCCCCGGCCTCCGTCCCGCGGTTCACTCACACCGGACCTCTGCATGACGATCTATCCGCTCGTGATCCGGCTCGGGAGCTTCGAGCTGACCGGTTACGGGATCATGATGATGGTGGCCTTTCTAATGGGCGGCTGGCTGGTGTCACTCGAGCTGCGGCGGCGCGGTCTGCGGGAGGACTACTCCGGCGACATGATCGCGGGCGCGGTGATCGGCGGCATCGTGGGGGCCAAGCTCTGGTACGTCGCGCTGTTCCACGATCCGGGCGCGTTGTTCTCCCGGGGCGGGCTGGTGTGGTACGGTGGCTTCATCGGTGGCGCGCTGGCGGTGATTCTGAACGGATGGCGGCTCAAGGTGCCGACCCGCTGGACCATGCAGCTCGGCGCGCCCGCGCTCGCCGCCGCTTACGCGCTCGGCCGGGTGGGCTGCTTTCTGGTGAACGACGACTACGGCCGGCCCACAAGCCTGCCCTGGGGCGTGAAGTTTCCGCGCGGCCTGCCACCCTCGACCGCGGCCAATCTCCAACAACAGTTCGGCGTCCCCATTCCGCCCGGCACCGACCCGCAGACCGTGCTTGCGGTGCACCCCACCCAGCTGTACGAAGTCGCGCTGATGCTGGTCGCGTTCGCCGTGCTGTGGCGCCTCCGCACCCGCGCGAAGCCGACCGGCTGGCTCTTCGGCCTGTACCTCGTGTTCGCGGGGATCGAGCGCTTCCTGGTGGAGATCGTGCGCGCCAAGGACGACCGCCTGCTCGGGCCGTTCACGCTGGCGCAGCTCACGAGCACGCTGCTGGTGATCATCGGCGTGGGGCTGATGGTCCGCTGGCGAGAGGGTCCCGAAATCCCGCCCGGTCCCTATCTGGCGGCTGCGAAAGATTCCGCAGCGACCAAATCTTTGGCAGCCGCGTAATCCTTTGTCGCCAGATGTGTTAGACGACAGGCCCCCGGACTCGTCGAGGAACTTGACGGATTCGAGCCCGGGTTCGCATATGTAAGCTATTGTGCGAACGTGGCTTAGGTATTTGGCCCGATGGCACTTGACTTGCCCTTCTCCTGTATCGAGGAGCGATGCAGCTCCAACTGGAAAGTGGCAGATCGAAGAAGGGTGGAGCGGACACATAGGTCCGTTTCCGTAAGCTCAGGGGGCGATCTGCCACCTCTACGATGCAAACGGTCCGCCGATGTCGGCGGACCGTTTGCGCTTTCTACGCCCCGGCCAGCGCACGTTTGAGGAGCGAGACCTGCCCGAGGTGATAGGCGTCGTGCTGAACGACGCCATGGAGGGTCACGTAGTACGTGACCGCGCTTCCGGGGTCGGCGTCGTGGTTGCGGCCGACCGGCTCGTCCAGCCGGCTCTCCGGCAGCCGCCGAAGCGCCGCCACCAGCCGGTCGTACGACTCCGACAGCCGTTCGAGTGTTCTGGTCCACGCGGCTTCACTGGTGTCGGTCACCGGCGGCCAGTCTCCCTCCGCCGGGTCGGCCGGCTCCCCGCCCTGCACCCGCCGGGCAACTTCGCCCCGCCAGGCGATCAGGTGCAGCGCCAGCTCCCAGATGCTGTGGGCGCCGGGGATCGGCCGGGCCGCCGCCGTCGATGCCGTGACCCCGTCGAAGATCTGGCGGGCCGACGGTCCGTGCCACGGGTCCAGATGTTGATCGCGGTACAATTCCCCTGCGATCCGGTCGATCTCGGTCATCGCCCCACCTCCGCTTCGGCCGGCCGCTCGCGCACCTCGTAGTGGGTCACGTGGGGCTCGAGCTCGAGCAGGAAGCCACGGTCCTCCGGATAGTAGCGCGCCCGTTCCACGTCATCTCCCGCGAAGGCCCGGATGGAGTCCATCGAGTCCCACAGGGACATGAGGAGAAAGTGGGCCCGGTCGCCTTCGATCCGGCGAAGCACCCAGACGCCGCGGTTGCCGGGCGTGGCCCGGTAGTCCGGGAGTCCGGTGCGCTCGAGGTAGGCCAGGTACTCGTCCGCCCGCGTTGCGGGCACCATGCCGTGCCAGGTTCGTGCGATCATTGGTCACCTCCTCCAAACGACTACGGCCCGCCGGGGCGGGCCGTTTCGCGCGAGGGGCCGCTGGACCCGGCTACGATCCCCGCCGCGCCGACTCCGACTTCCGCCCTCTGAGCTGGCCCCGCATCCGCTCCACTTCCGCCCGCAGCTCGGCCAGGTCCGCCTCCATCCGCTCCAGCGAGCGCAGCAGCTCGACCCGGGG
>JBGQIW010000129.1:0-6164 GCA_041498715.1 Gemmatimonadota bacterium | reverse complement strand
GCCTTGCCGAATTACGTGGCGCGCGGGTTCGTCCCTTATAAGACCGAAGAGTACGAAGTAGATTCCGTCGCATGAACTTCCAGTTCCAGCTGTCCCGCAAAGTCAAGCTCATCATCGCGGGCGTGGTGCTCGTGCCGTTCCTCGTGTTCGGCATCTACACCTGGTCGGCGCTGACTTACACGTACTCCGGCGGCGAGCGCGGACCGGGCTACATCCAGAAGTTCTCGAAGAAGGGCTGGATCTGTAAAACCTGGGAGGGCGAGTTCGCACTCCTGCCGCTTCCCGGAACGTTTTCCCCCGAGCGGTTCGACTTCACCGTCCGCGATAACAACGTCGCCCAGTACATCAACGCTTCGCTCGGCAAGCGCGTAGTGCTCACCTACCAGCAGCACAAGGGGATCCCGACGTCCTGCTTCGGTGAGACCGAGTACTTCGTCACCGCCGTCAAGGTATTGCCATGACGGCGAACAGCTTCGGCGGCCGCGCCACGCTCGCCGCGGCCGACGGACGCTTCGAAATCTTCCGCCTCGACGCCCTGGAGCGGCGCGGGTTGCCCGTCGCCCGCCTGCCCTACTCGCTCAAGATCCTGCTGGAGAACTTGCTGCGGCTCGAAGACGGTCGCGCCGTGACCGCGGCCGACGTCGAGAAGCTCGCACGCTGGGATCCCGCCAAGGTGCCCGACGAGGAAATCGCCTTCATGCCGGCGCGGGTTCTGATGCAGGACTTCACCGGCGTTCCGGCCGTCGTCGATCTCGCCGCGATGCGCGATGCGATGGCCCAGATGGGGGGCGACCCGAAGAAGGTGAATCCGCTCCTCCCCGCCGAGCTGGTCATCGACCATTCCGTGATCGTCGACGAGTTCGGGACGCGGGCGGCGTTCCAGACCAACGCCGAGCTCGAGTTCCGCCGCAACCGCGAGCGCTACGCCCTGCTGCGCTGGGCGCAACAGGCGTTCCGGGACTTCCGCGTCGTGCCGCCCGACACCGGGATCGTGCACCAGGTGAATCTCGAGTATCTGGCCCGGGTGGTGTTCACGACCGGCGGAAAGACGCCGCAGGCGTATCCCGACACGCTGGTCGGCACGGACTCACACACCACAATGGTGAATGGCCTGGGCGTGCTGGGCTGGGGCGTCGGCGGCATCGAGGCGGAGGCGGCGTTGCTGGGCCAGCCGGTGTCGATGCTGATCCCGCAGGTCGTCGGGTTCCGTCTGACCGGGAAGCTCGCCGAGGGCGCCACCGCGACCGACCTCGTGCTCACCGTCACCGAGATGCTGCGGAAGAAGGGCGTGGTCGGGAAGTTCGTCGAGTTCTTCGGCCCGGGCATCGCCACGCTGCCGCTCGCCGATCGCGCCACCATCGGCAACATGGCGCCCGAATACGGCGCGACCTGCGGCATCTTCCCCGTGGACGCGGAAACGCTGCGCTACCTGGAGCTCACCGGACGCCCCAAGGAGCAGGTGGCGCTGGTGGAGTCGTATTGCAAGGAGCAGGGGCTGTTCCATACGCCGGACTCGCCCGCCGCGGCGTATACGGATACGCTGTCGCTCGATCTGAGCACTGTGGAGCCCAGCCTCGCCGGGCCGCGGCGCCCGCAGGATCGCGTCGCCCTGGGCCAGGTGGGAAAGACATTCCTCGCCGCGCTCCCCGGGCTCATGAAAGCGACGTCGCCCATCGCCCCGCCGACGCCCGTCAACGGGGGGCGGTGGGAAAGCGAAGGCGGTGGCACCGCGATCGCGGTCGAAGCCCCGCCGCGGCGCACGCACGTGTCGCTGAAGCTGGACGGCGAGGACTGCCAGCTGCATCACGGATCGGTCGTCATCGCGGCGATCACGAGCTGCACCAACACCTCGAATCCATCGGTGATGATCGCGGCCGGCCTGCTGGCCAAGAAGGCGGTCGAGAAAGGCCTCGCCAGCCGCCCCTGGGTGAAGACGAGCCTCGCCCCGGGCTCCAAGGTGGTGACCGGCTACCTCGACCAGGCCGGGCTCACGCCCTACCTGGAGAAGCTCCGGTTCCATCTCGTGGGCTATGGCTGCACGACCTGCATCGGCAATTCCGGGCCGTTACCCGAGGCCGTCTCGGCCGCGGTGACGGAAGGTGAGCTGGTGGTCGCCGCCGTGCTCTCGGGAAACCGGAACTTCGAGGGCCGCATCCAGCAGGAGGTCCGCGCCAACTACCTCGCCTCCCCGCCCCTCGTCGTCGCCTACGCGCTCGCAGGCCGCATCGACATCGACCTGCAGCACGATCCGCTCGGTACGGGCAAGGACGGCAAACCGGTGTTCCTGCGGGACGTCTGGCCGACCACGAAGGAAGTGGACGAGGTAGTCCGCACCTCCATCAAGTCGAAGATGTTCCGCGATTCCTACGACGAGGTGTTCGCGGGTGACGAGCGGTGGCGCGGCCTCCCGGTTCCCGCCGGCGATCGCTTCGTCTGGGAGCTCGACTCGACCTACATTCGCCGCGCGCCGTATTTCGACGGCATGCCGCCCACACCCGCCCCGATCCGCGACATCACCGGCGCCCGCGTGCTGGCCGTCCTGGGTGATTCGATCACCACCGACCACATCTCGCCGGCCGGCTCCATCAAGAAGACGAGCCCGGCTGGGCAGTACCTGGTGGGACACGGCGTCCAGTCGCTCGATTTCAACTCCTACGGCTCGCGCCGCGGCAACCACGAGGTGATGGTCCGCGGCACGTTCGCCAACGTGCGGCTCAAGAATCTGCTCGCCCCCGGGACGGAAGGACCCGTCACGCGCCATCTCCCCGACGGTCGCGAGATGACCATCTACGATGCGTCGGTGCAGTACCAGGCCGAGGAGACGCCGCTGGTGGTGCTCGCCGGCAAGGAGTACGGCTCCGGCTCGTCGCGCGACTGGGCGGCCAAGGGCCCACGGCTCTTGGGGGTACGGGCCGTGATCGCCCAGAGCTACGAGCGCATCCACCGCTCCAACCTGGTGGGGATGGGGATCCTGCCGCTGCAGTTCCAGCCCGAGCAGAGCGCGCAGTCGCTCGGGCTCAGCGGCGACGAGGTCTTCGAGCTCACGGGACTGGCCGAAATCCTGGCGGAGGGATTCCCGCGCGGCAAGGAGCTGACGGTCCGCGCCGGCCGAGCCGACGGATCACGCATGGAGTTTCGCACCACGGTCCGCATCGACACTCCGCAGGAGTTGCTCTACTACCGCCACGGCGGGATTCTGGAGTTCGTGCTGCGCCAGCTCGCCGGCACGTAGTCCGGCGCCGGCTCACCCCGCCGTAGAGAGTGCCGCGAGCCGCGCTCTGACAGGCGGGCTCGCCGTGTCCAGCAGCGCCGCCCACGTGCGACGCCAGGCGGATTCGAGCCAGGGGACGAGCTCCGTCGGGAGCGGGGTGCGCCCGAGTCCGTGTCCCACCCGTCGCGCGATCTCCACTGCCGCCTGATCCAACACGGCGCCCAGCCGTCCCTGCTCCGCGGAGTCCGGTTCCCCGACCACGCGCACCAGCATCGTGAAATAGGCGGTCGCCCCGGCCGCGAGGGCGAGTGACCGCCCGGCGTCGGCGGACAGTCTGCCCGGCGCCGCAAACCCCAGCCGGGCGCACGGCAGCGCCCAGTTGTCGGTCTCATAGAGACCGGCCGGATTGTCGAGCCAGATCCAGGCGTGCGCCACGGCGAGACGCGCGCCCTGGCTGGGGGCATGGGTGTGGTGCACCCCGGCGTGACTCAACACGAAGCTCTCCTCGTCCACGGTCCCGGAATGGGTGTGCCACGCGCCGGGCGGCACCGGGAGCCGCGGCTGTGGCGCGGAGTCGGTCACCAGTGCGGCGTACGCCACACCGACGAGCCGCGGCGTGCCGTCGATGGTGGCGTATTCGAGCACCGGGGGGCGGGCGGGATCGATGGTGGCCGTCAGAAGCAAGCCCATGTTCACGTAATGCTCCCCCATCCCGGGGAAGTCGGGACCGACGGCCCGGTACCCCTCGTCGATCGCGACCCGGCGATCCTGGAAGCGCGCCGTCCCGGCGCGGGCCGTGGCGACGAGGTCCGCCTGGGCGTCGAGGCGGCCGGTGAGCGCGCCCAGCAGCAATCCGGCCATCGCACCGCGCACGCGCATCAGTGAACCGTTTCCACCGAATCGCGCCCGTATGCGGCGAGTAGCCCGGCCAGCAGCTCACTCGACACGCCGGAGGGATAGCGGCTCAGCAGGCGCAGGTGTTCCCGTGTGCCCCCGAGCGGCTTTCCGGCAAAGGCGGCTCCGCCCCCGGTGGCCAGGCTCCCGGACCGCACCGCGCGGTTCGGCACGAGGAGGATGCGAGTGGAATCGCGGACCAGGAAACCGCTGTCCTGCACCGCGAGCAGCTCCCCCGTCACCACGCGCTTGTCGCGCAGGCGCAGCTGAATCGTGGCGCCCCCAGGCTCGCGGGCGGGTGGGAACTGCTGCGGCCGTGGTCCCACGCTGCAGGCCAGCGCGACGCCGAGGATCAGAACTCCGGATAGTGGGCGCATCGGATCACCTCACCGGGACGCGGGTGGCGCGGAAGCTGCGCTCGAGCGTATCACGCACCTCCCGGTAGCGGGCGACCGCTTCCGCCAGGGCGCTATCGTCCGGTGTGAACGTCGTCCCACGGCGGGGCTGGGCCAGCCAGCCGCGGCGGATCCACTCGATGTAGTAGCCCTGCGAGACGAGGAAGAAGGTGCGCAACGAATCCCGCGGCTGCGCGGGGATGCGCCACCCGATGCTGAAGCGCTGGCCCGACGTGGTCTCGAGATAGCGCCGATCGGCCGCGACGAGGCTGGCGAGTGCGGCGGTGTCCGTCGCCCCCGCCGCATCCACGACCTCGGACACCGGCCGAACCTGAGCGACCGGCCGGCGCACGCCGAACCCCGCCGCCACCCGATCGATGCGCCAGTTGTCCACGACATAGGTGATCCGCACGCGCAGCGGTCCACCCGGGGGGACCGGCACGACGGCGGCGATGTCCTTCCAGGCGACCGGTCCCGTGTCCCGCAGGTGGGCCGCTTCCTGCCAGACACCGTTCTGCCAGACGGCGATCCGCATCCCGAGATGCGACGCATACCACTGCCCCAGCTGCAGGGCCGGGCCGACGCGCTCGAGGTCGCTCGCCTGCCAGTCGAGCGAACGGGCGCCGGCGTCGCCCAGCATCACGTCGTAGAGCAACACGGTATTGAGGAGGCTGTTCCGCATCCGGAACACCAACGCGGCGCTGTCGGCCATCCCTTCGCGCGGCGCCGCAAACTCGAGCTCGAGCGTGTCTTCGAGATCGCCCGGATGGGCGGCGGCGAGCGTGCGGTCGTCCGTTTGCATCACCCGGCCGTCGGCGGCCGTCAGCTCGGCGCGAACGTCGCGGTGCCGGCGGTCACGCGCCACAGCCGGGCTCGTGAGATCCCGGACGGCCAGGAGGTGGCCCTGACCATCGGGGACCACCACTTCGTCTGCGGTGTGACGAGCCTCGAGCAATGCGAGCTGGTTCAGATAGTGCGTCTCATACGCCTCGTTGCGGACCTCCAGCCGCAGCACGCCGTCGGCATCGGGCTGCGCGCGGAGGCGATCCACGTCTCGCGCTTCGAACAGCGGAGCGATGCTGTAGCTGAACCCTTCCGCCTGCAGCACCTCGGTGCCGGCACTGTCCGAATAGAATGTGGGGCAGGAACCGAAGCACTTGGGGTCGGCGGCACAGGCGATCGCGACGCCCAGGCCGATCGCTCCGACGACGCTCAACGTGCTGTAGATGAACGTCGGTGCCGGATCGATGATGCGCCGAAACGCCTCCATCCCGAGCACACTGTCGAGCGGCAGCGTGCCGGCCGGCCCCACGGAGTCGAGGCGCAGGCCGTAGCGCGTGCCCGTCCCGAACAACGAATCGCGCGTCAGCGTCACACCGGCGGCGTAGATCACCGTGTGTCCGCCCAGCAGGTGCGCCTTGACCGGCGTGGCCACGTGCACCGAGTCGGCCGGCCGCCGCACTTCCTCGACCACCACCCGGTGCACCAGCCAGCACCCGCTGGCCATGAGACAAGACGCGACGATCGTCAGCGTGCGCCACCCCAGGGACTCCCGCCACCGCACCATGTGCGCCTCTCGAGTAGAGATGTCTCCTCAATCATCTGCGGCCGGGGTCAAGGACGTGTCAAGCGCTTCAGGGTGCATTTGTGAAGGCTTCACGCCG
>JBGQIW010000128.1:0-6168 GCA_041498715.1 Gemmatimonadota bacterium | reverse complement strand
CTGGAGCTTGGCACCGAGCGTCCCGACGATCGAGCGCGATCGCACAGTGACGCCCCGGACGACGCCAAGCCCGTGGACGACCTGGTACCCGTCGAGGGTAAAAGTGGTGCTGGTCATCTCCGTTCCCATATCAGCCGACTCCTCCGCGGCGCTGTCCGGCAAGGATGATGACGACGCCGGCGGCGATCGCCGCGGCGCCGAACCAGGGCGAGACCGGACGCTTCTCTTCCAGCGTCGCCTCGAAGTCCCCGACCTTGAGCACGCTCCGCTCGGAGGTGAACGCGAACCCGCGCGCCATCAGGATGGCCCCGCCGACGATCAGCAGGACGCCCAGCACCAGAGAAACCCGCATCTAAGCCGCCTTCTTCGAGAAGAGGAACGAACCGTAGCCGAGGAGCAGGAGGCCGTAGATGGCTACGGTGGACCACCCGAGTCCGTTGGCCAGGGCCGCGAGCTGGCCGGCAACCGCGATGGCCAGCCCGGCGATCGAGCCGAGAAAGCCTCCGAGCACGATGCCGCGCCGCGTCGACGGCTCCGTAACGTTGCGGGACAGCAGCAGCACCAGGCCCGTCTGGAGCAGGGCCGCCCCGAAGAACCGGGACATCTGCAGGCCCGCCGGGTCGGTGCCGACGCCGTACGGTGCGAGGGTGGCGCCCGGTGCGAGGAGGAAGGCGAGTCCGAAGCCGATGCCGAGACAACCGGCGGCCGCTAGAAGCGTGCTGAGTCGCATAGGGCCTCTCCTGTCGGATGGAGTGAGGTGCTGCCGATCCAACCCAACCAAACCCAAACCGTCACGCGCCGACCGGCGCCGGTGTTGATCCAGGTGTGCGGAGAAGAGAACCTCGGGCGCCACACCTTATGGTGCGGCCTGCGGCGTGTCAACCGCGGCGCTCGGCCTCCCCGCGAGGCGCACGGCGATGAGCCCATGACTTGCGAGCAGCACGGGCACGAGAAACGTCGGCAGCAGGCTCAGGGGCAACCGCACCAGCGCCCGCATCGAGTCGGGGTTGGCCAGCGCCAGCCGGGTCGCCGTGGTCACCACGAAGAGCAGATCGGCCAGGCCGAGCGCGTTCCACGCTCCGTAAATGAATCGTCGGGCCCGGGTCCGCGGCGGACCGCTGGCGAGGACGAGGATCGCAGCAGCCGCGACCGCCATGTCGCCCCACGCTCCGGGCACCGCAAAGGCAAAGGGCAGCTCACCCCGCCGGTAGAACACGAGAAACTCGGCACCCACGAAGCGGGTCACGTGGAGGGCGACGAGCCAGCGCAGGTCCACGCGCAGGCCCCAGGCCCGGAGCCGCGGGCTCCGGATGCCGCCGATCACCAGGGCAACGGTGAGCCCGACGACGAGGAGCTGGGGCGCCGGGGGCCGGAGACTCCGGAGCGCTCCCGAGGCGCCCGCCGCCAGAGCGACGATGAGCCAGACGAGGCCGGCGATAACGATCGAGCGTGAGCTGAGCGGCGGCGGATCCATGGCGAAGGCTCCTTGTGCCTCGGCTAATGCCGCAGCGCGAGAATGACCCCGGTGACCATCAGCACGCCGCCGAGGAGGCGAACCGGCGTGAGCGGCACGGTGAGCGCACGGAACAGGCCGAACTGGTCGATCAGCAGGGCCGCCGCGATCTGACCCGTGACGACGAGTGCGATGGCCGCGCCCACGCCCAGTCGCGGGACGAGAAACGTGATGGTGAGCACGTAGGTGGCGACGATCAGCCCGCCGACGTAGCTCCAGGCCGGGGCGGCGCGCAGCTCCTCCACGGACGGGAACCTGCCGCCCGACAGGAGGACGGCTGCGAGCGTGGTCGCACCCGCCACGACGAAGAGCGTGAGCGCGGCGAACGGCACATTGCCATGGATGGACTTGCTGAGCGCGGCGTTCGCGGCGGCCTGCACCGGGATGAGCGCCCCCGCCACCAGGGCCAGGAGCCACAGGAGTAGCGTCGTCGTCATGGTTCAATCCCCTTGTGGCGCAGCCGCGCGACGTCCGCCAAGTCCATCCACACATCGTGCTAACTGCGGTTGGCGAACAGGCCGTCGTTCAGCGGCCGCGGGTCGGTCGTCGCCAGCCTCGTTGGGTGATGGCATCATCCCTAGCGGCTCCGCCGGAGCATCTCGGCCACCAGCGCACCGAGCGCGGTCCCGTCCGTCGCGGTCGGCTCCGAGGGTGTGGACGTCCACGCCGGGGGCGCGTCGCCCTCGGGCTCGGGTCCCACCGTGAGCCAGCGCGCGCCGCGGAAGGATCCGTCCCCTTCGAACCGGCCGCCTACGCTCTCCTGCCTTATCTCGGCGTCGGCCGAACGATACAGCACCATGTCCGACGCGCTGAGGAGGCGGCCCTCGCCGTCGACGAGGACGTGAATCACCCGTAACCCGGCCGCGCCCGCCGAGAGGTCGAGCACCAGCTGCTCCCAGCCCGCGATCGCCGCGCCGGCCGACGTCGCCAGGATCTCCGGCGTCCCGACTGGTTGCCGCCGGGGCACCGCGTCCGGCGGCAGCGGGCCGAGCAGCACGTGCCACGCGGGACGCGTCACCCGCCGCCCGATATCCTGCTCGAGATCACCGGCGCCCGAAGGTCCAGTCGGTGTAGAGACCCACCCGCACCAGGACCGCCGAGAACGCGAGGTAGACGACCGCCGTCGGGCCGTTCCCGATCGAGTCCCTGAGCCAGCGAGCCTTGTAGTTCTGCCAGAACCACCAGGGCCGGCTGATGGTCATGAGGGCCAGGAATGCTCCCAGGCCGACCCAGAGCACGCGGTCCCGGTTCCAGCCCAGCTCGGCCGCCGTCGCCCACAAGGTGCCTATGAGGAGGAGCGTCACGGCGAAAAGAATCACCCCGCCGCGCCATCCGGCGCGCGCCGGATGGTCGGAGTCCGACTCCGCCGGCGGCACAGGCCACTCGCCCGCCGCGAGCACGAAGAGCGTGAGACTCACGAGGGCGAGGGCATATGCGGCCAGCTTCACGGCAGCTTGGCCGCCAGGATCTCGACCTTCTCGATCGTCGGCGGGCTTGCCAGCAGCTCCGGCGCCTTGGCCATCAGCGCCGCCGCGACCTGGCCGGCGAGATGCGCCTGCCGGCCCGCGTCGTCCGGGAAGGTGTCGAAGATACCGAAGCTGGAAGGCCCCAGCTTGATGGCGTACCAGCTGATCGTGGCGGGCTCCCGCTCGACGATCGCGAGGCCTCCCTGAAGGAAGCTGGCGACCGCGGCTTCCTTGCCGGGCTTCGCCTCGAGCCGAACCAGCAGGGCGGCGCGAACAGTGGGGGCTTTGGTAGCGGTGGGCATATGGGTTCTCCTCTCGGGTGCTGGTCGTGGGGTGCGAATCGGAGTACGGGGGGGAAGGTGAGCCTCCGGGCCGCTCCGGTCAAACGGGGGAATCTCGATGTGCGCGGAGTCGCTTCCGCCGCCGCAGGGAGAGCGGCCCCGAGCCGGGCTAGCGCTTGAGGCTCAACAGCAGCGCGCCCGCACCTACCAGTCCGATCCCGAACCAATCCCGCGGTGAGGGCCGCTCGCCCAGGAACGCGGTGGCGAAGAGCGCCACCAGCACCACGCTCAACTTGTCGATCGGCGCGACCCGCGAGGCATCTCCCACCTTGAGCGCGCGGAAGTAGCAGAGCCAGGAGGCGCCGGTCGCGAGCCCCGACAGCACCAGGAAGGTCGCCGACCGGCCGGGCAGCTGCGTCGGGTCCCGCCACTTGCCGGCCGCGGCGACCAGCACGCCCAGGGTGAGGAGAATCACGGCGGTGCGGAGGAGTGTGGCGTAGTCGGAGTCGACGCCCTCGAGCCCGACCTTCGCGAAGATCGCCGTGAGCGCCGCGAACATCGCAGACAGGAGCGCCCACGCGAGCCAGTTTTGTGCAGCCGGCATGTGGTCCGTCTTTCCTTTGCACCCAGAATACGCGTGCACCCAGAATACGCGGCCGCGCTTCGGCCGCGCGGGCGCGGCCCGGCCTACGGCCCCGCCGCGGCCGCCGCTATCGCCCGCACGCCGGCGATGTTGGGGAGGAGATCCGGCGGCAGACCGTGACGCTGAGCCAGATACTCCGGCGTGTTGAACCCGACCCACGCGCGCCCGCCGCTGTCCTCGTAGATCGCAATCTTGAGCGGAAGGTCGAGCGCCACGCTGGGCGCGGCCACGAGGAGCGGAGTCCCGGCCCGCGGCTGGCCAAAGAGCAGCAGCCGGGCCGGAGGCATCGCGAGACCGGCGGCCGCAGCGTCGGCGGCAAAATCGATCCGCGCGAACACGCGCAGCTGCCGGGCTGCCACCGCCGCCTCGAGCCGAGCCCAGGCGGCGTCCACCGAGTCGTGGACCGGCAAGAGTGTCATGCCCGCGGGAGCTAGTGACGCGGCAATCGGAGAGGTCATCGCATCGGTTCCTTTCGCGCTTACCGGCGCCCTCGCCTGGCCCCCCTGGTGCGGCAAGGCCGCCGTCACGCCGGCCGGCCGCTCTACAAACCAGACAGCCTCCGGCGCCAGCGTCAAGCCGAGCGTCTGGGACGAGTTGCGCTGCGCGACGGCCGCCGAGGCATGGGCGGCGGCGTAGATCAGGTACGACATCAGAAGAAGGCGAGGGCGGAAATGCATGAGGAGCTCCGCGGGGGGAAACCGGAGCGGGAGACGGTCAGGAGCGCCGTTTCCGTACATGGTAAATCAGGTACCCGACCACGAGCAGGTTCAGGACCAGCGCCGCTAGTCGGGGTGGGGTCGGCCGGCGCAGAACCTCGAGGATCTCGAACGGCACGAACGAGCCAGTGGCGATGATGGTGAGGTACTCAGCCCAGCGCCGGCCCAGCCACAGTCCCACGCCTTCGGTCGTGAAGACGGCGGCGTAAAGGAACGCACCGATCCCGAAGGCTTCCAGGTGCTCGGGGCTCAGGCGGGTCACAACCGTGAACAGGCGCCGTGTCACGGGCCGATCGTAGCTCGTGGCCAGCGCCGCAACCCAATGGCGCGCCCGGTACCCGACCTCCGGGTCGAGCAACTTGAGGGCGCCCAGCCCGACGACGATCAGCAGCGTCGCCTTGAGGAACTTGAAGAGCGCGATGAGCCGAAGGAGCCGATCCTTGCCGCCCGCGCTCGGTGGAGCTGCTGCCATCGGGATCCTCTCGGCCAACGGTGCTCGGCCCGGCTAGGGATAATGGCTCCGACAACGGGCGCTCTCCTCCCGCAGGGTCACCATGTCCAGCTCAGTCCATCCCTCCGCCTCGGTCGGCTCGGCCCACCAGTCGGGCGGAGGCAGCGCCTGGCTCAGTTGCAGTTGGCGGATCTGTCCCATGTTGAGGACGACCACGGGGTGCGACTCGGGCGTCGTCGCGACCGTGACCACCCGGCAGCCCTCGGACGACTGGACCAGATGCCCGGGGTGCCACCCCGGCGGCAGCTCGTTGGCGATCACCCGCACCCGCGCGTCCGTCGGGATGGGTGACGGCAGCGCTGGACGGGTGATCGTAGCGCACGCCGCCACCCCCGGCACCAGCCAGAGGAGCGCGCGCGCAATCGTCCCCGCCCTCATGTCGAGAGCCCCAGGGTCCGGCGCACTTCCGCCTCCTCCGGCACGACCTCGAACGCACTCACGAGGTCTTCGGGCAGGGGCCGCCGCCGGCCCGTCGCGAGGTCGATGAAGACCCAGCGCGTCTCCGCCTGCGCCAGCACCTGGCGCCCGTCGTCCCGGACAAAGAGATACCGCCTGGGTGCCGCCCGGTGATCGAACCGCGGCACCCACGTGTGCGCACTCACCAGGTCCCCGGCGAACGCCGGCCGGAGGTACTCGACGAAATGGGACCGGACGACCCAGGCGGCGCCAATGGCGCGGTACCGCTCGACCGGCCATCCGGCCACCGTCGAGTGCTCGATCGCGATCTCCTGCATCCAGGCGACATAGGCCAGGTTGCTCACATGCCCATTGACGTCGATGGCGTCAGCGGGGACCGCGAAGCGCCGGGAGTGGATCCGGGAGCCGCTCACGCGAACGAACCTCCCGGCTCAGCTCCCCGTGGGGACGATCCCCGCATCTTCGACCATCAGAATGACCGTGCGCTCGGGCGCCCTGGGCCGGTGGCGGACGCCCCGGGGGACGACAAAGCCCTGCCGGGGGAGCAGCTCGATCGTGCGGTCTTCGAGGTCGATGAGGAAACGCCCCTCGACGACGTAGAAGAACTCGTCCTCCTCCGTG
>JBGQIW010000127.1:0-6492 GCA_041498715.1 Gemmatimonadota bacterium | reverse complement strand
GTGGCGATGATGCTGAGGCTCCCGCCCTTGTCGATGTTGCGCGCCGCGCCGAAGAACCGCTTCGGCTTCTGCAGGGCGTTCGCGTCGACGCCGCCCGAGAGGATCTTGCCCGAGTGGGGCACGACCACGTTGTGGGCCCGGGCCAGACGGGTGATCGAATCCAGCAGGATCACGACGTCGCGGCCGTGTTCGACCAGCCGCTTGGCCTTCTCGATCACCATGTCGGCCACCTGCACGTGGCGGTCGGCCGGCTCGTCGAAGGTGGAGGAGATCACCTCCGCCTTGACGTTCTCCTCCATGTCGGTCACTTCCTCGGGCCGCTCGTCGATCAGGAGCACGATCAGCACGATCTCGGGATGATTCTCGGTGATCGCGTTGGCGAGCTTCTGCATCAGGATCGTCTTGCCCGCCTTGGGCGGGGCGACGATCAGGGCGCGCTGTCCCATGCCGAGCGGGGAGAGCAAGTCCACCACCCGCATGGAGAGGTCGCCGTTCGTCCGCTCCAGCCGGATGCGCCGGTCGGGGTAGCGCGGCTTCAGGTTGTCGAACGCGATCCGATGCTTGGTCTTCTCCGGCTCCTCGAAGTTGACACTCTCGACTTTGAGGAGCGCGAGGTACCGCTCTCCCTCCTTGGGCGGCCGCACCTGGCCCATGACCGTGTCGCCGGTGCGGAGGTCGAATCGCTTGATCTGGCTGGGGGAGACGTAGATGTCGTCCGGGCCGTAGAGGTAGTTCCAGTCCTGGCTGCGCAGGAAGCCGTAGCCCTCGGGGAGGATCTCGAGGACGCCCTCGCCCCGGATCACCGTGTCCTGGTCGAGCAGCGACTGCTCGATTCGGAAGATCAGGTCCTGCTTGCGGAGGCCGGAGTAGTTCGTGATGTTCAGTTGCTCGGCCAGCTGATGCAACTCCGCGATCGACTTCTGCTTTAGCTCAGCGATATCCACAGGCGGAACTCCACACAGGGACGCCCCGACGAGGGACCGGCGGGCGCGACGGGTTGGGACGGGGCAAGGGGCGGTGTTGGTGTATGGTGGCGAGCCCCGCGGCTGCGGAGCGGATGCATCGAGATGGTCTGGGGAGAAGACTTGAATCGCAGAAGCACTTCAAGTTAGACCGCGAGGGAAGGGGCGTCAAGAGGCCTGATTGGACGACCTGACTGCGACCTTCGACGCTTGGCGCACCCACGCGCTGGGCGGCCGGGAGTACACCGAGGCCCTCGTGCGCCCGGAGCACCGCGGACCCTCGCCGGCGTTGGCCGAGGCGCTGGCCGCCTGGCCCGGCCGGCACTACTGGGCCGACCAAGAGCGTACCCACCTCGTCCTGATCCGTTCCCTCGGGCCCGCGCGGCGGGAGCGTTGGCTGATCCACGGTATCCTCTTCGGCCTGACGGTCATCTGCGCCCTCGGCGCCGGCGCGGTGCTGGCCGGTGGATGGACGCCGGCCGAACCGCCCGGGCTCACCGGAGTCGTGGTCGGCGGGGTGCGGTTCTTCGAGCAACTCGGCGGCGGCGGTTGGCGCGACCTCGTGGCCGGCTGGCCGTTCGCGGTGCCTCTGCTCGGCATTCTGCTGGTGCACGAGCTGGGGCACTACTTCGCTGCCCGGCGATACGCCATAGACGCCTCGCCGCCGTACTTTCTTCCCGTTCCCCCGAACCTCTCACCCATCGGCAGCCTCGGCGCGTACATCCGGCTGCGCTCCCCGGTGCTCGACCGGCGCCAACTGTTGGATGTCGGAGCGGCGGGGCCCCTGGCCGGCTTCGCGCTGACGCTCGTGGTGCTCGTGTGGGGCTTCGCCACCTCGGAGGCGATCGCGCCGGGCCTGGCCCCCGCACGGAGCTTCGTCATGCTGGCGGGCGAGCGCGTCGGACTGGGGGATTCGCTGCTGGTCGCAGCGTTCCGCCAGCTCTTCCTGCCCGGTGCCCAAAGCGTGCAGTTGAGCCTTCCCGCGTTCGCCGGCTGGGTTGGCGCTTTCATCACCGGCCTCAACCTGCTGCCGTTGAGCCAGCTCGACGGTGGTCACGTGCTCTACGGGCTCCTGGGCCGGCGCCAGGCCGCGGTGGGATTCGTCACGCTGCTCGCCTTGCTGCTGTTGGCGCAGCTGTCCTGGAACTGGTACGTCTGGGTGGCCGTGGCGCTGTTCATCGGTGGCGGGGGCTGGGCGCATCCCTCCGTGCTGGCGCCGGCGCGGTCGGTGCCACCGGGGCGGCGCTGGGTGGGCTGGCTCGCGGTGGCGGTGTTCGTGGTGACCTTCGTGCCGGTGCCGTTTGGGGTAGCCATTAGCCGTTAGGTATTAGCTATTAGCTGTTAGCTAATGGCTAACGGCTAATAGCTAACGGCCAATGGCCATTGTCTAACTCCATCAGCCATGTATATTTACCGAAACCCTCAGGACATAGCCTGATGGCCTTGCAAACCACGGTTCTCCCGCCCGTGCGGGATCCCAGAGAGCCCGTCCAACACGAGCTCGATCCTTTCCGCTCCTCCGGCCAACTGGTTCAGCTCTCCCTCATCATCCGCCGTACCGACGACGGCGCTTGGCGTGGCCGGCTGCGTTTCATGGATCCCGAGTCGAGCCGGGAGCTGGAGACGGCCGAGATCTTCTACGCTGCGTCCGAAGGCGATCTGTGGGATGCGGTGCGGGATCTTCGGGGCCATCACGTTCGCGATCTCTACCGGTCGCTCGACTGAGCCCCGATGACTGACGGGGAACGGCTCAGCAAGCTTCGCCACGATGTGTCCAATCCCCTCTCGGCCCTGCTGGCCGAGATCCAGCTGATGCTGCTCAACGAGGCGCGGTACGACGCCGAGACCCTCACCGGATTACGGGAGATCGAGAAGCTGGCGATCCGGATGCGCGCGCTGCTCCGCGAGGGGTGAGACGCGGCGCCAGCGCGCGCCGCGGGCGAGGTAGCCGAGGAGGAACGCGAGGCTGGCCGCGCTGGCCGCGGCCCGGACCGGGAGCCCTTCGCCTCCCACGGAGAGGAACCCCTCGATCGACCCGGCGATGACGAGCAGCACGGCGACGGCGCCCATCATGCGGACTGCCACGCGGCCGCTCACGACCAGGGCGTCGGTGCGGGAGCGGTCCCCCGGCGCAACGATCGACTTCCCCAGCAGAAAGCCCGCAGCGCCCGCCACCCAGATCGCGAACAGCTCCAGCACCCCGTGCCCCACGATGAACTCGAGCAGGTAGCCGAGCAGCCCCTGGTTCGCGAAGTGGCCGGCGAACGTGCCCATTGCGAGCCCGTTGTAGGCCAGCAGCACCAGCGAGCCGACGCCGAGGAAGACGCCACCCGCGAAGCAGGCGATCGCCACCCGGATGTTGTTGGTGATGATGAACGACGCCGCGAGGGGTCGGCCGCTCCAGTCCACCGAGACGTACTTCCGGCCCTCGGCGGTCCGCGCGCGTCCCGCCTCGGCCCGGCGAAGCATGACCTCCGGCAGCAGCTCGCTCGCGAGCGCGGGCCGCTCGCGTATCAGCGCGTAGCCGCCCAGGGCCGGGACCGTGAAGACGCCCCAGGCCAGCAGCACGAGCCACCGCGCCTCTACCACGGCGGCCGGGAATTTCCGGGACACTGCGGTCCAGACGCGGCGCCAGGTCTGTTGCTCGTCGCGGTAAAGAACGTTGTGGCCGGCGGCCACCAGCCGCTCGAGCCGGGCGAGGGTGGCGGGATCGGCGCGGTAGGTCCGGGCCCGTGCGAGGTCCGCGGCAATCTCCCGGTAGCGGGCCGCGAATCCGGGCAGCTCCTCCGGCGCAAAGCTGTCCAGCCCGGCCGAGGTGGCCTGCTCGGCGAGCGCCTGGAATGCGTCCCATCGCTCGCCCTGTCGGGCGGACAGGCGCTCCCCCAGCCCGTCGCGGCCGGCCAGCCGGCCCCGGCGCCGAGCCAGCTCGCGTGCGTGCACGTCGAGCAGAAACTCGGTGACGCTCGCGCCCGGGGGACGGGTCCGATCAGCGAACCGGCCGGCCAGCGAGGCGGCGATGCGGTCTCGCGCCTCCGGTGGCAAGTCGCTGCGACCGGCGAACCGGGTGAGCAGCCGGAACCGCTCGTCGTCGAGCGGGACGCTGGGGGCGGGCTCGGGCTCGGCGTCGGGCTTGCGCACGCCTGGGATCGTGGCGGCCGGCCGGTCCCGCACCACAACCGTGCCGGCGACCAGGTCGCCGAGGCGCTTTCCCCGCGGATGGAACGCGATCAGCCCCAGGCCGAGGAGATACGGCGGCGGGAGCGCGTCGGCGATCCGGAGCAGGTTCCGGATCACGGCCGATCCCATGGTCACCGCGTGGCCCGTGTCCTGGACCACGCGGATGCCCACAAAGCGTTTCCCCGGCGTCTGACCCGCGCGGAGTCCCTCGAACAGGATGAAGTATCCGTTCCAGAGCGCGAACCCCGCGCCGACGAGCAGCGCCGCGAGCCAGGTGAAACCGGCACCTGAGCTGGGCAGAACGCCGTAGCTCGTGAGAAACGCGACCAGGAGCGCCGCGGCCGCTCCGATGCCGGTGAGGATCACCGTATCGAGCACCGCTGCCAGCAGTCGGGAGCCCACGCCCGCGACTTCGAGATCGAGCATCACGTGCTCGGGAGTCTCGACTTCGAGGTGCTGGCGGTAGTCGGAGGCGGCGGTCATTGGTGGCGTCACGGCTGATGGCTAACGGTCAACGGCTGACGTAAGTTCAACCGTTCGTCCTTCCCCCGCCAGCAGGAGCGACCCATGACCGGCGTTGCCCTCCGCCCGCTGTCCGTCGGCGAAATCATCGACGCGTCCTTCCAGGTGTATCGTCGCCATTTCAGCGCGCTCGCCACCATCGTCCTGCTCTGCAGCGGCCTCCCGATGCTCCTCCAGATCTACATGCGCACCGCGAGCGGCCCGCACCTGGGCCTGAGCCTGGTGTACGCCGTGCTGGCCCTGGTGCTCGGTCTCATCTCCACGGGGGCGACGGTGTTCGTCGTCTCGGAGAGCTATCTGGGGCGCGGCATCACCGCGGGGGATGCGCTCGCCCGTGCCACGCCGTTCGTCTGGCCGCTGATCCTCGCCTCGCTGGCCATGGGGATCGTGGTGCTCATCGGCCTGCTGCTCTTCGTGGTCCCCGGCCTCATCGCCGTCTGCGGGCTCGCCGTGACGGTTCCCGCGCTCGTGGTCGAGTCGCTGGGGCCGACGGCGGCAATGGGCCGCTCGTGGGCCCTCACCCAGGGGCATCGGCTCCGCATGCTGGGGCTGTTCGTGGTGATCTTCATTCTGCTCGTGGTCCCCTACCTGGCGGTGATGGGTGTCTTCGGCGTGGTGGCGGCGACCGTGGGCGGCGGCAGCGCGACGATTCTGCTGGTCGGCGTCGTCATCGCGGCGATCCTTCAGCTGCTGCTGTCCCCGCTGTATCAGGCGGCGCTCGTCATTGCCTACTACGACCTCCGGGTGCGCAAGGAGGGCTTCGATCTCGAAGTGCTCGCGTCGTCGCTCCAGGCGGCCTGACCGCGCCGAGGGTACCGCCTGACCGCTCTCCCGCCGCAGCTGCCGGACGACTCGCTCAAGGCCGTGCTGGACACGGTCTTCGCCGCGCCCGGCTACGCGTGGCCGGAGGAGACCCACCCGTTCGTGGCCATGCGGGGCTGGTGGGAGCGCCTCGGCGACTGGCTCGCCACGACCCGGGTCGATCATCCGGCGCTCTTCCAGGGACTCATCTTCGCACTCATCGCCGTGCTGGTCGTCATCCTGGTGCACGCCGGATACGTCTTCCAGCAGACCCTCCGGGCGGCCGCCCGGCGGGAAGGAGCGGAGGCCGTCGGCGCCCCCGTAGCGCTGCGGCGCGACGCGGCTTGGTATCTCCGGGCGGCGGACGAGGCGGCGGCTGCGGGCCGCTACCGGGAGGCGCTGAGCCTGGCGTTCGAGGCGCTGATTCTGCGGCTCGACGCGCTGGGCTCGGTGCGCTGGGGCCCGGGCAAGACCGCGCGCGACTACGTGCGTGAGGCGCGGCTCGTGCCGGCTGACCGCGAGCGGCTCGGCGGGCTGGTCGGAACGCTGTACCGCTACGTGTACGGCGGGACGCCGTGCGGACCCGAGGAATACCGCGCGCTTCGAGGACTCGCGGCGGGCGACTGGGATGCAGCCCCGGGCTGAGCTCGCCATCGGCGTCACCGTTCTCACGGTGCTGTCTCTCGGCGTCGCCGCTCTCGGGACCCGCGGCCGTCAGGAGCCGGACCTCGACCCGCGCCGTTCCACGCTGCTCACCGGGCCCGATGGCGCCAAGGGTTTCGCGGACGCGCTCGAGCGCCTCGGCGTGCGAGTCGAACGCTTCCGCCGCCGCCCCGCACAACTGGTCACTGCGGACACGGGCGACGACCCCACCGTGCTGGCGCTCCTCGGTCCGGCGGACCGCCCGGATCTGCTCGACGCCACGGCGATCGTCGCCTTCGCCGGCCGGAACGACCTCTTGCTCGCCGGCCCCGGCGCCAACGCGGTGACGCGCTGTTACGGCTACGCCGCGCGCACCCGACCGGGCAGC
>JBGQIW010000126.1:0-6532 GCA_041498715.1 Gemmatimonadota bacterium | reverse complement strand
TGGCCCGCGGTTCAGGCATTCACCCGCGAGCGGATCTCGCTCGCTGCGCCTGCGAGCGCCGTGGCCTTCTGGGGCTGGCTCTCCGACAGCGCGGCCGGCGCACTCGCGACGCAGGCCGGCCAGGACCTCGCGCGGCTTCGGGACGCGGCCGCGCGGCGCGACTTCCGGCCCGTGCCGCTCGATCTCCGGCTCGAGGCCGAAGTCCGCACCGCGGTCCGGCGCATTCCGACCGCCAACGTCGTCGCCAAGCTGCCCGGCCGCGGACCGCGGGCCGGCGAGGCCATCGCCGTGGGCGCGCACTACGATCACCTGGGCATCGGACCGCCAGTCAACGGGGACTCGATCTACAACGGTGCCGAGGACAACGCGTCGGGCGTCGCTTGCATGCTCGCAGGGGCGGACGCCGTCGCCGGAAGCGGCGTCCGGCCAGCGCGGACGATCGTCTTCGCCGCATTCGCCGCCGAGGAGCTCGGCCTCCAGGGCTCGGAATGGCTGGTCCGGCATCCGCCAGCCGGGCTCCGACTGGTGGGCGCCTTCGCGATGGACGTGCTCAACCTGTACGGAAAGACCCGCGACATCGGCACGGTGGGCGTCAAGCAGTCGTCGCTCGGCGAGCTGGTCCGCCGAGCCGCCGCCGCCCAGAAGATGACGATCAACGAAGACCCGGACGACCTCCGTCGCGGGCGTTTCTTCCGCTCGGACAACTATGCCTTCGCCCGGGAGAACATTCCGGCCATGCGGATCGTGAACGGCGTGGACTTCGTGGGTCGCCCGCCCGACTGGGGGCGGGAGCAGCGTGAGAAGTACTGGAACGAGCGCTATCACCGCCCCAACGACGAGCTCGCGCCATGGATGAACATGGACGGCATCACCCAGCAGGCGCGGGTCCTCGCGCGGGCGGTGCTCGCGGCCGCGGAGGCGCCGACCGCGCCGGCGTGGGCCGCGACCTCCGACTTCCGGCTGCCGGACCCCGCCGCACGATGATGCGTTCGGCCTTGCTCTGGCTCGGTGTGGCCCTGTGCGGTGCGGCACCGGTCGCGAGCCAGCGGTCGGAGGACGCCGTCGCCCGCGCGGTGCGCGCCGGGGCGCTGCGTGCCCACGTGGAGTTTCTCGCGTCCGACGCACTCGAGGGCCGGGGCACCGGCGCGCGGGGCGGAGACCTGGCCGCCAAGTACATTGCGGCCCAGTTCGCACGCCTGGGGCTCGAGCCCGCGGGGGATGACGGCACCTGGTTCCAGCGCATTCCGCTCCGCGGCCGCCGGTTCACGTCGAGCCTGGCCGCCGTCGGAGGCCCCGCGCTCGAGGCCGGCTCCGACTTCGTCGGGTACCTCCCCGGCCACGACGACTCGGCGAGCGTCACCGGTGACGTAGTCTTCGTGGGCTACGGCATCATGGCCCCCGAAGCGGGCTGGGATGACTACCACGACACCGATGTGCGCGGGAAGATCGTGCTGGCGCTCGCGGGGACGCCCGGCGACCGGGACTCTTCCTTCTTCCGGCGACCGGCGCGGACCGACTACGGCGGCCGGCAATACAAAGTGGACGAGGCCGCGCGACACGGGGCCGCAGCGGCCTTCGTGATCTACCGGCCGCCCTACCTCGCGACCTGGTCGGCGATTGCCGACGCCTGGCTGGGTGAGCAGATCCGCCTCGAGTCCGGGTGGACGGTGGGCGGGCCCGTGCAGGTGGCCGGCTGGATCAACGAGCCCGCGGCCGGACGGCTCATCCGGCAGTCCGGCGACAGTCTGGACCGGCTGGCCGCCGCAGCCCTGAGGCCCGGGTTCGCCGCGGTCCCGCTCCAGCTCAGGCTGGTGGCCTCCGCCTTGGCACGCACCCGGACCGTGCCCACCGTGAACGTGCTGGCTCGGCTCCCCGGCCGGCGGCCGGCCGAGGCCGTGCTGTTGGGCGCCCACTACGACCATCTTGGCATCGGGCGTCCGGTGAACGGCGACTCGATTTACAACGGCGCGCTGGACAACGCCTCGGGCACGGCCGGCATGCTCGCGGTCGCCGAGGCTTTCGTCACCTCCGGCGTGCGACCGCGACGCTCGGTCCTCTTCGCGGCGTTTGGCGCGGAGGAGGCCGGCCTGCTCGGCTCCGCCGCCTTCATCGCCCGCCCCATGGTCCCGCTGGCACAGCTGTCCGCGATGCTCAACCTGGACGGGCTGAACCTGCTGGCGGACACCCGCGACATCGCGTCGCTCGGCGCGGATCTCTCCTCGCTCGACGGCCTCTTCCGGCGCGCGGCGGCAGCGGAGGGCTACGCCATCACGCCTCCGGACAGCCCGATCATGCGGGAGGCCCAGGCACAGGACTTCTTCAACCGCTCCGACCAGGCGTCGTTCGTACACGCGGGCGTGCCGGTCGCCTACCTGTCCTTCGGGGACCGAATCGGCGCCGCGCCGGCGGGCTCGGGCAAGGCTGCGCTGGACGACTACATGGCACACCGGTATCACCAGCCGAGCGACGACCTCCACCAGCCGCTCGATTTCGAGGCCGGCACGCATTCCGTGCGGGTCTTCGCCCGGATGCTGCTCGCGGCCGCGGACGCGCCCGCACGGGCGCAGTGGAAAAAGGACTCGCCGTACCAGAGACCGAATTAGATCGTTCACGTTGGACCGGGCTTCAATCGGAGGGATTCTTGCGTATCGCCGCGTTGGTCGTCGCCATCGTCGTTTCGCTCAGCTCCTACGTCCCGCCCGCCGCCGGCCAGCAGGCCGCCGCCACCCGCGTCGCGAACGCCGTGTCCGCCGACGTGATGCGCGCCCACGAAGAATTCCTGTCCGATGACGCGCTCGAAGGCCGGGCACCCGGCACCCGGGGGGGCCTCGTCGCCGCCAGGTACGTCGCGGCGCAGTTCGAGCGGCTCGAGCTCACGCCCGCGGGCGACAGCGGGACCTACTATCACGACGTGCCGATCATCTCGCTCACCCCGAGCCCTCAGGCGAGCATCGTCGGGGAGACGGAGACGCCGCTCGAGTTCAAGCGCGACTACGTGCTGTGGTCCATGCATGACGACTCACTGGTCAGCGTGGCGGGAGATCTGGTCTTCGCCGGGTACGGCATCGTGGCGCCGGAGTACAACTGGAACGACTACGCCGGGCTCGACGTGAAGGGGAAGGTGGTCGTGGTCCTGGTCAACACACCGGGCCTCCACGACTCGACGCTCTTCAAGGGCAGGGTCCTCACCTATTACGGCCGGTGGACCTATAAGATCGAAGAAGCCGAGCGGCGGGGCGCCGCCGGCATCCTCATGGTGCACACCCCCGAGAGCGCGACCTACGGCTGGGCCACCGTCACCGGCTCTTGGACGGGGCGGCAGACCCGCGTGCTCCGGAAGCCCGGGCCGCTGATCGTGGCCGGGTGGCTGAGCCAGGAGGCCTCCGAGCGGCTGCTCCAGCCGGCCGGGGGTCTGGCGAGTCTCACCGACGCGGCCGGCCACCCCGGCTTCAAGGGCGCTCCGCTCAAGGCGCGCCTGGGCGCCACCGTGCGGAGCGCGGTGCAGCGCTCCGAGACCTACAACGTGGTCGCGCGGCTGCCGGGACGGGGCCCCAAGGCCGGGGAGGCGGTGATCATCGGCGGGCACTACGATCACCTGGGCATCAGCCTCCCGGTGAAGGGTGATTCCATCTACAACGGGGCGCTCGACAACGCCTCCGGCACCGCCGCGATGCTCACGGCCGCCGAGGCGTTCGTGCGGAGCGGCGTTCACCCGCCCCGCTCGATCATCTTCATGGCCTTCGCCGCCGAGGAGTCGGGTCTGCTCGGCTCGACCGCGTACGCCGCCCGGCCGCCGACTGTCCCGCTCAAGGACATCGCCGCCGTGCTGAACATGGACGTGATGAACCTGTGGGGGAAAACCCGGGACATCGCGGCGGTCGGAATGGAGCAATCCTCCCTGGGCAAGCTCTTCACCGCAGCCGCGAAACAAGAGGGACTTCGGGTCACCATCAACCAGGACGCCCTGATCAAGGGGGCCTTCTTCCGGTCGGACCACTTTCCCTTCGCCCGAGCGGGCGTCCCCGCCCTCTCACTCGAGAAGGGCCTGGATTTTGTCGGCCGGCCGGCCGGCTGGGGGCAGCAGCAGGAGGACGACTACACCGCCAACCGCTACCACCAGCCCAGCGACGAGCTGCTCCCCTGGTACACCTATGACGGTGCCGTGCAGCAGGACCGGGTGATCGTCCGGACGGCCATGGCCGTGGCCGAAAGCCCGGCGCAGCCGACCTGGACGAAGGGGTCGGAGTTCGAGGCCGCCGGCCGGGACCGGCTGAAGTAGCTGCCCGCACCCGGTTTCCGGCATCAGGGGCCGATGGCGCATCGTCATCGGCCCTAGTATCTTTGCGGCCGTTTAATCCCCGGTCACCTCACGCGCCCCCCGGAGCTCCTCTGGAACTGCCGTCGCTACATCGTGTTCCACTTTCCTGGCTGCTCCAGTACGGCAGCGAGTCCATCCGCTACCGTACCTACCGGGACCTGGCGCCGGAGGGGTACGCCGCCCCGGAAGTCGTGGGGGCCGCCCAGGTAGCGGTCCCCGAGTCCAAGGCCGCGCAGGCCGTGGTCAAGAAGCAAAAGGACACGGGGGTCTGGGGCGGGAACCTGCTGGCCTTGGCCCCGGCCGCCGCACAGGGTATCAAGGACGTCGGGACGATTCCCCAGTACCGCCGGCTGCTCCAGCTCGCCTGGCCCAGGGACGGGCGCCCGTTCAAGCTCGCCGACCGGGTCCTGTTCCGGCTGCTTACCCGGGACGAGAACCCGGCACTTCTCTTCGAATACCAGAAGCTCGTCGCGGCGGAGCCAGCCGCGGAGCCGTGGGTTCGCGACCTGATCCGTGAGGCGGCCTCCTGCGCGCTCGCGGAGGCGGGCCACGTCGAGGACCCCCGGCTCCGCGGCTCGGGCCACCGGATCGCCAGCGCCGTCTCCCAGTTCCTGCGAAGCCCGCTGGCGGAAAAGCCGTTCATCAAGTCGAGCAAGAACCTCGTGCTGCACCCCGAGGCGCACCCACCCAGCTGGTACTCGGTCGCGATGCTTGGCTCCATGCCCAACCTCCAGCGCGAGCGCGCCGGCTTCACCGAGCGGCTGGGCCACTACCTCGCGCAGCCGGCGCCGAAGAAGGCGTTCGGTGTGCAGCTGGGGAAGAAGGTGGTCCGACCGATCCATCTCCTGTTGGGCGACCCGATCGAGGCCGATGCGAAGGGCACGCCGAAGGACCTGCCGCTCGCCCTGCACTATATCGAGATGCTCGCGCGCATCGGCGCGCTCCATACCGCACCGGTCGCGACCAAGGTCCTTGCCCGGCTGCTCAAGGATTGCGACGACCGCGGGGTGTGGGCTCCGAAGGGCCTCCGCGCCGCGCCCAAGCCCCTTAACAAGCTCACCTACCACACCTATCCGCTCCATCTCGAGAACGCGACGACCGAAGACCGCGAGGTAGACGTGACGTTCCGTCTCGCGCTGATCGCCAAGCTGCTGGGCTGGGCGCTGGACTTCGTCTAGGGCGGCTTGCCTTCAGCGGGGTAGTCCCACAGACTACTCTCCATGGCCCGCCTGGATCTCACCCCGTTCGGATTTACCCCCACCGAAAGCCTAGTGTACGAGGTGCTCCTGACCGGGGGCCCGGGCACCGGCTACGCGATTGCGCGGACGGCGGGACTGGCCCGGGCGAACGCCTATAGTGCGCTGGAGGGGCTGGTTGCCAAGGGTGCGGCCCGCTCCGACGGCGGCCGCCCCCGGCGGTACCGCCCGGAGGACACGACCGCGCTCATCGCCAGGATCGCGAATCAGCATGGGCAGGCGCTCGACAAGCTGAGTGCGGATCTCGAGGGGCTTGCCGCGCCCAGCGCCCCGACGGTGGTGGAGATCGACTCCCCCCGCGCCGCGTTGCAGCTGATCTCGCACGACGTCGCCCGGGCGACCGCGTCCGTCTCGCTGCTCGCGCCGCCGGAGGCCTATCCGCTGCTGGCGCCGGCGCTGCGGCGGACCGCGGCGGCCGGCGTCGCGCTCAACCTGCTCTCCACCGCCCCGGTCGAGCTCGATTTCACCGCCGTCGGACCGGTCGCGACAGATGACGCGTGGCCCGGCACGCCGCTCATCTGCGTGGTGGACGAGCGGACCACAGTCGTCGCCTACCGCCAGGGCAGCGAGGTCCACGGCCACTGGAGCACCGCGCCGGCCCTCGTGGCGGCGGCCCGTTTGGCGCTCGCCGGATATCGCGCTGGATGACGGGGGACACCGGCGAAGCCGAGCTGCTGCGGGAGCTTCGCCGCGATTACCTGGCGGAGAGCGCAGAGCGCATGGCGGAGCTCCAGGGCGACCTCGCCCGGCTTCGGGACGGCGCGGCCGATGCGGCGGCGGCGCTCAAGGGGCGCCTGCACCGCCTGGCAGGGTCGGGCGGATCGTACGGCTTCCCCGAGGTGAGCGCCATCGCTCGGGAAGCGGAGCTGTGGCTCGGAGGTGGGCCCGCGCCGGGAGCGATCGTAGCGAGGATGGAGGCGGCGGTGGCGAGGCTGGAGGCCGAGTTCGAGAGGGCAAG
>JBGQIW010000125.1:0-6638 GCA_041498715.1 Gemmatimonadota bacterium | reverse complement strand
GCGGTCCAGCACTCCGTTGACCCCGAAGTCAGGGGAGCAGGACGACCAGATCGCGCCCAGGCTCGCGGCCGCGAGCATGGCGATGACGGCCTCGGGGAGGTTCGGAAGGTATCCGGCGACTCGATCGCCGGGGCCGACCCCGACGTTCGCCAGCGCCGCGGCCACGGCTGCCACCTGGGCCGCGAGCTCCGCGAACGTGAGGGTTCGCCGGCGGCCGAGCTCGTTCCAGAAGACCAGCGCCGGCTGGTTGTCGCGCCGGCGCAGCAGATTCTCGGCGAAGTTCAGTCGGGCCCCGGCGAACCAGCGGGGGCCGAGCTCGGGGTCGGGGGGCGCCATGCGGTCGCCGCCCAGGAGGACGCGGTCCCACGGCTCCCGCCCCGGACGCTGGTCGGCAACCACGCCGGTGAACCGCCACACGGCGGGCCAGAACTCGTCGGGACGCGAGACCGACCAGGCGTAAAGCGCCTGGAAATCAGCGACGCCGGGCGCGCACTCCTTCATGAAGCGGGTCAGGTTGGCTCGGGCGACCCGCTCCGGAGTCGGGGTCCAGAGAGGCTCATCCATGCGGCGAGAAATCAAGCGTGCGATAGGCGAGGGTCAACCGCGACGGCGCGGTGGCAAAATGCGGTGTCCACGCGACGGGGCGCAGCCCGACATTTTTCTGATGTGAGTGCCAGATACCGGCTTACCGCGCGCCGCCTCGGTGGCACATGGAGTGCGTGACCCCCGCGTGCGACCCTTCGCCGGGCCCCACCGACGCTTCGACCGGTTCCTCAGCGGTCCGGGGCGTCGCGGGTCCGGGCCGGAGGGTCGCGCTACGTCCGGACCAGGGTCAGCTCGTCGGCGGGTTGAACGCCGCGTGCTGCTGCTCCACCCAGGAGCGGTGATAGTTCGGGTCCTCGAAGGCCACCGCCGGCTTGGCCACGTGGAGCGGCCGGAAGCTGTCCATCATCACCGCCAGCTCGTTCGTGAACGTCTGTCCGATGCTGGCCTCCGCCCGGCCCGGGTGCGGCCCGTGGGGTAGCCCGTCGGGGTGATGGGTGATGCTGCCGTATTCGATCCCCTTCCGGCTCATGAACTCGCTCGACGCGTAGAACAGCACCTCATCCGAGTCCACATTGCTGTGGTTGTACGGCGCCGGGACCGCGTTGGGATCGAAGTCGTAGGGCCGCGGGCAGAAGCTGCAGATGACGAACCCGTCTCCCTGGAACGTCTGATGGACCGGCGGCGGCTGATGGATCCGGCCGACGATTGGCTCGAAGTCGTGGATGCTGAAGATCCAGGGATAGAAGTACCCGTCCCACCCGACGACGTCGAAGGGATGGTGGTCGAGCATCAGCTCATTGAATGCAGAGTACTGCTTGACGAGGATGGGGAAGTCGCCGCGCTCGTCGTGGGTGCGCAGCTCGACCGGGCGGTGGATGTCGCGCTCGGAGTAGGGGGCGCCCTCGAGCAGCTGGCCGAACTCGTTGCGGTAGCGCTTGGGCCAGCGCACGTGCCCCCGGCTCTCGAACACGACCAGCTTCGTCGGCCCGGCCCCGAGATCCAGCCGCCAGCGGTGGGTGATGTTGCGGTGGATGACGATGTAGTCGCCGCTCTGGTAGGGCAGGTCCCCGAAGACCGACTCGAGCACGCCTTTTCCTTCCACCACGTAGGCGACCTCGTCGGCCATCGAGTTGCGATAGAAGTGCGCATCCTGCTCGTCCGGCTCCACATACAGCATCCCGATATCCTGATTGAACAGGATCGGGATCCGGTCGAGCGTCGGGCTCCCGCCCTTCTTGGCCTTGGCGGTGAGGAAGTGCCGGTGGCGGAGCGAGGTGTCGTCGTCGGCCTCCCAGACGATCTCTTTGACCCGGCGGGCAGCCTTGACCGTGGTCGGTGGATGGAGGTGATACAGGAGCGACGAGGTCCCGACAAACCCCTCGTGCCCCATCAGCTCCTCGGCGTGAATCCCCCCATCGGGTTTGCGGAAGACGGTGTGGCGCTTCTTGGGGACCTGGCCAAGCGTGTGATATATCGGCATCTCAGCCTCCAACAGCCTCGTTCCTCACAGATTCCCCCGCAGCGCCTGCTCCCGCTCGATGGCCTCGAACAGCGCCTTGAAGTTTCCCGCCCCGAAACTCTTCGCCCCCTTCCGCTGGATGATCTCGTAGAAGAGCGTCGGGCGGTCTTCCACCGGCTTGGTGAAGATCTGGAGCAGGTACCCCTCGTCGTCGCGATCGACCAGGATACCGAGGTCCCGGAGCGGGGCGAGGTCCTCGTCGATGCGCCCGACGCGATCGAGCACCGTGTCGTAGTACGTGGTCGGCACGCGGAGAAACTCGACGCCCCGATCGCGGAGGGAGGCGACGGTGCTGACGATGTCGTCCGTGGTGACGGCGATGTGCTGGACGCCGGGCCCGCGGTAGAACTCGAGGTACTCGTCGATCTGTGACTTCTTCCGGCCCTCGGCCGGCTCGTTCAGCGGGAACTTGATCCGGCCGTTGCCGTTGGAGACGACCTTCGACATCAGGGCCGAGTATTCGGTCGAGATGGTCTTGTCGTCGAACGAGATCAGATTGTAGAACCCGAGCACGCGCTCGTAATACTGGACCCAGCGGTTCATCGCGCCCAGCTCGACGTTGCCCACGCAGTGGTCCACGTAACGGAGCCCCACGGGCTCGGGGTTGGAGCGGGATTCCACCCGCACGAACCCCGGCATGAACACGCCGCGGTAGTTGCGGCGCTCCACCAGCGAGTGGATCGTGTCGCCGTAGGTGCGGATGCCGGCGGTCACGATCTCGCCGTCGGCGTCGCGCAGGACCGTCGGCTCGTAGGCCGACTGCGCACCCCGCTCGACCGCTTTCCGGTACGCCAGGCGGGCGTCGTCCACCCAGAGCGCGATGTCCCTCACCCCGTCGCCGTGCTGCTGGACGTGCTCCGCGATCGGGTGGTCGGGCCGGAGCGCGGTGGTCAGGACGAGCCGGACCTTGTCCTGCTCCAGGACGTAGCTTGCGCGGTCACGGACGCCGGTCTCGGGTCCGCGATACGCGGTCAGGCGGTACCCGAAGGCAGCGCGGTAGTAGACCGACGCCTGCTTCGCGTTGCCGACGTAGAACTCCAGGTAGTCGGTTCCGTTGATCGGGAAGGTGTCGGCGACCGCGGGCTGGGCCGTAACGGCTTCGGTTTGCATCGGTCCTCGCCTCGTGAGGTTCTGACTCAAAGCTAGCCCCGGACCCGGGGGGGCGGGAGCCGGGCCGTGCAAGTCGCGGCGCCTCCGGCATCCCCTCCCGCCACAACGACACAGCCCAGGCTGGCCCATCTTCTGCACAGGGAGGGCACTCGCCGACACTACCCCGCTCGCCGGTAGCCCAGTGGACGGATCGGGGTCGCCACGGTAGCCTCCAAGTGACGGTCGTGGTGCCCTTTCGGTGGCTCGTCGCAACTTCGAAGGGTCTCTAATGTGAGCACGGCCACGGCATGACCGGCGACGTCGGGCAGCTGTTCGAGACGTACCACGAATCGCTGGTCCGGATGCTCTGGCGCCGGACGGGCGATCGCGACCGGGCCGAGGACATTGCCCAGGAGACCTTTGCGCGGGCGGTGGTGGCGCCCCCCCGCAACCCGCGACCGTGGCTGTTCGCGGTGGCCCTCAACCTGGTCCGGGAGGACGCGCGGAAGGGACTGCGGCAGGGTCGGCGGCTCCAGCTGCTCAAAAACGAGCAGGAGCCCGCGCCGGCGCCCGACGCGGTGCTGGAGCGGAACGAGGCGGTAGCCCGAGTCCAGGCGGCGCTCGCGCAGCTGAACGAGCGAGACCGGGAAGCCTTGCTGCTCAAGGCGGAGGGCTTCAACTACGATGAGATCGCCGAGACCTTAGGGCTCGCGAAGGGGGCAATCGGCACCACGCTCTCCCGCGCGCGACGCCGTCTGGTCGAAGCGTATCGGGATATGGAAGGCACCGACAGGCATGTCGCACGTTGACGAAGGAACGCTCCACGCGCTGCTCGATGGCGAGCTCGCCCCGGCCGAGGTGCTCGAGGTGCAAACGCACTTCGCCACCTGCCCGGCCTGTTCGTCCCGGCTGACCGAAGCACGGAAGCTGCTCGCCGAAACCGAGCGACTGGTGAGCGCGCTGGAGCCGGCCGCGCCGCTCCGGGCGCAGTTCGCCCCGCGCATGGGCCGCCCGGCCGCCGAGCCGCCGTCGCCCCCACCGACCGCTCCCCGACCATCCGCGCCGCCGCGCCCGGCTTTCGGGATGGAAAGCCACGTCCTGATTCCGAACAATCCCACGGTCACCGAGGTGCGTCGGGGCCGGCTGCGGGTCATGGGGTGGGCGGCCGGATTTCTGGTGGTGGTGGGCGCCGGCGTCATCGGCCTCCAGGTGCAGATGGGGCTGTTCGACAAGAAGCCGGTAGGGATGCTCAAGCTTCGCCCGGAGGAGTTCAGCTCGCCCAGCGCAACCGACGCTCGGGCGGCGTCCCCCGCCCCGGCCGCCGCCCCGGAGACGCGTCCGAACGCTACCGGCATTGCCCCCTTCGGAACGGCGCCCGGCCTAAGCCGTGACCCAGCGACGGGCGGGCCGGGCAACGGCCCCGCGCCGGCGCCTCCCTCTTCGGCCCAGCCCGCAGCGCCGGCCCACGCTCCGGCGCCGGCCCCGACCCCGACCTCGGTAGCGCAGTCGAAGCCGCCGGAGGCGAAGCCACAAGAGAAAAAGCCGCTCCAGGCGAAGGAGCTGGAGACAAAGGCACCGGAACGGACGCCGGACACCCTCCCGAGCGCCGAGGATCGGCAGGCCATCGTCGCCCGGGCGGCCAAGGCCACCGAGGACTTGGACCGCGAGCGCAACCGGGAGCGCGCGGCCGCGGCGACGGCGGCGCTGGATGCCGAGCGGAAGCGCGCGGCCGCCACACAGCAGGGGGCGGCCGCACCGGCGACTCCGCCACCGGCTCCGGTCCCCACCATCGACCAGCGGTCGCAGATCGCCAATCGGATCGGCCTGGACGAGGCGGCCCGGCAGCTGGGAGGCCCGCTGCACGCGATCGACGGCATGAGTCGGCTGCTGGTCGGGGTAATCTCCCCCCAGCTTGTGCCGGGTACGGACACGTCGCGCGCGGTTGTGCGCGCGGTGTACGTGGATCGGACCGGCCGGCTCGTGTTCCTCGACCAGCAGCGGGTACGGCCGGGTCAGCCGGACCTCCCCCCTCCTTACACGCCCCGAGCGGGACGGAACGGCGAGCTGCGCTGGATGGCGGGACAGGTGCTGGTGGTGCTTCAGAGCGATCAGCCGACCGATTCCCTGCGGCTCCTGTACCGGCGGATCCGCTGACCGTACAAAGCGCAGAACCGGACGGCTCCGTGGATTGAGCCGCCCGGTTCTCCCCTGTAATCCTCGGATTTCGTCGCGTTTTCGATGTGATCCCTCTCGACCTCACCTCCCCTCGATCAGGATGCCCTGCGGCACCCTTCACCCTGTCCGTGGGCCGGTGCCGTCACTCGATCTCGAGCACCCAGCCGTAGTCGTCCAGCAGCAGCCGCCGCGAACCGGCCACCACCGGCAGCTCGAACTCCACCGCATGGGGCTTCGAGCGGTACAGTCGCTCGAGCGCGGTGGCGAACCCCGCGGGGCAGTCACCCTTGACCGTGACCTGCGTGCTGTCGGAGATCGGCTGCCACTCGACCGACAACGCGGGCCGCGAACTGGGTCCCTCCACAATGCCTGCGGGCCGCGACGCCGTGCGGACCGCAGAATCTGAGCGTCGTGCTGCGTACGAACCGGCCCTCGTACGAGGCGTCGCCCACCCGGACGAGGGATCCCTCGAGCGCCTCCGACCCCGGATCGGTGCAGCCAGGCGGGGCGGCGGAGAGCGCGGGCCAGGCGCTCCGAAGCCGCAGCCGATACGCGGCGGCGAGCGGTGCGGGAGCCGCGGCGGCGAGGGCCAGTACCGGCCCGCTCGACGTCTGGGCCGACAGTCGGGGGCTCGGCGCCGCGGAGACGGCGACGACGACGGCGGCGAGCGCCCAGTAAAAGCCGTGAAGGGTCGGAACGCGGGGCGAGCCCCACGGACACGTCGACAGGAATGTCACCAGAGCCATGCGTCAGCTCCGGAAGCGCCCGGCGTCGATGCCAAGCTTACGGATCTTGTAGCCGATGATCCGCTCGGTGGTGTCCAGGAGCCGGGCCGCCTTCGCCCGGTTGCCGCGGGCCGACTTGAGGGCGTCAGAGATCAAGTCCTTTTCCAGAGCGCCCACCGCGGCGGAGAGTGACTGGCGAAGCCCGGTGCCGGACGCCTCCGCCGTCTGTAGCGTCGGCGGGAGGTGGTGGGCGTGCAGCACCCGGTCGTCGCAGACCACGACCGCGCGCTCGATGGCGTTCTCCAGCTCACGCACGTTGCCCGGCCAGTGATAGCTCATGAGCATGTCGATGCAGGGGGTCGAGATCCGCCGGACGCTCTTCCCGTGCTCCCTGGCGTGCTTCTCGACGAAGTGATCGGCGAGGAGCAGGATGTCCGGCTTCCGCTCGCGGAGCGGCGGAACGCAGATGGCGAAGACGTTGAGCCGGTAATACAGATCCTCGCGGAACGACGCGTCCTTGATGGCCCGTTCGAGGTCCTTGTTGGTCGCGGCGATGACGCGGACGTCGGCGCGCAGGGTCTCGG
>JBGQIW010000124.1:0-6647 GCA_041498715.1 Gemmatimonadota bacterium | reverse complement strand
TGTGAGCAACCTGGCCTATGTCGCCTGGATGCAGGAGATCGCGATCGAGCACTCGACGGTGGCCGGATGGCCGGTCGAGCGGTACCGCGCCATTGGCGCCGGCCGGAGGTACTCGACGAAATGGGACCGGACGACCCAGGCGGCGCCAATGGCGCGGTACCGCTCGACTGGCCATCCGGCCACCGTCGAGTGCTCGATCGCGATCTCCTGCATCCAGGCGACATAGGCCAGGTTGCTCACATGTCCATTGACGTCGATGGCGTCAGCGGGGACCGCGAAGCGCCGGGAGTGGATCCGGGAGCGGCTCATGCGAACGAACCTCCCGGCTCAGCTCCCCGTGGGCACGATCCCCGCACCTTCGACCATCAGAATGACCGTGCGCTCGGGCGCCCTCGGCCGGTGGCGGACGCCCCGGGGGACGACAAAGCCCTGCCGGGGGAGCAGCTCGATCGTGCGGTCTTCGAGGTCGATGAGGAAACGCCCCTCGACGACGTAGAAGAACTCGTCCTCCTCCGTGTGCTCGTGCCAGTGATACTCTCCCTGCACGACGCCCAGCCGGACCACGGAGTCGTTCACGCGGCAGAGTGTCTGGTTGTACCAGGGGAAGGTGCACGCATCCACCAGCTGTTGCACGTCGATCCGCGCCAGCGATGGATACAGGATGTCGAGCCGGGTCTCGTAGGGATAGGGGGCTGCATCGGGCATGACGAACTCCGGAAGGCGGGGACGGCGCCGCACCGTCGCGGCATCCATCGCAACGATAGCTGCCCGGCCGACGCTCCCGCCAGCGATCAGGGCGCCCGTTCCTGCGCGCCGACCCAGCGCACGGGTAGCTTGTTGTTGGTCCGCTCGTCGTCCCACACCGCTCCCGTAATCCACCAGCGCGTGCCGTCCCAATACAGCAGGAGATAGTTCACGCCCCGCCCGAGCAGCGGCCCGTCGGCCGCCCGACGGGTCTCGTACGCGCTCCGGACCTGGGCCACGTTGCCGAACCGCTCGATCCGGGCTCCGATCTCGGTCTCGTAGAACCCCTTCGCGACGAAGTCGGCGTCGGTCGAGCGGCGGAACTGTTCCGGCGTCATGATCGTCGCCGCCGGCTTGCCGTCCTTTTCCGCCATGGCGACGAAAGTGGCTTCCGCCATGTAGAGCGTGCTGTCCCTCCGCCACTGCCGCGCCATACCAGCCGGACCGTTGATCACGTCGTAGTAGGCGTGGACGATCGCCTCGATCGTGCCGACGTCCGCGGGGTCGGCTGCCGGCGACTGGCCAACGGCAGCCGGCAGCGGGGCGATAGCGCAGAGTGTGGACAAAGACCAAGCGAGCCGGCCGAGCATGCGCATGAGCGGTTTCCGGGAAGAAGGATGACCACGGGGCGGAGCCGACGTCAGACGCCGAATTGGCTGAAGTGATGATCTACGTGACGATAGCCGAGCACGCCCCACGCTCGAGCGGAAAGCCGGCCGAATGCGGGGTGCAGCGGCCAATCCCGGCTCCCCGCCTTGGCGCCCGCCCGATCCAGCAGCTCGGAGAACGCCGCGACCTCAGCCGGCCACTGCCCCCGGTCCGCCCGATCCACCCGGGCGAGCAGCTCGCGAGACGTGGGGGCCCCCTTGGGGAAGGGGAGGAGGTAGACCACCAGCTGCTTGAGCGGCGGGTATCGGAGCGGCAGACGCTTCGAGACGGTGGGAAGATCGCCCAGGGCCATGCGGAGCGCGTCGTTCACGTGCGTGAGCATCTTGGGAGCGGTGAACCGGCCCCAGCGGGCCGGCGCCTCGGGGTCGAGGTGGGTCAGGCGCTCCCGGAGGGAGCCGCGTGCGTCGGCCTGAAACAGGGAGGGCACCGATTCACCGTCCTCTGAGCGCCGGCCGAGCCGGGCCTGCCGGCCCGGCCATCGGCGCGGTCACGAGAGGTGGAGCCCGATCGGGAACGTCGCGGCGTAGCCCGGGCCGCTGGCGGCCGGCGCGAGCACGAGTTGATCGCCACCCTGCAGGTAGATCTCGTCGTCCGGGTTGCGCCCCGTGCGCTGGCCCTTGCTCGCGTAAGGCGGGAGCGCGTGAACCCGGGTGGTCAGGGCGTCGTCGAAGTAGAGCTGCGACGTGAAGGCGAATCCGCGTGCGGCCGCCGGGTGAGTCCGGATCTTGAAGTGGACGTGCACCGTCCGGCCCGGATACCAGCCGGGGTAGATCGTTTGGAACCGCACTAACCCGCTGGCGTCGGTGAGCTGATACCCGCGCAGGAATCGCTGTCCCACCGTATTGAAGTGTGGATCCCTGACGTCCGAGTAGACGCCCAGTGCGTCGCAATGCCAAACGTCCACGTGGGCCCCGGCCAGAGGCGCACAGGCGCCGGCGCTCAGGCGGGAGACGGCGAGCGTAAGACCGAGCGGGACTCCCGCCTTGAGCGCGCCGGTGGCCGGATCGGTGCGGATGTCGGAGCGGTCGAGCTTCTCGTCGACGAAGTACGGACCCTCCGTCTGCTCGGGCCGGACCACGCAGACTGGCAGCGTATCGGCCAGGTCCGGAAACCGACCGCCGCGGCCCCTGTGGGCGCCCAGCAGGGTGATGCCCGACACGCCGAGGACGGCGAGCGCCTCGCGACGGGTGAGGACGCGGCCGATCGGAACGTCGTCCTGCTCCATGGGGACCTCCCGGGTGCGATCAGCCGGGCCCGCCGTCTAGTCGGGGCGGCTCCGCGCGAGCAGCCACAGGCCGAAGAGCAGCACCGGCGGCAGAAAGGTCACGAGCACGAGCTTGCTCGGCGTCGGTACACCGCCGCTCACACCGGCCAGTCCGCCGCCCGCCGACCTCGTGTGCAGTCCAAGCGCCACGCGCCAGAGCAGCATGAGGGGCGCGAGAACGATCCAGCCCAGGCAGATGGCCAGAACGCGGACCGCCGGCCAGTCACCCATCATTCCACCGCCATCTTCTCCTCGTCAATCTCTCTTTCCTCGACCCCGCCCGCTAGAGCACCGCCTACAGCCGGTAGCGCAGCCGCAGGTACTCGCGGAGGGCGACGGCGTCGTTGTGCTGCTCGTCCCGGGCCCCGTACGCCAGCGTGACACGACGGCGCTTGGCCCTGGCGGCGAGCTGGTCAAGCGCGTCGCCGGCGGTCCGGAGCTCCGCGAAGTAGCGGCGCTTGAACTCCGGCCATTTCGCCGGGTCGTGCGCGAACCACTTGCGCAGGGCGGTGCTGGGAGCCAGATCCCGGGCCCAGTGATCGATCGCCGCGGCTTGCTTGCTCAGTCCGCGTGGCCAGAGCCGATCGACCAGGATCCGCTCCCCGTCGCTCGCGACGGCGGGTTCGTAGGCACGCTTGAGCGAGAGGCTCATCCCGCAACCCGAATCCAGGTCGAGGTGCAGGTATTCGAGGGCCTCGGCCCAGCTCCGAAGGGGGTGGTGGGGATGCAATCAGAGGGGAGTGGCGGCCCCACCGGCTACTCGGTCGGAGGCGCACCGTCGGGGCTGGGGTGCTCCGGCTCTGTGCCCTCGGAAGAGGCCTTGGCCCGGTCCAGTTTCCGCTGGGCTTTTTCTTCCTTCTTGCGCTGCTTCGTCAGCTCCTTTTGACGCTTCTCGAATCCATAGTTGCGCTTCGGCAAGGAAGACGCTCCGCGGTAGGGGTCCGTGAGGCGAGCGGCCGGCGGCTCCTGCCGCCAGCCGCGATGCAAGGGTCGCAAGATAGCCCGACGAAGGCGGCGCCGCTGGCCGACCGGCCCACCCCCGCAGGAACGCCGTCAGGTGTCGTGCTTGGCCCCCGCGTGGTGATCCCGCCGTTGAAAGGCCAGGAACTCGTGAATCGCGCGGACGGCGGCGGTGTCTGTGGTCTCCAGACGGAGCGCGGCCCCCCGGGGCAACGGCTCCACGGCGTAACGGATCACCCGGCGCTTGGCGGTCATCACCGCGGTTCCCGGGACGTCTCGGGCGTGGACAAAACCGGGGAGCGTGAAATCGCCTGAGCTAAAGGCCGCCTCGATGTCCCGCATATGGCGCCGAATCTGGTCGGTATCGGCGCTGTCGGTCTGATCCCGCTGCAAGGTGATCCGCCCACCATCGGGCAGCGGCTCGAAGGTGTGTGTCGAAGTGTACTGGTCGACGCCCATGGCATGCGCGCCGCGGGCTTGGACGGCGGCAAAGGCGCTGTCGCCGGCGGCGTCGGCGTGGCGACTGGCGGCCGTGTCACTCATGCGACCGCCCCCGCACGCGGCCGCCAGGCAGAGAAAAGCGCGGAAAGTCTGTGGGCGCATGACGGAGTCCTGATTAGGCGACAATCGAGTCTGCCCGGCGAACCGAAACCCAGATCTCGGCCGTGGCGCCTGGGACGCCGTAGATCTCGAGATCGGCCGTGTACGCACGGCGTGGCGCGCCGGGCCCCGCGAAGAAGGCCCACACATCGCGCCAGCCGGCGAGCACGGCGCCGGGGAGCGAACCCACGCAGCGGAAGCCGAGGTGCTCTCCCGCAGGGACATCGACCGCTGCAAGGCCCCGGGGAAGATCACGCGCCGGCGCGAATTCCCGGCCGACGAGAAGGGTAGGGCCCCGTGACGTCGGTCTCGTAGTCCGAGTACACCGCCAGTCCGGGTCCGACGGCACCGAGACCCGCGACCCGTCGGGCACCGCCATGACGCCGCTCCGGTACCTCGGCCATCGGTGCCCCTCCTGATTCGATGCGGCTATTGGGAGGCCGTTGGAAAATCGGCCGTTCTGCCTCCGGCGCGCACCGCCCTTGCCACCCGCTCGGCGAAGATCCGGGCCCCAGCCCGTACCATGGCCTCAGGGTCGCCCTTGAGCTCGGTCGAGTCGTCCAGGAGGACCGTACCGGTGGGGACGTGGATCAGCTGCCCGGTGAACAGCCAGATGAGGTTGCTGGTCTTGCTGACCTTCGCCATCACCACCCAGCGGGCCCCGACGGCCTCGCCCACGAAGCGGGCGCAGGCGACGATGACGCCACACGGCTGGCCCCCGGCGCGGGCCAGCGCGCCGGGGGCCCGCGTCGCCGCGCGCACCGCCGTGCTGTCGACGAGCTGCGTGGACAGCAGACTGTCCAGCGTGCGCCGCAGCACGCCGGTCGCCAGCTCCGCCTTGGCGGAGTCCGTCGCCTCCTGGAAATTGGCTTGGGCGTTGTACATCGCGACATCGAGCACCGCGACCGGCGCGTCCGGCCGCTCGGGAGGGGCGACCGAGCGCTGTTGGGCCGCCGCAGGACCAGTCACCGCCAGGAGGAGCGTGAGAGCGAGACGGCCGGAGCCGGGTTGCAGGCGTGCCATGGATGACCTGGGTTCGTCGACCGAGGGGGTTCCTGGTGATCTCCGAATTCTACTGGCCGCTGCGCTCAACTCGCCAGCTTGAACCGGTCCTGGAGCACGCAGGCGCTCAGCACCAGCATCAGCACCTGGTCGATCGCGGTCCGTGCGCCGTCGTCCAGTGAAGGCAGCGTGTCGAGCAGCCCCGCCACCTTACGACGGTCGAAGAACGGCAGCGACGTCATGATCGGCCCGCGCAGCGTCTCCTGCATGATCGCGTGGAGTCGGCCTTTCTGGTCCAGCGTGGCCGGCGGACTCAGGAACGGATGCTTCTGGCGCCGATACACGGTGTCGGTGATGACGCTCTTCGCCGCCTCGCGCAGTACGTACTTCTCGGTCATGCCCCGGATCTTCTGACGCACCGGCATGGACCGAATCAGCTCAACCACGTGGTGGTCCAGAAACGGCAGTCGCCCCTCCACCGAGTGGGCCATCTCCATTCTGTCGCCCAGCACCGTAAGGATGTAGTTCGGCAGGACCGTCTTGGACCACAGGTAGAGCGACTGATGCACCGGAGCGCGCCCGGCGAGCTGGCCCGGCACATCCAGGCTGTCGAGCAGCGGCTTGAAAGCATCACGCTCCCCGGCTCCCGCGAGGGAATCCTCGGCGAGGAGCGCGCGCAGCTTGAACGAGCTGGTCGCGGCGGTCTCGATCCATGAGGGCGTGAAGCCGAGCAGCCGGTTCACGCTCTCGGTGGGGACGCCCTGCCCATCGGGCAGGAGCAGCCCGCGCGAGACCGAATTCATGCGGTTCAGCTCGGCGAGCAGCGCCTCCACCGCGGCTGGATCCTGGCCCCCGTTGTCATAGAGCAGCATGTCGCGGCGGAAATGCGGATAGCCGCCGAAGATCTCGTCGGACCCCTCGCCGGTCAGCACCACCTTGTACCCCGCCCTCCGTACCGCCCGGCTCAGCACGTACTTCGCCACCCCGTGCGCGTTGAAGCAGAGGGTTTCCGCGTACCAGATGGCATCGAAGAAGTTATCGGCGAGGTCGCTCTGCTGGATGGGCACGGGGAAGTATTCGGCGCACGCCAGCGTCGCCATTTCCCGAGCCATCACGCTCTCGTCGTAGTCGGGCCGATCGAAGGTCAGGGTAAAGGCCCGAATCGGATCGACGCGATGCTTGGCGGCGAGGCCGAGCACCGTGCAGAAGTCCAGGCCGCCGCTCAGGTAGCAGCCCACGGGCACGTCGGCCCGAAGCCGCAGGCGAACCGCCTCGTCGAGCGCGTCACGCAGCCGTTCCGCGTACTCCTCGTCGGCTAAGGCCGGCGCGCTCGGGCGTGGCCCAGACCGACCCGACCGTGCGGCGCGATCCAGTGTCTCTGGCCGTCCGGACCCCGCCGCGCCAACTG
>JBGQIW010000123.1:0-6709 GCA_041498715.1 Gemmatimonadota bacterium | reverse complement strand
GTGCCCGCGCCGGACGTGAATACCAACGAGCGGGTGATGGCGTGGGTCATGGACACCTACTCGATGCACGTCCGGCACACCGTCACCGCATGCGTGACCGGCAAGCCGGTGGAGATGGGCGGCTCGCTCGGCCGCCGGGAGGCCACGGGCCGGGGCTGCATGCAGGTCACACGCGAAGCGCTCCGCAAGCTCCGCATGCCGATCGAGGGAACCCGGGTCGTGGTCCAGGGGTTCGGCAACGTGGGGTCCATCACCGCGGAGATGATGGAGCGGGAGGGCATGAAGATCGTCGCCGTGAGCGACAAGTCCGGCGGGCTCTACAACCCGAAGGGGCTCAAGGTGAAGGACCTGCAGGAGCACGTGCTGCGGCAGCGGTTCCTGAGCGAGTACAAGAATGCGGAGCACGTCGACAACAAGGAGCTGCTCGCGCTCGACTGCGACGTGCTGGTACCCGCGGCGCTGGAGAACGTGATCACCTCCCACAATGCGGGCGCCATCAAGGCGCGAATCATCTGCGAGGGGGCTAACGGCCCCACCAGCGCCGGCGCCGACCGGATCCTCGATGAGAAGGGCGTCTTCGTGATTCCCGATATCCTGGCCAATGCCGGGGGCGTCACGGTGAGCTACTTCGAGTGGGTTCAGGACCGCGGTGGCTATTTCTGGGACGAGGAGACCGTCAATCAGCGGCTGGAGCGGATCATGGTCCGATCGTTCGAGGACGTGACCGCCATGGCGGATCGCCACTCGATCAACCTGCGCATCGCGGCCTATATGGTCGCGATTGAGCGGGTCGCCGCGGTGCATCGGCTTCGTGGTCTCTACGCGTGAGCGCGGCGGGCGCCTCATGGACCTGGTCATCCTGGCGGTGGGCCGCCTGCGCTCGTACTACCGGGACGCGTGCGACGACTATGTCCGGCGGCTGCGCCGGTACACCCGGGTCGACGAGCGCGAGGTGCGCGAAACTTCGGGGGTCGCGGCGGCCGTAGGTCAACGGCGGGACGCCGCCGCCCTGCTGGAGCGGGTCCCCGACGGGGCGACGCTGGTCGCCTTGGCGCGAGGTGGCACGGCCTGGACGAGCCGGGAGCTGGCCGGAAGGCTGGAGCGGTGGCGGGACGCGGCGAAACCGCTCGTGCTGGTGATCGGTGGGTCGCACGGACTCGGTGCCGGGGTGCTCGAACGGGCAGGCTCCCGATGGAGCCTGGGCCCGCTCACCCTTCCCCACGAGCTCGCGCGAGTGGTGGTGGCGGAGCAGATCTACCGCGGCTTCACCATTCTCGGGGGCGAGCGATACCACAAAGGGCGGTGAAAGTGAGCCGTTCACCCCATGGCCGAGTGGTTCGAAGAATGGTTTGGCGAAGAATACCTCCAGCTGTATCCGCACCGGGATGATGCCGATGCGGAGCGGGCGGTGGCGCTTATCCGCCGGACGCTTCCCTGGCGTTCCGGCTGGCGCACGCTCGATGTGGGCTGCGGCGCGGGCCGCCACGCCCGCGCGCTGGAGGCGGAGGGCGGCCGGCCGTTCGGCCTCGATCTGTCCGCCAGGCTGCTGCGGCGCGCCCGCAGCGTGACCGGGGCCCCGCTGATCCGGGCCGACATGCGGGCCCTGCCCGTGCGGCCCCGCTCCATGGATCTCACCGTCAATCTCTTCACCAGCTTCGGCTACTTCGACCGGGACGACGAGCATGCCGCGGTGCTCGCCGAGATGGCGACCACGGTGCGGCCCGGGGGCTGGCTGGTCCTGGACTTCCTCCACGCCGGCACCGTCCGTCGCGGCCTCGTCCCCGGGGAGCGGCGGTTCGCCGAGGGCGCGACGGCCAGCCGGCGGCTCTCGCCCGACGGCCGGTTCGTCTGTAAGTCCATCCGCCTCGACGATGGCCGCCGCTTCGAGGAGCGCGTGCGTCTGTTCGAGCCGGCCGAGCTCGAAGCGATGCTGGCCGCGGCCGGCGTCCGAGTGATCCACCGCTTTGGCGACTACGAGGGCGGGGCGCTCGAGAGCGGCTCGTCCCGGACCGTGCTGATGGGAGAGGTCACGTGACGGTCCGCATCGTCACCACGCCGCTGGAGGTGGGGCTCGTCGCGCCCGAGCCGCGCGAAGGCGGGTTCGACCCCGCGTTGCTGCCCGCCATCGTCACGGCGCCGGGGCACGAAGCGCTGCGATCACGGCTCGAGGCTCCGGGCGTACTGGTCGTGACCACGGGCCAGCAGCCCTCCCTGTTCACCGGACCGCTCTACACCATCCACAAGGCGCTATCCGCGGCTGCGCTGGCCGAGGTGTTGGAGCAGCAGTGGGGCCGGCCCGTCGTGCCGTTGTTCTGGGCCGCGGGCGACGACCACGACTTCGCGGAGGCGAGCCACGCGGAGTGGCTGACCGCCGACGGCTCGCTGAGCGGGGCGGCGCTGCCGCCCCGGCCCGCCGATGCGCCGCTCACGCCCATGTACCGGCAACCGCTCGGTCGGGGCGTCGCCGACGCGGTCGCCGCGCTCGAGCGCGATCTCCCGCCCTCCGAGTTCCGCGAGGCCACCCTGGCCTGGATCCGACGCCACTTCCGCCCCGAGCTGACGGTCGCGGCGAGCTACGCCGGCGCCCTGGCGGAGCTGTTGGCACCGCTCGGGGTGCTGGTCTTCGACGGCACCCACGCCGCCGTGAAGCGGGCGGCGGCCCCGCTTCTGCTCCGCGCGCTCACCCTGGCCTCCGAGCTCGAAGCCGACCTCGCAGCCCAGGCTGAGGCCCTGAGTGCGTCCGGCACCGACTCGGGCATGACGATCGGGGTGAACGCCACACTGGTGATGCTGGAGTGCCGCATGGGGCGGGACCGGCTGATGCGACACGGGGACCGATTCGCCACCCGTCGCGGCAAGGCCGACTACGAGCTGTCGGAGCTGGAGGCGCTCGCCGTACGGGAACCGGAGCGCTTTTCACCCAACGTCCTGCTCCGGCCGGTCGTGGAGAGCGCCCTGCTGCCGACCGTGGCGTATCTCGGCGGTCCGGGAGAGCTGCGGTATCTCGCGCTCACGCCGCCGGTCTATCGCCGGATGGGCGTGCCGCACCAGCGGCCGTGGCCGCGGTGGTCGGGGGTTCTGGTGGAGCCGCGCGTGGACCGGGTGCTGGAGAAGTTCGGCGTGGCCCTCACCGAGCTGATGCAGCCTCCGGGGCCGCTCGAGGCACGGCTCGTCCGCTCCCACCTGCCGGAGACCGTGGTCAGCGCCCTGGCCATGCTGCGGACGGCCATCGAGACCGGCTATGGGGCCATCGGGCGCGCCGCGGCCGAGATCGACCCAACGCTGGAGAAACCGGTGCAGGGCGTCAAGAATCAGGCGCTCGCCGGCACGCAAGAAGTCGAAAAAAAGCTGCTCCACCATCTCAAGAAGCGGCAGGAGACCGAGCTGGGGCAGCTGGCCCGGGCCCGCACCGCGGTCTGGCCCCAGGGCAAGCCGCAGGAACGCGTCCTCAACGTGGCTCCATTCCTCGCCCGTTACGGGCCCTCGCTCCTCGGCGAGGAGCGCGACATCATCCGCGCGTGGTATGCCGGCGCCCTTGAGAGGGCTTTGAATCCCGCGTAGACTCCGCCCATGTGGATCGTCCTGCTGGTCCTGCTGGTGGCGCTGATGATTCCCATCGTCGGCATCGTCATCGACTCACCGATCGGACGTGCCCTCGCCCGGCGGCTGGAAGGACCGGAGCAGGCGCCGCCCGGTCTCCGGGAGCTGGCCAAGAAGGTCGAGCTGCTGGAGGCGGAAGTGGACGACCTCACCCGGGCGGTGAGGGGCCTGGAGGAGGAGAGTCAGTTCCTCCAGCGGCTGCTGGAGTCGTCGCCGCCGCGCTCCACCCTGCCGCCGCCGTCCCAACCCTGACCCCCGAACCCGTCCGATCCCAGCGCCCGGCGGCAATGGTGGCCGCGGGGATTCTGCTGAGCCGGGTCGTCGGCCTGATCCGCTCGCGCGTCCTGGCCCATTTCCTGGCGACCTCCGACGCAGCCGACGCCTTCGCCGCCGCGTTCCGCATTCCCAACTTCCTCCAGAACCTCTTCGGCGAAGGTGCGCTCAGCGCCTCGTTCATCCCGGTCTACGCGTCCCTGCTCGCCCGGGACGACCGGGAGGAGGCGGGCCGCGTAGCCGGCGCGATCGGCACCGTGCTGGCCCTGTCGATGTCGGCGCTCGTGCTCGTCGGCGTCCTCGCGACGCCGCTCTTGATCAACGCCATCGCGCCGGGATTCGCGGGCGAGAAGCGGGAGCTGGCGATCCGGCTGGTCCGGATCCTGTTTCCCGGCGCCGGCCTCCTGGTGCTGTCGGCCTGGTGCCTCGGCGTACTCAACAGCCACCGGAAGTTCTTCCTGTCGTATGCCGCCCCGGTGATCTGGAACGTCGCGATCATCGGGGCGCTGATCACGGCCGGCGGGCACATGGGACAGTACCCGCTGGCCGTGGTCGCCGCCTGGGCATCGGTCGCGGGCAGCGCGCTGCAATGCGCCGTTCAGCTGCCGACGGTGCTTGCCGTGGCACGGGGGCTCCGGCCGTCGCTCGATCTGGCCTCGGAGAACGTCCGGACTGTGATTCGCAATTTCGCCCCGACCTTCCTGAGCCGGGGCGTGGTGCAGATCAGCGCCTATGTGGACGCCTTGCTCGCGAGCCTCCTTCCCACCGGCGCGGTCGCGGCGCTCGCCTACGCGCAGACGCTCTACACCCTTCCGGTGAGCCTCTTCGGAATGTCGGTCTCGGCGGCGGAGTTGCCGGCCATGGCGAGTGCCACCGGCGACCCGGGACAGGTCGCCGCGCAACTCCGCGCGCGGTTGCAGGGTGGGCTCCGGCAGATCGCCTTCTACATCGTGCCGTCGGCCGTCGCGTTCGCCGCACTGGGACAGGTGCTGGCCGCCGCGTTGTTCCAGTCGGGACAGTTCACCCGGGGCGACAGCTTCTATGTGTGGGGCATTCTCGCCGGCTCGGCGGTCGGGCTGCTGGCCGGCACGATGGGTCGGCTCTACTCCTCCGGGTTCTATGCGCTCCGCGACACCCGCACGCCGCTCCGGTTCGCCGTGGTCCGGGTGGTCCTCACCACAGCGTTGGGCTATGGCGCCGCGATCCCGCTGCCCGGTCTCCTCGGCGTCCCCGCGCGCTGGGGGGTGGCCGGGCTCACCGCAACGGCCGGCATGGCCGGATGGATCGAGTTCTTTCTGCTACGCCGCGCGCTCAACGCGCGGATCGGGCCCACCGGCCTCGACCGGGGGCTCACCGTCCGGCTCTGGAGCGCCGCCCTTACCGCGGCGGCGGGCGGTGGCGCGGTGGCATGGGCGCTCGACGGGCCGCTCCGGCGCCACCCGGTGCTGTACGCGATTGCCGTGCTCGGCGTCTACGGGCCGGTGTATTTTTCCGTGGCCTCCGCGCTGGGGGTGGAGGAGGCCTCGGCCCTCTGGCGCCGGCTCCGCCGGTAGGCCACGGAACCGATTTGTCGCCACAGAGACACAAAGGCACCGAGAAACCACACAGAGTGTGCCCCTCTGTGCCTCCGTGCCTCTGTGGTTTGCAGTTCTTTCGCTGAATGACCTGACGAAATGCCCGATCTCACCGACGCGCTCGCACGCAAGCTGGAAACCCTCCCCGACGGCCCCGGCGTCTACCTGTGGAAGGATGCCGTCGGCGAGGTGCTGTACGTCGGTAAGGCGAAGCGGCTGCGGTTGCGGGTGCGGAGCTACGTGGCCGCCGATTTCGCCACCAGCCCGAAGAACCAGCTGCTGCAGCGCCTGATCAACGACGTCGAGACCATCGTGGTGGGGAGCGAGGCCGAGTCGCTCATCCTCGAGAACAACCTGATCAAGGAATATCGGCCCCGGTTCAACGTCCGGCTCAAGGACGACAAGAGCTACCCCTCCATCGCGGTCACGCTGGCCGAGCCGTTCCCCCGGGTGCTGGTGACCCGGCGCCGGAATATCCCGGGGGCCAAGTATTTCGGACCGTACACCGATGTGGCCCAGCTCCGGCGCACGCTGGCCATCGTCCGCCGGCTGTACACGGTGCGCAGCTGCTCCGACGACCTGCCGCGGGAGCAGCGCGAGCGCCCCTGTCTCGACTATCACATCGGCCGCTGCCGGGCGCCCTGCGTCGGGTGGCAGACAGAAGCCGACTACCAGGCCATGGTGCGCGACGTCGTGGAGTTTCTCGAGGGCCGCACCGGCGATGTGCGCCAGAGGGTGCGGGAGGCCATGCTGGTCGCGAGCGAGCGGGAGGACTACGAGCGGGCCGCCAATCTTCGCGATGCCCTCCGGTGGCTCGAGCGGCTGGAGGACCCGTCGAGCGTCGAGCTCCTCGGCAGCGGGGACGCCGATGCCGTCGGCTTTGCCCGCGACGGCGACGACGCCGTGGGCGTGCTGATGCGGGTCCGGGAGGGTCGGGTGGTGTCCCGAGAGCACCGGTTCCTCGAAGGCGTGGAAGAGGAGACCGACGAGGCGATCCTGAGCGCATTCCTCGTTCGCTATTACCTGCCGGCGGAAGACCGCGCCCGCCGCATCGTCCTTCCGTTCCCGCCGGACGACTTCGAGACGCTGCGGGAGATCCTCCCCGAGGCGGACTGGACCGTGCCCCAGCGCGGCACCGCCAGCCGGTGGCGCGAGCTGGCCGACCAGAATGCGCGCCACCTGCTGGAGAGCCTGCGGATCGAGTCGTTCGAGACCGAGGAGCGGGCCGAAGACCCGGTCTACGCGCTGGGCCGGGACCTCGG
>JBGQIW010000122.1:0-6756 GCA_041498715.1 Gemmatimonadota bacterium | reverse complement strand
GGAGATCGATCATGCGGGCGGCGGTGCCGCCGACCCGGCTCGCGCCCGCCCAGCCGGTCAGCACCCACACCCCGGCCCGATCCAGGGTGACCCACCCGTCCGCGCCCAGGCCGAATGCCGTCTTCGACAGCTGGCGCGGCAGACTGTCCTCGTCGAACCGGCGTGCCGTTCCCGTGCCGATCAGCCCGAAGCCGTAGCGCCCCTGGGCCAGCTCCTTCTGCGCCCGGTAGGTCCCATACCAGGTCAGCGGCTCCACCTCGGCGCGCCCCCGGGTGGGGCCGAGGGCGAGGTCGGCATACTCCGACTGGGTAATGGCGTCGAGTCCGCCCAGGCTCCACGTTCCGGCTTTCCCGCTCAGCTTCGCCGCACCGAGGATGTGGGTGCCCGCCGGCTCGGAGGAGAAATCGGCCGTGGGAAGGGCCCCCTGGGGAGCGCGGCCGATCCGCCGGGTATAGAGGAAATCCACCCCGGGCCAGTTGAAACCCCAGAAATCGTTCGCCCCGCCGGAGCCGAAGTTGAAGATGTTCGCGCCCTCGATGAAGAACGGGCGCTTCTCGGGGAAGAAGGTCTCGACGTCGGTGAGGTTGACCACAGCCGGATCCACTTCGACCTGGCCGAAGTCCGGATTCACGGTGCCGTCGAGCGTGAGATTGCCGCCGATGCCGACCTTCGCGTCGAGGCCGGCGCCCGGTCGCGCGAGGGCGCCGGGACTGAACGGATCCGCCGGATCGTGATCGAGGAGCTGCGCTTTGGCCGTGACGTAGGGCATGATCTCGATTCGCGGTCGAGGCGTCACCCGCTCGATCCCCACCAGGTCCACGAACCGTGAGACGAAGCCGCTGCCGTTGGTGGGCCGGAATACGAGATAGTCCTGCTCGTTCCGCCGGGCGATGTCCCGCTCGAAGTTGACGCCCCAGACGTAGGCGTCCCTCCGCTGGAACCGCAGTTGGGAATAGGGAATTCTGATCTCCGCCGTCCAGCCGAGCGAATCGCGCGCCGCCCGGCCCTCCCAGACGCCGTCCCAGGTGCTGTCGTTCCACTCGTCGTTGTAGAGGGTGCCGTCGTACAATGTGCCGGCGGCATTGATGCCGAAGAAGAAACCCGACCGGCGGTCGTGGTAGGGATCGAGGAATACGACGAAGCGGTCGGCGCTCACGGCGCGGTCGCGCCGGGCGAGCACCGCCGCCACCGAGTCCGGCGCCCGGTCGTAGAGGCGCGCGCCGACGTAGATCGCCTCGTCGTCGAACAGCACCCGGATGTCGCTGCGCTCGGAGGGCTCGGCGCCTTCGTGGGGGATCCGCTGCGTGAGCCCGGCGATCGGAATGCCGGCGTCCCAGGCGGGCTCGTCCAGCCGGCCGTCGATGCTGATCGGCCCGGTAGCGCGCACCGCGTGCACCGCCGCCGCGGCCGTCGGGCCGAGGGGCGCACGGGCCAGGGCCGAATCGAGCTGAACGGCCGGCACCGCGAGCGCGAGCAGGAGCAGATGCGGCAGCATGGTTGCCGCCTTTAGACAGCTGGGCGCCGGAAACGGTTGCCGGCGCGAGCGACGTTACTGCTCGAGGATCTGCTGCAGCAGGTCCGCCACCCGCGGATCGTCCATCTGCCCCAGCCAGAAGAGCGCCTTCTTGCGGAGCTCGCGGTCAGGGTCGCTCTTCGCGATGTCGAACAGCTTGTCTGCGGCCGGCTTGTCGCCCCGCTGCGAAAGGACGAAGATCAGCTGTTCCCGCATCGCGCGGTCCTGGGTCGCGCCGTACAAACCGGCGAACTCGCTCGTCGGCACGCTGCACTGCTCGGCCCAGAACAGCGCCTGCTTGCGCAGCTCGGGAGTCTCCCGCTCGTTCCGCGCCACCTGCACCAGCCAGCGGCCACCCTCATGCGTGTCCATCTGGGAGATCGAGAAGAGGACTCTCTTCTTGAGGTCCTCGCCCTGCAGCTGGCCGTACAGCTGCTCCAGGAAGGCCGCGTTGTCGGGCGCGCCGGTCTGGCCCAGCCAGAAAATGGCTCTCTCCCGTGCGGCCTCCGGTACGTCGGACCGCTGGGCGTAGGCCCGGAGCGCCTGGGTCGCGCGGGGGCTCCCCTGCTGCGAGAGCGCGAAGAGCGCTTTCTCCTGAAGGTTCGGATCGGTGGTCGTCCGGAGGATCGAGTCGAGCGCCGCCACCGAACGCTCCGAGCCCACCTGGGAAAGCCAGAAGACGGCCTGCTCCCGGACGTCGGCGTCCGGATCTCCCCGCGCGGCTTGGAGCAGCGTTTCCTCCGCCCCCTCCGGCTGCTGCTGCGCCACCAGGAAGACCGCCTTGCGCCGCAGGCACACCGAGGCCGGGTCGCGCCGGCTCAGCACCTTGCGAAGGATCGGGGCCGCGCGTTCCGCATCCATCTGCTGGAGCGCGTTGAGCGCGGCCACCTTGATGTCGTCGTCGTCCTCCTCGGCGCAGGGGCTGTCGGAGCCGTGCTGGCCGGGCTTGGGTGGCGCGGGCGGTCTCGGTGGCCGCGGCGGAGCCGGTTGGGTCGGGGCCGGAGGGGCGGGGGGCGCCGGCGGCCTCGCGATCGCGGAGGCCGCCTCGGCGATCGCCGCCGCCGCCGCCGGATCCCCGCGGCGCGCGAGCTCGCCCTGGATCCGCCGCTCCAGCGCCGCGGCATCGCCCCGCGTGGCCGCCTTGGGGTACTTGGTCCGCTGGGTGCCCAGCACGCCGAGGGCCTGCTGGAGATTCGAGTCCCGCCCCTGGCGGTAAAGCGCGAACGCCTGCCAGTAGAGCGCGTCCTGCGCGTAGCGCGACCCGGCGAACCGGCTCTCGATCGCCCCGAACAGCTCCGATGCCCGACCATAGTCGCGGCGAGCCAGCGCCGTACGGGCCGCGCGGTACAGCGAGTCCGCCGGGTCGGCCTGCGCAGCCGGCGCTGGCGGCAACCGGAGCAGGCTGTCGCCGCTCTGCCGGGACGCCGGTCCTGCGGCCAGTGCCGCCACCGCCAACCCTGCCCACCACGTGGTATGCCAGGCCATCACAGCGCTCCTTGCCGGTAGGTCCCTGCGGTGCCGGCGGGTACGGCCGAGCGGAGCCGGACCATCATCCCGTCCTGCTCCAGGCCGTCGGTGATCAGCTTGAGGTCTTCGCTCCGGCTTTCGGGCGCGAGCTGCGCGATCTGCGCGAGCACGAGCTCGAGATCCTGAAGCAGGAACCTTAGACGCGGATCGGTGGCGGCCGGCGAGTCGAGCAGCAACCGGTTGGTGGCGAGCAGCTGGCGCGCGGTTGCAGAGGCGAGGCGCTCCTGGCGCCCCTCGCGCACCGAGGCCCGGAACAGAGTGAGAAACGCCTCGGCCTGACCCAGGTGCTCGGCGGTCGCCAGCCGGTAGGCGGCGGCGTCCCGCCCCGGTGTGCCGGCGGCTGGCGCGGAAACGACCGGAACCGCCGTCGTGGCCACGGGCGCACGGCCAGCCCCGCCGGTCGCCCCGGGCCGCACGCTGAGCCGGCCGATACCCACGCCCAGTGCGAGCAACGCCGCGATGCCGGCGGCCCACACGAGGAAGCGGACCCGCCGCACCCCGGCGTCCGGCGCCCCGCTCTTCTGCGAGCGCCGCCCGGCGCGACGCGCCTCGATCCGCGCCCACACCTCGTCCCGCGGCACCGGGGGCGGTTCGTGGTAGGAGCGCGCGGCGTCCCTGATCTCGGGCTCGAGTGGCTCCCGGTCGTCGAGGATCATGGCGTCGTCCTCGGGTGGAAGGCGGCGAGCGACCGCCGCAGCTTGGCCCGCGCCCGGCTCAGTTGCGCCTTGGAGGTGCCGGTCTGCACTCCCAGCGTGCGGCCGATCTCCTCGTGGGTGTAGCCCTCGACGTCGTGCATCAGGAACACCACGCGGTAGCCCTCGGGTAGGTCGTCGATCGCCTGCGCCAGCCGGTCTCGCAGATCCGGTTCCGACGCCCGCTCCGCCACTGCTGCCGTGCCCGCCTCGTCCAGCGCCACCTCGCGGGTCCGGAGCCGCTTCCCCCGCCGCAGGCCGTTGAGCGCCACCGACACGGCGATCGAACAGATCCAAGTGCCGAGCGCTGCGTCGCCGCGGAACTCGCCCAGGCGGTCGAAGGTGCGGATGAATGTCTCCTGGGTGTAGTCCTGCGCCTGATCCGCGTCGCCGGCGATGCGGTAGACCAGCCGGTACACCCGTTCCACGTGCGCGTCGTACAACTCGCGCTCGGCGCTCGCATCGCCGGCCTGCACACGGGCGATCAAGAGACGGTCGTCCACCGGGCTCCGGGGCGGGGGGCGAAAGGTCAGTCCGGCGTCGGTCCTCTGACACTGGGCGTGCCGAAAGGGTTGCGCCCCTTACGGGAGGCAACCGTCCGGCGATTCACAGCATCTCTAGGTAGGTGAGCCGGTCGATCGGCTCCGGGACAGGGGAGGCGAGGCGAATGATCAGGCGGTCCGACCACGGCGACGACTCACGGACATACCGGATTCTGGACTCCCACGGCCAGTTGATCGGGCGGGTGTGGGCGCCCAGGGACCGGCCGGCTCTTGGTCCCGGCGCCGGCACGGTGCTCCTGGTGCGGGACCGAAACCCGGGCTTCGCGCCCCGCCCCGCCCGGGCTCTTCCCGTCGATTGCCGCGACTGATTTCCCGGCTGGTTCCTCAGTCTGTAACACATGATTTGACAATTGCTTAGACAACTCGGCGCCGGTTGCGGTTGGACCGGCGCTCCGGGTATATTTCCCGGTGCGCGAAAGCCTGCTTGGTCGCCGCTCGCCCATACCCGGATCGCTTCATGACTGCACCCAATTCCCGCGAACGTATCCTGCCTCGGCCCATCGAAGAGGAGATGCAACAGTCGTTCATCAATTACTCGATGAGCGTGATCGTCTCCCGCGCGCTGCCGGACGTGCGCGACGGTCTCAAACCGGTGCACCGGCGCATCCTGTACTCGATGAACGAGCTGGGTCTGGTGCCCGGCCGCCCGTACAAGAAGTCGGCGACCGTGGTGGGCGACGTGCTCGGCAAGTACCACCCGCATGGTGACTCGAGCGTGTACGACGCGCTGGTGCGCATGGTGCAGGACTTCTCGCTGCGCTATCCGCTGATCGACGGGCAGGGGAACTTCGGCACGATCGACGACAACGCTGCGGCGTACCGATACACCGAGACCCGACTCACGCCCGTCGCGATCTCGCTGCTGGACGACATCGACAAGAACACGGTCGAGTTCCAGGCCAACTTCGACGACCGGCTGCGGGAGCCCACCGTCCTGCCGTCCAAGATCCCCAACCTACTGGTGAACGGCTCGAGCGGCATCGCGGTCGGCATGGCGACCAACATCCCGCCGCACAACCTGCGCGAGGTCGCGAAGGCGGTGGAGCTCCTGATCGACGAACCGGATTCCTCGATCGCCGATCTCCGCAAGGTGATCAAGGGACCCGACTTCCCCACCGGCGCGTACATCTACGGGCGCGAAGGGATCAAGGAGGCGTACGAGACCGGCCGCGGCCGGGTAGTGATGCGCGCTCGAGCCCAAATCGAAGAGAAGGAGTCGTCGGGCCGATACCAGATCGTCGTAACGCAGCTGCCGTACATGGTCAGCACGGAGCGGTTGCATAAGGACATCGCGGAGCTCGCGAACGAGCGCAAGATCGAGGGCATTTCCGACGCACGCAACGAGAGTGACAAGGACGGCATCCGACTCGTCATCGAGCTCAAGCGCGACGCGAACCCCAACGTGGTGCTGAACCAGCTCTACAAGCACACCACCATGCAGTCCACCTTCGGCGTGATCATGCTGGCGCTCGACCACGGCGCGCCGAAGGTGATGAATCTGAAACAGCTGCTCGAGCGGTTCGTGGAGCACCGCCACGACATCGTCGTACGGCGGACCAAGTTCGACCTCGAGGCGGCGGAGGCCCGCGAGCACATCCTCGAGGGCCTCAAGATCGCCGTCGATAACATCGACGAGATCGTCGAGCTCATCAAGAAGTCGAAGGACGTACCCGACGCCGACGCCCGGCTCCGCAAGCGCTACGGGCTGTCTGAAAAGCAGAGCGACGCGATCCTCAACATGCGGCTCGCCAAGCTCACCGGCCTCGAGATCGAGAAGCTGGAGGCCGAGCTCAAGGAGGTCCGGGCCACGATCAAGGACCTGAAGGGCATTCTCGGATCCAAGCCCAAGCGGATGGCCATCCTCAAGGGCGAGATGGCCGAGATCGCGGAGAAGTTCGGTGACGACCGCCGGACCGAAATCGTCGCCGACCAGGGGGAGTTCACGGTCGAGGACCTGATCGCCGAAGAGGACATGGTGATCACGATCTCGCACTCGGGGTACATCAAGCGGATCTCCGTGTCCACGTATCGTCGGCAGCGTCGGGGCGGCCGGGGTGTGAACGGCGGCGACCTGAAAGAGGAGGACTGGGTCGAGCACCTCTTCATCGCCAGCACCCACGACTACATCCTCTTCTTCACCGACAAGGGGCACGTCTACTGGCTCAAGGTCCACGAGATCCCGCAGGCGGGCCGCGCGGCGCGGGGAAAGCCGATCGTGAACTGCATCGCGATCAAGCCGGACGAGCAGATCGCGGCGCTGGTCCGGGTGCGGGAATTCTCGCCGGAGCAGTTCCTGATCTTCGCCACCCGCCAGGGCACCGTGAAGAAAACGGCACTGTCCGAGTACGGGAACGTCCGCACCACCGGCATCCGCGCGATCAACATCGACGAGGGTGACAAGCTGATCGACGTGCAGATCTGCGACGGCACGAGCGACGTCGTCCTCGCCACCCGGGAGGGC
>JBGQIW010000121.1:0-6849 GCA_041498715.1 Gemmatimonadota bacterium | reverse complement strand
GGGCCGGGGTGGCGCGCTCAAGCCCCAGGTCGGTTACATGGTGGCGCAGCTGCTCCGGCTCCGGAGCGCGCCCGAGCCGGCGGACGCGGCGGATGGAGTCGCGATCGCGCTGACGCATCTGCTGCTCGCCCGGAGTCGCGCAGGCCGGGCGCGGCCCCTGCTCGGCGTCCGATGATCGCCACGGTGACCGGCGTGCTCGCCGCGCGGGAGGGCGAGACGGTGGTGGTCCAGACCGACGGCGGCGTGGGCTACGCGGTGACCGTCCCGCTGGGTGTCTTCGAGCGCCTGCCGGAGCGCGGCGCCCGGGTGAGCCTCTACACCGAGCTGGTGGTCCGGGAGGACGGCTGGTCGCTCTACGGCTTCGACCGGGCGGCTGATCGAGGCGTGTTCCAGCGGCTGCTGAGCGCGAGCGGCTTCGGCCCCAAGCTGGCGCTGGCGCTGCTCTCCGCCCTCGGTCCGGACCGGACGGTCCGCAGCATCCGCGAGCGCGACCTCGCTGCACTGAGCACCGTGAGCGGCATCGGCAAGAAGAAGGCGGAGCGCCTGGTGCTGGAGCTGCGCGACCGGTTCGACGACGTCGCCGTGGCCCCGAGCGAACGGCCCGCGTCGGGATCGGACCAGGCGGTACGGGCGCTGGTGAGCCTGGGCTACGCGCCGGCCGCCGCCGAGGGCGCGGTGCGGGAAGCGCTGTCGGCCGGCCCGGATGGCGACACGACCGCGGTGGTGCGGCGGGCGCTGTCCGCGCTGACGACTGCAAAGCGGTAGGGCACGGGGGACGTTCGCCGTGAGCAGCGAATCGAGAGGACGAGGAGAGGAATCCGCAATGCCCGTGTCAGCGCTGACGGCGGAATGGAACTGCACCCGCTGCGGCACGACCAACCGGAAGCTCGTGCCCGTCGGGACGACGCGTACCGTCGATCGTTGCTCTCACTGCGGGGCCAAGCACGTGATCGAGCCCGGCGACCGCCCCCGCGTGCGCTGGATGGCGGCCGCGGCATGAGCCGGGTCCAGATCACTACGCCCGATTCGCTCCCCGACGAGCCGGCCGACGCCGCGCTGCGGCCGTCGCGGCTGGACGAGTTCGTGGGCCAGCAGCAGGTCAAGGCCTCGCTCCAGATCGCGATCGACGCCGCGCGGGCGCGGCACGACACGCTGGACCACACCCTGTTCTTCGGCCCGCCGGGATTGGGCAAGACCACCCTCGCGATGCTGATGGCCCGGGAGATGGGGGTACAGCTCCGCACCACGTCGGGGCCGGTGCTGGAGAAGCCGGGCGACCTGGTCGGCCTCCTCACCGGGCTCGGTCCCGGGGACATGCTGTTCATCGACGAGATCCACCGCCTCCGTCCGACCCTCGAGGAGTATCTCTATCCGGCGATGGAGGATTTCCGGGTTGACGTCCGGATCGCCGACGGCCCCAACGCGCAGACGATCCCGATGTCGCTGGAGCGGTTCACGCTGGTCGGCGCCACCACCCGGTTCGGTCAGCTCACGCCGCCCATGCGGGCGCGCTTCGGCATCGTCGAGCGGCTCGGGTTCTATCCGGTCGAGGACCTGCAGACGATCGTCGAGCGCTCGGCTCGGATCCTCAAGGTGCCGATGGACCAGGCCGGCGGGCTCGAGATCGCGCGGCGGAGCCGAGGCACGCCCCGCGTCGTCAACCGGTTGCTCCGGCGCGTGCGGGACTTCGCCCAGGTGCGCGCTGCCGGCCAGATCACCGGGGCCGTCGCCAAGGACGCACTCCAGCGGCTCAACGTGGACGAGTTCGGGCTGGACGACATGGACGCCCGGATCCTGCTCACCATCATCGAGAAGTTCGGCGGCGGTCCCGTGGGCATCGGGACAGTTGCGGTGGCGGTGGGCGAGGATGCCGGGACACTGGAGGAGGTCTACGAGCCGTTCCTGATCCAGCAGGGCTTCCTGGAGCGGACGTCCCGGGGGCGCTGCGCGACCCCGCTCGCGTATCGCCGGTTCGACATCACCCCGCCCTCGAGCCAGGCCGCCCTCTTTTGACCCACGAGCGGCGGTACGCCCTCCCCGATTTCGACTACGAGCTGCCGCCCGAGCTCATCGCCCAGACGCCGATCGAAGAGCGGAGCGCGAGCCGACTGCTCGTGGCGCGGCGCTCCGCCGCGCCGGCCGGCCGGGGCGGGTTCGAGGACCTGATCTTCAGCGATCTCCTCAACCTCATTCCGGCCGGCGATCTGCTGGTGCTCAACACCAGCCGGGTCCGCCACGCCCGGCTCATCGGGATGCGGCCCTCGGGAGCTCCGGCCGAGGTCCTCCTCATCCGACCGGCGGACGACGGCTCCTGGCTCGCCCTGGGCAAGCCGGGCAGCGCACTCCAACCGGGCAAGCGGATCGAGCTGGAGCAGGGAGCCTGGGTCGAGACGGTGGAGGTGCTCGCGGACGGGAACCGCCGGGTCAGGATCCTCGGCGCCACGGCGGAGGACGTAATGTCGCGCTCGGGCCGGGTGCCGCTGCCGCCCTACATTACCCGCGAGCCGCGCCCTGCCGACGAGCTGCGCTATCAGACCGTGTACGCCAAACGGGAGGGGAGCGTGGCCGCGCCGACCGCGGGGCTCCACTTCACCAACGAGCTGCTCGACGCGCTCTCCGCCAGTGGCGTCGTGATCGCCGGGCTCGACCTCGAGGTGGGACCAGGCACCTTCAAGCCGGTCGAGACCGAGCCGCTGGAGCAGCACCGGATGCATGCCGAGCGTTACGACATCCCCGAACGACTGGCCGCGCTCACCGGCGAAGTCCGCCGGCTGGGCGGGCGCATCTGGGCCGTGGGCACGACCGTTGTCCGGGCGCTCGAGAGCGCCGCCGATGCCGACGGCGCCGTCCGGCCCGGGCCGGGCGAGACGTCGCTCCTCATACTCCCGGGCTTTCGCTTCAAGGTGGTCGAGCGGCTGATCACCAACTTCCACCTGCCCCGCTCGACGCTCCTCATGCTGGTCAGCGCCTTCGGCGGGCATGACACCGCGCTGGCGGCCTACGGGCATGCGATCCACAAACGCTATCGGTTCTATTCTTATGGCGACGCGATGGTGGTGATTTGACCTTCTCCAATCCCGCCGGCAATGCCCAGGCCGCGGCCCAGGGTTACACCCGGGCCTTGCTCGACCTCCTGGGCGACCGCGACCCCATGGCCGTGATGGCCGAGCTGATCCCCTGGGTGGACCAGCGGGTCCGCGGGCTCGACGACGCCCGGCTCCGCCGCCCCGAGAAGCCGGGAAAGTGGTCGGTGCTCGAAGTGCTGCAGCACCTGGCGGACACCGAGCTGGTCTACGGGTATCGCATGCGCATGATCCTCACCAACGACACGCCGCCGCTTCCGGGCTACGACCAGGACGTCTGGGCCCGCGAGTTCCATTATCGTGAGCTGCCGCTGGCGGAGACGCTCGCCCAGCTCGGCGCCCTCCGCACCGCGAATCTGCGGCTCTACCGCTCGCTCGGCGCGGAGCAGCGCAAGCGTGCCGGCCTCCATTCCGAGCGGGGCCCCGAGAGCGTCGAGCACATCCTCCGGATGATCGGCGCGCACGATCTGGTGCACCGCCGCCAGATCGAGCGCATACTCGCGACCTGATGTTCGAGTTCAGCCTCGAGAGGAGCGCCGGCCCCGCCCGGGCCGGACGCCTGCTGTTGCCCCACGGTACGGTCCGCACTCCTGCGTTCATGCCGGTCGGCACGCACGGGGTCGTGCGGGGCCTCCACCCCGACGACGTGCGCCGGGCGGGCGCGCAGATCGTGCTGGCGAACACCTACCACCTCCATCTGCGCCCCGGCGAGGACGTAGTCGCCGCGATGGGCGGCCTCCACGCGTTCACCACCTGGGACCGGCCGATGCTGACCGACTCCGGCGGGTTCCAGGTGTTCTCCCTCGAGGGACTGCGACGGATCGAAGAAGAGGGCGTGGAGTTCACCAGCCATCTGGACGGCTCGGTGCGCACCCTCACGCCGGAGCGAGCGGTCGAGATCCAGGCGGCGCTCGGCGCCGACGTGGCGATGGCCTTCGACCATGTGGTGGCCGGCCAGGCGCCGTACGCGCTCGCGCTCGAGGGCATGGAGCGGACGCTGCGCTGGCTCCAGCGCTGCCGGGACGCCCACGAGACGCTGGCCGGGTCCGGAGTCGCGCAGACCCTCTGGCCCATCCTGCAGGGCGGCACCCACGACGACCTCCGGCTTCGTTCGCTTGAGGGCACGCTCGAGCGCGGACCCTGGACCGGGGTCGCGATCGGGGGACTCTCGGTGGGCGAGTCCAAGGACGTGATGCACCGGGTGCTGGAGACCCTCCAGCCGGTCATGCCCCCCACGGTGCCCCGTTATCTTATGGGCGTAGGGTTTCCGCCGGATCTGCTGGAGGGCATCGCGCGGGGCGTGGATTTGTTCGACTGCGTGGCCGCCACCCGCAACGGGCGCCACGGCACGGCCTGGCTGCCGACCGGCCGCGTCAACGTGAAGGGCGCCGCGCTCAAGGGCTCGCGGGAGCCGCTCGATCCGGCGTGCGACTGCGAGACCTGCACCACGTTTCCCCGCGGCTATCTCCGCCATCTCTTCATGGTCGAGGACATGCTCGCGCTCCGGCTGGTCTCGCTGCACAACATCCGCTTCCTCATCCGGCTGGGTGAGGACGCGCGCGCTCATATCCTGAACGGTACCTTCGACAGCTGGCGTCGGGATTGGCTCGACCGTTACCACCGAGGAGACACGTGACCCCAGCACTGCTGTTCGCGATGACCCCGACCCCCGGCTCGACCGGTGGCAGCGGCTTCACGATCCTGATCCTGCAGGTCGCGGCCATCGGCGCCGTCTTCTATTTCCTGATCATCCGCCCGCAGGGCCAGGCCCGGAAGCAGCACGAGCAGCTGCTCTCGGCGCTCAAGAAGGGCGACGAGATCACCACCAGCGGCGGCCTGATCGGGAAAGTGAAGGACATCAAGGACGACCGCGTCACCGTCGAGAGCGGCACCGCGACGGTCGTCGTCGAGCGGGCGCGGATCGTCCGGGTCGGCCAGAGCAGCGCGCCGTCCCAGGCCGGATGAGTCTGCTCCCGCTCCACCTGCTCGGCTCGCCCGCCTTGCGCCAGCGGAGTGCCGAGCTCGCGGCCGTGGATGACGACGTGCGGCGCCTGATCGACGACATGTTCGAGACCATGGAGGCCGCCCAGGGTGTCGGCCTGGCCGCGAACCAGGTCGGCGTCGCGCGGCGGGTGGCCGTCATCGACGCCGCCGGCACCCGCTTCGCGATGGTGAACCCGGTCATCGTCGAGGCGGAGGGGCGCGCCACCGTCGAAGAGGGCTGCCTGTCGATCCCGGAGCTCTTCGGCAACGTGACCCGGCCCGAGCGGGTGGTGCTCGAGGCGCTCGACCGCGATGGCCAGCCGTTCCGTCTGGCGGCCGAGGGCCTCACCGCCCGCGCCATCCAGCACGAGCTCGACCACCTCGACGGCATCCTGTTTCTGGACCACCTGGGCCTCATGAAGCGGAAGGTCCTGCTGGCCCGCTGGAAGCGGGAACACAAGGACGACACCAGTTACATCAAAGAGGTCCAGCCCGCGGCCACCCCGCCGGAGTGATGCGGATCGTCTTCTTCGGCACCCCGGCGTTCGCCGTTCCGGCGCTCCGGGCGCTGCTGGACCACCGGCAGGAGATCGTCGCGGTCGTGACCCGGCCCGACCGTCCGCAGGGCCGCTCCCGGTCCCAGCTCATTCCTCCCCCCGTCAAGGAGGTCGCGGTCGACGCCGGGCTCCCGGTGCTCCAGCCCGACCGCCCCGTGGGCGATGTCTTCCTCACCAGCCTTCGGCATCTCCGCCCCGACCTCGGCGTGGTCGTCGCGTACGGCCACATCCTCCGGCCCGAGGTGCTGGGCGTGCCACCGCGGGGGATGATCAACGTCCACGCCTCCCTCCTGCCCCGCTACCGGGGAGCGGCGCCGATCCCCTGGGCGATCATGAACGGAGATACCGAGACCGGCGTCAGCATCATGCGGATGGAGGCGGGGCTCGACAGCGGGCCGGTGCTGCTCCGGGCGGCCACGCCGATCGGCCCGAACGAGACCGGCGGCAGCCTCGCCGACCGCCTGGCCAACCTGGGGGCCACGGCCCTGATCGACGTGGTGCAGCGGCTGGCCAAGAGCGATGTGCCGGGAGAGCCGCAGGATCACGCCGCCGCCACGTTCGCGCCGAAAGTGGATCGCGACACCACCCGCCTCGGGTTCGACGGCCCGGCACTCGCCGCGGCGCGCAAGGTGCGCGCGTTCGACCCGGCGCCGGGCGCCTGGGCCAACCTGCAGGCCGCCCCGGTCAAGCTATTCGGCGGCCGGGCCGTGGCGGGCACCGGCCGGCCGGGCGAGGTCATCGCCGCCGGACGCTCCCTCGTCATCGCCTGCGCCGACGGCGCCGTGGAGGTGCTCGAGGCCCAGCCGGCCGGCAAGAACCGGATCACGGTGGACGCGTGGGTGCGGGGCCGCGGCGTGGCAGTGGGCGAGCGCTTCGAGTGACCGGCCGTCCGCTGCCGCGGCTCCACGCGATCACCGATGCGGGCGTGCTGGCGCGGGCCGACCTCGGCGTCCGGGCGGCGGCGCTCGCCGCCGCGGGACCGGCGCTCGCTCTCCACGCCCGCGACCGGGCGGCGACCACTCGCGCGCTCGCCGCGGTCGCCGCGCGGTTCGTCGCCCTCGCCCGTCCGGCGGAGGCCGCGGTGGTGGTGAGCAGCCGGCCGGACGTCGCCGCGGCGGTTGGCGCGCACGGCGTGCAGCTCGGCGCCGGCGATCTCGCCCCGGCCGATGCGCGGCGGGTGCTGCCCCGCGGCTGGATCGGCCGCTCGGTTCACTCGGCGGAGGAAG
>JBGQIW010000120.1:0-7151 GCA_041498715.1 Gemmatimonadota bacterium | reverse complement strand
GCTGCGAAAGGCATGCTCCTGCGGCCCCATGCCGACCCCGCCGAAGACCGCCGCGGCCGTAACCGGCGTGTGAATGGCAAGATCGTTGAGATCCTGGAGAATCTGGGCCGCGAGCTCGCGCGTCGGCGCCAGCACGAGCGCACGGGTGGTGCCCCGGGGCGTGGCGATGAGCCGGTGGAGAATGGGGAGGAGAAAGGCCGCGGTCTTTCCGCTCCCGGTCATGGCACAGGCGAGGATGTCCCGCCCCTCGAGCGCCGGCGGAATGGCCTCGGCCTGAATGGGCGTCGGGCGCGTGAATCCCAGCTCTTTGGTGGCCTTCAGCAGACTCGGATGCAACTTCAAGGATGCAAACGGCACGCAAGATCCTCAGTCGGAGTTGGACGACAGCCCCGGTGGCGGAAACGCAACGCCCGCTGGCGCTCGCCAGCGGGCGGGGCCGCTTGGGGCGACGTCAGGCGCTTCGGAGCGCCGCTTCCAGGAAGCTCTTCACGTCGGGCTCGCTCATCTCCGGCTCCCCCGGCGCCAGGTCGTCCAGCCGGCCGGCGCGCATCCACCGGTCCAGCTGGCCCACCAGGTCGAACAGGTGGTCGAACGAGTCCACGACGAACAGCAGCGGCTGGTACTTGTCGATCTCGAAGTACTGATTCAGCACCCACTCCATCTGGATCGGGTAGCGCTGCACCCCGGGCGAGTCGATGGCATGGGCCAGCTCGCCGTACGAGCTGAGCAGTCCACTGCCGTAGCCCTTGAGCCCGTCCTCGCTCCGCATCAGCCCGAACTCCACGGTGAACCAGAAGAAGCGGGCCATCCCCTTGAAAATGCTGGTCAGACGCTTGACGCGTTGCTCCTCGTCCTTCACCGCCGCGACCAGCTCCGCTGCCGTGTGGGCGCAATCGCCGAAGCGCACCAGCGTTTCCGCGAACGCCTTGTCGGTGTGCATCGGCACGTGGCCGGCGATGTCGTGGAAGATGTCGGGCTCGGGGAGGTAGTCGAGGCGGCGCGAGTCGCGGATCGTGATCGTGGTGGGAAACTCACGATTGCGAAGACAGTCGAAAAAGAGGAACGCCGGTACGTAGCCGCTCACGGCCTTGGCCTTGAAGCCGGTGAGCGGGCTCAGGAACCGGTTGACGTCGTCCAGGCGCGGCACCCGCTCAGGATCCAGGCAGAGGTTGTCGATCCCCCGGAGGAAGTGGGGGTTGGCGTACTGCCGCCAGCGCGGCAGCATCCGGCTGTAGAGCCGGCGCCAAGCGTCGTGGTTGGCGTCCGAATACAGCTCGTAAGGCTGGTGGATGTAGAGCTGGCCGTTCTGCACCGCCTGCTCGATGAACGGGGCCCTGGTCGTCGTCAGACCCGGCTGCTCTACCGTCTCACGCGCCTCGATTCCAGTCATGCGACTCCTTCGTGCCGAGTACCCGGTCAGGCCTTGACCTTGTAGCGCCAGCCGGTAATCCCGTTCGCTTTGGCCGAGACCGTCACGTCCTGGGTTGCGCCGGCCGCCAGGGCCGGAACCGTCACGTCCTGGGTGACCACGACCGCGCCATCGGACCCCAGCAGCTCGAACGTCAGGTTGACCGGTGCCGCCTTGATCACCTGGTCTTTCGCATCTCTGGCATCGCGCCCCGTGGCCACCAGGACGACCGTGATGTCCGTCGGGCTGATCGTGATCTTTTTGGTCTCGAGCTTGGCCGGGAGCGCCCGGCGCCGGCCCACCAGCGCCACCTGCTTGTCCGTCTGCTTCGTCGCCCGATACCCCTGCTCCAGCAGCTGGATCGCCACCTCGTTGAGCGGCTCGAGCGCCACCAGCGGGGTCGACGACTCCACCAGCTTGGGCCCGTTCTTGACCTTGAAGTACGCCGTCGCCTGGTTCAGCAGCGCGTCGTGGTTGTAGGGCTGCTTTGCATACGCCTGACCGAAGAGGTCCGCCGCCTCGTCGAACTTGTTCGCGTTGAACGCCGCGACGCCCTTCTCCACGAGGCTGGACGCATCGCCGCCCGCGACCGAGCAGGGCGCCAGCCCGTACTGTTTCTCCAGCGGCTGCGCCTTGGCGTCTTGATTCGCGCCGCAGTACGCCGAGTGGAGCGCGATGCCGCCCTCCTTGTCGTCGGGCGCCAGCGTTCGATACGCCTCGAGCGAGGCGATCGCTTCGTCATAGTGCTTGGACCGGGCCTGCACGATGCCGAGGTTGAGCGTGGCGAACTTCTGCTCGTCCCGGAACGTGGTGTCCCGGCCGGCGATGTCGGCAGCCTGCTTGAAGTACGCCATGGCGGTGTCGTTCTGCCCCTTGTTGGCGTAGATGACCCCCAGATTGGCGTACGCCGACGGACTGCCGCGGTAAATGGCGTTGGCCTGGTGGAACAGCACGCTCGCCGAGTCGGGATTGTTCGCGTTGGCGAAGGCGACGCCGTCGTTGACGAGCGGCGTCCAGGCCATCTGCCGGGAACGCTCCGTCTCGTCCTTGCAATCCGGCGCCAGTTTTTCGGCCCGGGCAAACGCCGTGTCCGCGCCGGTCAAGTCACCCTGGTACAGGTATGCCCGCCCGAGATAGATCCACGCCGCCGCGTTGTCGCCCTGCTGCTGGGTCTCGATGGCGTGCGCCAGCCCGTCTTTGGCCTTGGCGAGAGCGACGGTTCGCTTGGCGGCATCCGCGGTGCTCACGGCGACTTTGAAGTCGGCGATGAGATCGTTGATCTTGCTGCTCCCGCCGGTCGCCGCCTTGCAGAGCGGCGGCAGAACGGTCTTCTGCTGACTCATCACCTTGGCGACACGATCGCTCACCGGCACCTGCGCGGCCGCAGCCGACACGCCGGCCGCGAGGGCGAATGCCAGGATCGGAATCAGTGCAGTCGTGCGGCTCACTCGTCAGGACTCCTTCGTCGGGGGAGACGCCCCGGCGGCGCGAGTCGCCACCAGGTCCAGCGCTCGGGTTTGCAACTCCCTTGCCAGCTCGTGGACGGGCCGGCCCGACCGCCGGGCTGCCGCCGCGACATCCTCGTACTCCGGCTTTACCCGCGGACCGTCGGGTCCGTCCAGCACCTTCACCCGGACCGTGCCGCCACCGGATTCGAGGGTCAGCTCGTGCCGCGGCAGCGTGACCCGCTCAGCGACGGTGCGGCGCACCCCGGCCGTGGTGCTGTGCCTGAAGAAAGCATCGGTGACCCGATCCTGAGCCTCGGGTGGCACCACCGCCTCGACCCTGAATCCGGTGCGGCCCTTTTTCATCTGAGCAGCCCAGATCTGGACGTCGAGCGCACCGGCAGCCGAGAGCGCCTCGCGGAGGGGGTCCAGGTACTCGGGGCTCAGGTCGTCCAGGTCGGTGGAGAGGACGACCACGTCGCCCGCCTCCTGCACGGAATCCGCCAGGATCAGCCGGAGCGCGTTGGGATAGTGGTCCGGATCGCGGGTGCCGGCGCCCCAGCCGGCCGCGGACACCGCGCGCCAGCGCGCGGGCGGCGCGCCGGCCGACAGAACCCGGAGCAGCGCCGCTCCGGTCGGGGTCGTCGCTTCGCCGGTGACCGGCCCGTTCGACGCGATTTCGATCCCCTCGAGCAGCAGGGCCGTGGCCGGCGCAGGAACCGGCAGCACACCGTGCGCGGCGCGCACCCACCCGTTGCCCACCGCGACCGGCCGATGATGGATCCGGGTAATGCCGAGCTGCTCGAAGCCCTCGATCCCCCCGACGATGTCCACCACGGCGTCGAGTGCCCCCACTTCGTGCAGCGCCACCGAGTCGGCCGGCACGCCATGCACTCGTCCCTCGGCCTCACCGACCAGGCGGAAGGCGCGCACGGCGCGCTCCTTCACCCACGACGAGAGCGGCGCCCGCTCGACCATCGCCACCAGCTCGCCCACGTGCCGGTGCGGGCCATGGACGGCGCCGTGGGCGTGTTCGGCCTGGTGCGGGGCGTGGTGATCGTGGGGGGGCTGCGAGTGGGGGTGCGGGTGCGCTTGGCTCGGGCTGGGGCGGAGGCCGTTCTCGACGTCGCCCGGGCCTTCGATCCGACCGCCGGGAAGGCGAACGTCCACCTTGACGGCCCCGATTCCCGACCGGCTTACCCGGCGGATGGCAATCTCCACTCCCCCAAGGCCCAATCGCGCCGGCAGGCCCTTGAGCCACGCCTCGGGTGCCCCAGCCGCAACCAGGGCCCCAAGGAGCATGTCGCCGCTGATTCCGGCGGCGGGGTCGAGGATGGCAAAACGGCTCTCTGACATAGACTTGTAATATACACCACCGCCCGGCCTCCCACCTCTCACCGATAGAGCCAGCCCGCCCCCGTATTGAACAGCACCACTCGGTCGTCCGGGCCCAACAGACGCCGTCGGACCAGCTCGGCCGCCGCCGCCAGCGTCGCGCCCCCTTCCGGCGACAGATCGACGCCCTCCCGGGCCGACACGGCCTGGGCGCGGTCGGCCAGAGCCTCGTCGCTCACGGCGACCGCCCCTCCCCCCGTTTCGCGGATGGCGCGAAGCATGAGCGCACCGCCAAGAGGGTTGGGGACCCGGAGTCCGCTGGCGATGGTCCATGGCTCGGCCCAGGCCTCGCAGCGCTCGGCGCCTGTCTCCACCGCCCGTACCACCGGGGCGCAACCGGTGGATTGCACGGCGAACAGTCTGGGCGGCTTCCCCGACGCCCAGCCCGCTGCGATCAGCTCGGCGAACGCCAGCCACATGCCGATCAGGCCGGTGCCGCCGCCGGCGGGATAGACCACGGCATCGGGCAGTGTCCAACCGAGTTGTTCCGCCAGCTCGAGCCCGAGCGTTTTCTTGCCCTCGATCCGATAAGGCTCACGCAGAGTGGAGACGTCGAACGCGCCGGTGCGCGCCGAGTACTCCCGCGCGGCGCGTCCGCAGTCTCCGATGTGACCGTCAACCAGCTCGACGTCGGCGCCGAACACGCGCATCTGCGCCAGCATGGTTCCGGGCGTGGTGCGGGGCGCGAAGACCTTCCCGGGCCGGCCCGCCCGTGCGGCGTAGGCGGAGAGGGCGACGCCGGCGTTGCCCGCCGTGGGCGCGACGAACGATCCGGCTCCACCGGCCACGGCCCGTGTCACCGCCATCGCGAGCCCGCGCGCCTTGAACGACCCGGTGGGATTGGTGCTCTCGTCCTTGAGCCAGACCCTGCCGAGCCCCAGCTCCCGGGCCGTCCGCTCGAGCTCCAGGAGCGGCGTACCGCCTTCGCCCAGGGTGACCGGCTCCTCGCCCGGAAGAAGCGGGAGGAATTGGCGATAGCGCCACATCCCCTGACCCGGCGTCCCCACTCCTCCGCCGAGCGCACTCCGGGCGTCCGGCGGATGCGTGCGTCCGGGATATCGCACCAGCCAGGGCTGGGCGCACGCGGGGCATACCGTGGGAAGTCCAGCGGGCGCCGCGGTGGCGCCGCAGGCGGAGCAGACGAGGGTCCAGTCGGCTGCCAGTGCGGACGAGGCCGGGGGCCATTCGAGGGCGGTCATCGGGCGAGTCGTTCCTCCATCTCGTCCAGGCTTCTCGGCCAGTCTTCCTTGAGCAGCCGGGAGAGCCCCCGATCGGCCAGCAGCCGACCACCGGTCTGGCACGTGGGGCAGTAGTTCGTCTCGTTGTCCGCGTATCGGATCCGCTGCACCGGCGTACCGCAGACAGGGCATGGCTCCCGGAAGCGCCCATGCACCGCCATGCCCTCGCGGAACGCTGTCACGTGCTCCGGAAAGCCCTCGCCCGCGTCGCCGCGGAGACGGTCGGTCCACTCGACCAGCGTGCTCGTGGTAGCGGCGAAGAGCCGCTCGACCGCCGCCTCGTCCAGCGTCCGGGTGAGCGCCAGCGGCGAGAGCCGGGCCCGATGCAGGATCTCGTCGGAGTAGGCGTTGCCGATGCCGCTGAAGAGCCGCGGGTCGGTGAGCGCGCGTTTGAGCGTGTGGCTCTCGGACACTAGACGCTCCCGGAAGGCGGCGAGGGAGATCCCGAGCGGCTCGAGGCCCCCGCGGTCGAGCTCGGCGAGCGCCGCTTCTCCCCGGAGGAGGAGCAGGGACGCCCGTCGCTTGCTGCCCGCCTCGGTCAGGAGCAGCGTCCCGGAGGGGAAGTCGAAGGCCGCGAGCCCGATCCGCCCGGGCGGCTTGGCGCCCGCAGGCTTCCAGCGGAGCCGCCCTGCGATCATGAGGTGCATCACCAGGAACAGGTCGTCCTCGAGCACCCACACGATCCGCTTGCCCAGCCGGCGCAGACCCGCGACCCGGCGGCCCTCTGCCGCCGCGATGGGCGGATCCACGCTCCGGAGCACGAACGGGCTCACGATCCGCACCCGCTCGAGCGGCTGGCCCACGATCCGCCGCTCCAGCGCCTCGAGATAGACCACGATGTCCGGCAGCTCGGGCATGCCTGGCGGCCGACCTCAGGCCTTGGAGTTCAGGTGCTCGAGGATCCGCTCGGCCAGGGCGGTCGAGAGCCCCGGCACCGCCGCGAGCTCGCCCGCGGTCGCCGAGCGCACACCGGCCAGGCTGCCGAACCGCTCCAGCAGGCGTCGACGCCGGGTGGGCCCGACGCCCGGAATGTCCAGCAGCTCGGAGGTGATCGTCCGCTGAGCCCGCCGCTTGCGATTGTACGCCAGGCCGAAGCGATGCGCCTCGTCCCGCGCCCGTTGCAGCAGGCGCAGCGAGGGGCTGCGCCGTGAGAGCCGGAGACTGTCCTGGCGCCCCGGCAAGAAGACCTCTTCGTCCCGCTTGGCCAGGCTCACGATCGGGATCTGATCCAGCCCGAGCGTCCGGGCGGCCTCGATTGCCGCGTTCAACTGGCCTTTCCCGCCGTCGATCACGATGAGGTCCGGCAGCGGGTCTCCCTGGTCCCGTCGGCGGGTCAGATAACGGGTGACGACCTCGTGGATCGCCGCGAAGTCGTCCTGCTCCGCGAGTCCCTTGATCTTGAACTTGCGATACTCGCTCTTCTTCGGGCGCCCCGCTTCGAACCAAACGAGCGAGCCCACGATGTCCCGGCCCTGGTTGTGGGAGATGTCCACGCAGACGAGGCTCCGGGGCACCACGCTCAGCCCGAGGTCCCGGCCCAGCGCGTAGACCGGGTCTTCGGCCCGCTCCTCGGTCTCGAACGACTCGATCCGCAGGCTCTCCAGCAGGTGGCGCGCATTCTGGTCGGCCAGCTCGCGCCACCGGCTGGCGGTGCCGCGCTGGGGC
>JBGQIW010000119.1:0-7365 GCA_041498715.1 Gemmatimonadota bacterium | reverse complement strand
CTGACCGGATACGACGAGACGTTCGCGGCGATCGTACATACCCGCACCTCCTACAAGCCGCACGAGATCGTTTGGGGGGCCCGGTTCGCGGACGTGTTCAACCATGGCGACCCCCGCGGCGTGATCAGCATCGACGTCGGCCGGCTGCACCTGATCGAGCCGGCCGAGCTGCCGGCGCCGGAGACAGTCGGCGAGAGCGGCGCCGGCCCGGGCGTCATATCTTCCCACTCCCCGTCGATCCCGAGGCGTGTGCATGAACGAGACCTCCCGGCGCTTCCTCGAGACGCTCCTGGACGCGCCTGGGCCCAGCGGGTTCGAGACCGGGCCGGCCCGCGTGTGGCGCGCGGAGGCGGACGGGTTCGCCGACCGGGTGGTGGCGGACGTCGGGGGAAACTCGCTCGCGACCGTGAACCCGGGCGGCGCACCCCGAATCATGCTTGCGGGACACATCGATGAGATCGGCTTGATGGTCGTCCACATCGACGACGAGGGGTATGTCCACTTCGACCCGATCGGCGGATGGGACCATCAGGTCTTCGTCGGGCAGCGGGTGGTTCTTCTTGGCCGCCAGGGGCCCGTGGCCGGCGTCATCGGCAAGCCGGCGATCCACCTGCAGGAGAAGGAAGACCGGGAGAAGGTCTCCAAGGCTTCGGACCTCTGGATCGACGTCGGGGCGGTCAATCGGGCCGACGCGGAGGCGCGGCTGCGGGTGGGCGATGCCGGGGTGCTCGCCTCGAGCGTTCAGGAGTTCCCCAACGGGCGGATCGTGAGCCGGAGCCTGGACAATCGGATCGGTGCCTTCGTGGTGCTGGAGGCGCTCCGGCTGCTCGCCGCCGACCGGCCCGCGGCGTCGGTCACCGCGGTGGCGACGACGCAGGAGGAGATCGCGTACTCCATCGGCGGCGGAGCCCGGACGACGGCCGTCGGTCTCGACGCGCAGGTGGCCGTGGTCGTGGACGTGACCCACGCGACCGATCATCCCGGCGCCGACAAGAAGCGGCACGGGGACATCAAGCTCGGCGGGGGCGTGGTCCTCTCGCGCGGGTCGGCGGTCAATCCGGTCGTCTTCGACCGCCTCGCCGCGGCGGCGGAGCGCGAGGCGATTCCCTACACTGTCCAGGCGGCCCCCCGGTACACCGGAACCGACGCGGACTCGATCTACACCGCGCAGCGCGGCGTCGCCACCGGGCTCGTCTCGGTGCCCAATCGCTACATGCACAGTCCCAACGAGATGGTCGCGCTCGAGGACCTCGACCGCGCCGCACGCCTGCTGGCGGCGTTCGCGCGCGGGGTGGAGCCGGCCACGGATTTCGTGCCCCGATAAGCGGAGAGAACCGAGGATGCCGATTCTGGACGGCGACAAGGTGGTGGCCGCACTGCGCGGCGCGTTCGCCCGCGACGTTGGGCGGGAGGCCCTGTTGACCCTCGCGGCGGAGCGGATCCGCGCGACCGGCCCGCCCTACACGTCGGTCTACATGTACATGCTCCACGGCGACGACCTCGTGCTCGAGGCTCACGCCGGGCGGGAGACCGAGCACACCCGGATCGCCGTGGGTCAGGGCGTGTGCGGCATGGCGGTCGCCACGGGCGAGGACCAGAACGTGCCGGACGTGCGGGCGATCGCGAACTACATCGCGTGCAGCACCTGGACCCGCTCCGAGCTGGTCGTCCTCATCCGGCGCGGGAGCGTAATCCTGGGACAGATCGACGTGGACAGCGACGAGCCGGACCCGTTCGGCGAGGAGGAGCGGACGGCGGTGCGGAAAGTGGCGGACGCGCTGGCGGTGCTGCTGTGAACCGCGTGAACCGTGAACCGTAGACAGTGAACCGGGAGGCCGATGCGCGGACCTCGTCGCGGCTGGTCCGCGGCGTGTCCCTCTTCGAGCGGCGGGTGGGCCACGGCCCGCCCGCCGTCGTGCTTCACGGCGGGCCCGGCGCCGACCATGGCTATCTCCTCCCGGGGTTCGACGCGCTCGCTGAGGGGCGCGAGCTGGTCTACTACGACCAGCGCGGTGGCGGACGATCGCCGGTGGCGCGGGACGTGCCGGTCGGCTGGCGGGAGCAGGTGGCCGACCTCGACGCCCTCAGGGAGGCCTGGGACCTAGACCGGCTCGTCCTGGTCGGGTACTCCTGGGGCGGCCTGCTGGCGCAGCTCTACGCCACCGAGCATCCCGAACGAGTCGAGCGCCTGGCGCTGGTGTCCCCGGCTCCGTCCTGGCGCGCCGCGCGGGACGAGTTCGAGCGCCGCTTCGCGGAACGGAACCTCGCACCGGCGCTGGAAGCGGAGCGGCGCACCCTGCGGGAGAGCGGCCTCCGGGAGCGGGATCTCGAGGCCTACGAGCGGCGGCTTTTCGAGCTGGCGGTGGTCCCCTACTTCTACGATCCGGCCAAGGCCCGCGAGCTCGCCCCGTTTCGCGTGGTCGGACGCACGCAGCAGGAGGTCTGGCGCAGTCTGGGCGACTACGATCTCCGGCCGTCGCTCCAGCGGCTGCGCCTTCCCGCATTCGTGCTCCACGGCGAAGACGACCCCATCCCCATCGACGCGTCGCGCGAGACCGCTCGGCTCCTGGGAGCGGAGCTCCACGCGCTCGATCGCTGCGGGCATTGCCCGTATGTAGAGCGGCTCGAGGATTTCCGTCGGCTGGTAGACGCCTTCCTGTAGCCGCTGAGTCGCTGGCGCCACCCACTACCTTTCCCCGGATGTCCGCCCGGCCCACCCCGTTCGACCTCGTCTTCGCGCCGCTCGCCGGCGAGCATTTCCCCGCGATCCGCGAGGCGCTTGGGGCCGCAGGCCAGGACGCCCGGGACCGGGATGCGTTCCTGATGGTCCGGGAGGTCGCCATCCTCGTGCGCGAGCTTCGGCCCGAGGCCGGGCTGGGCGAGGGCATCGATCAGCTCGCCGCGCTGCTCCACCACGTGTACCTGTTCTGGAGCTCCGGCGCACGAGTGGTGGCCATCGGGCCCGACCGCTTCCGCGAGCTGCTCGACCACGCCCCGCCGACACCGGTCGAGCCGGAGGCGGAAGCCGAGGCGGCGCTGTACGTTCAGGTGCCGCCGAGACGCCTTTGGGCCCGCCCGGTCGAGGGAGAGAGTTACGAGCCGCTGGACGGGTGCTTCCTGGACCGGGTCACCGACGGACGGCTCCGGGTGCTCGCCGTGTTCGGGTTCCGGCCTGAGCGGCTGGGGTTCACGGTGGTCGAGGCGGAAGGCTCCCCGCCTCGAGGGCTGGTTCGCCCGGATGGCTCGGCGTTGTTCGCGCCGACGCTCGAGGGCGGGGCCCAGGCCGGCCTGCACACACTGGTCGGGACCGAGGAGCTGCTGGAGCTGGGTTGGCGGCTGCTGGAAGCCGCCCTGAGCGAAGCCGCGGATGCGGGGGGACGCGCCTGATGGAGACCATGGACAAGAAGGCGGTCGCGCAGGTGCTGGAGCAGATCGCCTCCTTCATGGAGCTCAAAGCCGACAACCCGTTCCGCATCCGCGCGTTCCGCACCGCGTCCCGCACGCTCAGCGGGCTCCCGGGAGACCTGCGCGACGCGCTGGCGGATGGCTCGCTGGCCGGCACCAAGGGCGTCGGCCCCGCGACGCTCCAGATCGTCACCGAGCTGGCGGCGACCGGGCGCGCCACGCTGCTCGAGGAGCTCCGGGAACAGGTGCCGCCCGGGCTGGTGGAGATGCTCGCCATCTCGGGCCTGGGCGTCGCCAAGATCCGGCAGATCCACGAGGCGCTCCGCATCGACTCGCTACCGGAGCTGGAGGCGGCCGCGCTCGACGGCCGTCTCGCCAAGCTGCCGCGCTTCGGGCCCAAGACCTCCGAGAACATCCTGCGGGGCATCGCCTATCTCCGCCGCGCCACCGCGTTCCGGCTCTCGCACCACGCCGCGGAGGAGGCCGAGGGTCTGAAGCAGGCACTGGAGAAGCTGCAGGGCGTGACCCACGCGTACGTTGCCGGGGACGTGCGCCGGCGCGCGGAGATCGTGAAGGACCTCGTGCTCGTCCTGGTGGCCGACGTGCCGCCCGCGAGCGTGTTCGAGCAGTTGAGCCATCTGCCCGGCGTGCACGAGTTCGCCGGCCAGGACGAGCGCCGCGTCACTCTCCGATTCACCGGCGGAGCCAGCGCGCAGATCGTCGTGACCACGCCGGTGAATCTGGGCGCGGTCCTGGTTCAGGCGACCGGCAGCGAGGCACATCTCGAGGCGCTGACGAAGCACGCCGCGGAACGGGGCCACAACCTGAGCGGGGCCGCGCTCTGGCACGCGAGCGCGTTTGTCCCCACGCCGACTGAGGCCCACCTCTACCAGGCGCTGGGCCTGATCGAGATCCCCCCGGAGCTGCGGGAGGGGCGGGGTGAGATCGCCGCTGCGGCGGAGGGGATGCTGCCGCGGCTGGTCGAGCGGTCCGACCTGCTCGGCTTCCTCCACTGCCACACTCTGTACTCCGACGGCACCAACACGGTCGAGGAGCTGGCGCTCGCCTGCCAGACAGCCGGCTATGCGTACGTCGGTCTCACCGACCATAGCCAGGCCGCTGCCTATGCCGGCGGGCTCAAGGCGGACGAGCTGGCGCGTCAGGCGGACGAGATCGACGCGGTGAACGGGGGCCTGTCCAGCCTCCGGGTGCTCAAGGGCGTGGAGGCCGACATTCTGGCCGACGGTCGGATCGACTACGACGAGGCCGTGCTGCGTAAGCTCGACTTCGTGATCGCGTCGATCCACACCCGGTTCAATCTCAACGCCCAGGAAATGACCGCGCGCCTGCTGACCGCGATGGACAACCCCTATCTCACTATCATCGGGCATCCTACGGGGCGGCTCCTGCTCTCGCGCGAGCCGTACGGCGTCGATCTCGATCCCGTGTTCGAGAAGGCGGCCGCGCGCGGGATAGCGATGGAGATCAACGCGGACCCGCACCGCCTGGACCTCGACTGGCGGGTGCTCCGCCGGGCGCGGGACGCGGGTGTGACGATCTCGATCGGCGCCGACGCGCACAACGTCGCCGGGATCGGCAACGTGGACTACGGCGTGGGCATCGCGCGAAAGGGATGGCTGGGGCCGGGGAACATCCTCAACACCCGGACGACGGACGAGTTTCTGGCCTTTGCAGGACGGAGGCGGCCGTGATGCCGAGCGCCCGGGTGCGGGCACCGATCATCCTCGAGCGGCTGAAGCGAGCTTACCCCGCGGCCAAGACCGCACTGGACCACCGGAACGCCTTCGAGCTGCTGGTGGCGACGATCCTCTCGGCTCAGACCACCGATGTCCGGGTGAACCTGGTCACCCCGGCTCTCTTTCAGCGGTATCCCAATGCCGCCGCGCTGGCCCGGGCCCGGCGGACCGACGTCGAAAACCTCATCAAGTCTACCGGTTTCTTCCGCAACAAAGCGCGAAGCATCATCGGCATGGCGCAGGCGCTGGTGGCTGACCACGACGGCGAGGTCCCGGCGACGATGGACCAGCTCGTCGCGTTGCCCGGCGTCGGCCGCAAGACTGCGAACGTCGTGCTCGGCAATGCCTTCGGGATAAACGAAGGGGTCGTGGTGGACACGCACGTCGCCCGGCTGAGCAAGCTCCTCGGGCTCACTCGCCAGACCGACCCGGTGAAGATCGAGCGCGCCCTGATGCGGCTGTTTCCGAAGAACGAGTGGGCGCTTCTGTCCCACCTGCTGATCTTCCATGGCCGGCAGGTCTGCATCGCCCGGCGACCGAAGTGCGGGGAGTGCGTCCTCGCCGACATCTGTCCGTCAGCCAGACTGCCATGAGGGGGTGAACCCCTCACTGCCCTCCGTCCCACGCCACGATCTCCCCCGCAATGGCCGACGCCGCCACCGTATACGGGCTCGCGAGATACACCCGCCCCGGCCCCGATCGGCCGGGAAAGTTCCGGTTGATGGCGCTCACGGTCACCGTCTCCCGGTCGTAGCTCACGCCGGGCCCCGCGTTGATGCAGGCGCCGCAGGAGGGCTCCAGCACCTCCGCCCCCACCGCCCGGAACAGCTCGACGTACCCACAGCGCTCGGCGTACCGCTTCACGTCCTGGGTCCCGAACTGCACGTAGCAGCGCACCCCGGGTGCCACCCCGGCACCGCGCGCCGCCGCCGCACGAAACACCCGGGCGTACATGTCCATGTCTTCGCGCTTGCCCGCAGTGCAGCTACCGGCGTAGGCGATGTTCACGGGCACCGGGGGCCCAAGCTCGTCGAGGAAGCGCCCGTGCCCGGGGTCGCCGGGGAGCGCCACCATCGGACGGAGCAGCGCCGCGTCCAGCTCGAGCACAGCGGCGTGCACCGCGTCCGGGTCGGACGCGAGTCCGTCGATCAGGGCGGCCGCGGCCGGCCGCGCCAGCCCTCGCTCCGTCTCCAGGAAGCGCACGACCACGCCGTCGGGCCGCACGATCCCGGTGAACGCTCCCACTTCCGCAGCCATGTTGGTGAGCGTCGCCCGCTCGTCGAGCGACAGCTGCTCGACCGCCTCGCCCGCGTACTCGACGATCGCGCTGATCGCCTTGCCCTCGCGCACGAAGGGCTGCCGCAGCAGGTGCAGGATCAGATCCTTCGCCACCACGTTGGCGGGAAGCCGGCCGCGGACCCGCACCAGGACCGACTCCGGCACCCGGAGGCGCGCGTCCTGGGTGAGCCACGCCGCGCAGAGGGCGGTGGTGCCGACACCGAACGCGACGCAGCCGATTGCCCCGCTGTGCGGCGTGTGGCTGTCGCTCCCGACGACGATTTGACCCGGCAGAGCGTGGTGCTCGAGCACCTTGGCGTGGCAGATCGCCTCCGCCCCCGGCGGGGCGAGCCCGTTGGGCCCCCGCGGCAGCTCGCCGTACAGTTGGAGCCCGTGCTCCTCGGCGAACGTCTCCTGCCGGCGCTTGAGCTCGAGTGCCAGGTCGAGGAGACCGTCGGCCTTCCGCCCCTCCGACATCACCTGCCCGAGCAGCGTGAGGTGGTCGCGAAAGAGCAGCACGGACCCGGGGTCGCGGATGCTGGCACCGGGCCCGAGCTCGCGCCACAGCGCTGCCGCCATCGGTGTGACGTACTCGTGGCTGAACCGCAGGTCGGCGCGGACGAAGCCCTCGTCCCCGGGACGGACCGACGGCACGCCAGTCGTCGGTGAGCCCGGCTCCGTCACCCAGTGCCGCGCGATGATCTTCTCGGCGAGCGTCATAGGCGCCACCCAAGCTTCGGCCGGCGCCGAAGCCGGTTGCCGGGCGAGCCGAGCCTGGCTCAATCCGAGCAGGCCGCCCGCCGCCACGATGCTCCGCCCGACCGGGCCCTCCCCCGCCGTGAAGCGCTCGAGCGGGACCGGCTCGGCCCGGGCAAGCAGCTCGAGCAGTGAGAAATCCGTACTCGTGTAGATCCCCAGGTTCTGG
>JBGQIW010000118.1:0-7373 GCA_041498715.1 Gemmatimonadota bacterium | reverse complement strand
GAGCATGTCGACCTGGAAGTCGTCGTCGAAGCGCGCGTTCATGAGCTTGAGCTGCACCCGGGCGCCGTGGCGCGCGGCCTTGCGGATCCGTTTCGGAATCTCCGCGATCCAGCGCAGGATCCGGCCCCGCTCATCGGCGAGAGAGTCCCCGGCCAGCGTCGGGGAAAAGTCCTTCTCGATCGGCAGCTCGTCGGGACCCCACGCTCGGGCAAGCTCCGCCGTGGTGTAGGCGTACTCCTCATCGGCAAACGGCTCATGCAGGCGCGGCAGGTGGTACTTGACCGAGGGCAGCGCAACCATCCCCTTCTCGCCTGCGCGGGTGAGGTCGCGGGCGACGCGCAGGAGCCCGAGGTACTCATCCATGCTCCGGTCCCAGCCCCGGCCCTTCCAGGTGACCGTCCAGCCCTCGCGCGAGCCCGCGTGGCGGCGTTCCACGGTCATCCGGGTTTCGTGCAGGGCCCAGGCGCCCATCGAACGCTCGCCGGTCGCTGTCTCCGCGATCAGGGTCTTGAGCACAACGAAGGCGACGCCCGCCGCGCGGTCCGTCTCCAGCTGATCGGGGTTGAGCGAAAGCTGGCCGGAGCCCTTGCCGATCGGGTGCGGCAGCGGAAATCCGAGATAGCGCGCGGCGAGGTCGATCCCGTACGCTTCGCGAACGTGGGTCGCGAAGTCGCGGGGGAGGCCCCGGCGGAAGCGCTCGAAGTCAGCCGAGAGCCGCGCGCGCACGATGCACTGCCCGCTCCACCGCCTGCCGCTCGGCGTCCGTGAGCGTCGGACCCCAGGGATCGTCGCACGCCTCGGGCGGCAAAGCGCCGTCGGCCACCGCGGCCCACAGCATCCGGCGCACGTAGCCCTCCATCGGGGCCCGGAAGGTCGCGCGGGAAAAATCATCGCACACCGCAGAGAGGCGGACGAAGCGTGACCAGTCGGCGTCGCGCCGGGCGCGGAGCAGCTCCGCCTGCACGTCGGTGAGTGCCGCGCCCATGCCGACCAAGGCCGCCTCGGCGCCCAACAGGAGCGAGTAGCCCAGAAACCGGTCTTCGCCGGTGACCAACAGCTTGCCGGGGACGCCTGCGACGGCGGCGGCGATCTCCTGGAAGGTCATGACCGAGTCCAGCGTGGCGACCTTGATGCCGAGCACGCCGGGAAGCGCGAGCAACTCCGCGACGGCGCTCATGGGCCAGGCGACACCCCCCGCGGCCTCATAGAGATAGAAGAGGAGGACGGGAAGCTCGCGGGCGAGTCGCTCGTGGTAGGCGACCGGGTCTTCCCGCTTGGGGAAGACGAGGATCGCGTCCGCCCCGCCCTCCCGCGCCTCGGCGGCACTCGCCTCGTCCCAGGCACCGGCCACGAGCACCCGCTCGGGGAGCCCGCGGCGCCACGCAGCGAGCACCCGCCGGCGGTCCGCCGGCGCGAGGTGGCGGCCCCGCCCCGTGTGCACACCCACCGCCACTCCGGCGATCGGTTTTTGCGCCATCCAGGCGACGTACCCGGCGAGCGCGGCGTCGTCCACGGCGCCGTGTCGAAACGGCACCGGCACGGCCGGTACGAGACCATGGCGGAGGCGGTCCGCGAGGGCCGCGAGCGCGGCGCTCACACCCGGGTCACCAGGCCATTCACCGGTGTACCTCGCGAAGATACCGCTGCTCCTCGATGACGGCCTTGAGGGGCACGCCCACGTCGAGCCTCGCGGCGACCTCCCGCCCGACGATACGCAGCACGGTGCCCTTGACGTCCACCGCGCCCGTCCGCCGGAAGCGGACTCGCCCGGAGATCGTGTTACCCACTTCGAGCGCGACGTCGTCCCCGACACGGAAGCGGACCCCTCGCTCGGAAATGTCGAGTACCTCGTAGGCCCCGCCGTCGACCAGGAAGCTCGGGCGGGCGGCGGTGGGATACTGGATCCGGAGGTGCTCCCGCTCGGCGGGGCTCATCCGCCCTCGGCGTTCGCGGCGTTTCGCTGCTCGACGAGGGCGCGCTGCTCTGGGACGAGGTCCAGGAGATCGAGCTTCGCGAGGCTCGCTTCCGGAAGCCGGAGCGGCTGGCCGGTGCCGAAGACGAACCGCTCGATGCCTATACTCGTGAGCAGGGTTTCGAAATGGTCCTCCGGCGGCCCCCAGAGCCAGCAGATGTCCCACCAGATCCGGGCAGACTCGGCCCGGGTCGAGCCGAAATGCACTTCCTCGACGAAGCCACGGTCGGCGTGGGTCACGAGCAGCCGCGTGCCCGGATGCGAGCGCAGGAGTAGCCGTACCGCCGCGGCCGGCAGCTCGGGTGCCCGGTCGTTCAGGTGCCGCTGGCGCACGTCCTCGAGCCGGACCGCGAGCATCAGGAGCACCCGCGCTTCGGCGCACGCACCCGCCAGACGACGCAGCTCGGCGCCCGCGGGATCGAGGCCGTAGAAGGTGGGATCGCAGCGCACCGCGGGCACCCGGGTCGACACCGCCTCGGCGAGTGTGCGCTCCCAGCCGGGCAGCCCCGGATGGACGGCGGGGACGGGACGGAGCCTCGGCTCCCGCCGGGCCGTCTCGTAGAGCCAGGCGTTGCCCTCGGCGGGGTCGCGCCAGAACAGCCCGGGCAGGTGGGTGGCCCAGCCGATGTCCACGCCGACACGATCCATGGCCCGCACCACCGCCTCGGGCGAGGTGCCCGGCACGCGCCGGAACGGGTACGCCCCGAGGAGGACGTTGACGTCGATGCGCATCAGGCCGGAAACGTGCGCGAGGGAAAGATCGCGGCCGCGTTGCGCCACTGCACCCGCTCGAGATCGGCCGCTCCGAGGAGATGGTCGAGGTAGCGGAGCTTGGCCCAGCCGGTGTCGATCGTGAGGTCGCAGCCCCACAGGAGGCGGGTCATGCCCACCGCGTCAAGACAGGCCTCCAGCATCCCGCCGTCCACGCCGCTGCCCGAGAGGTCCACGTACACGTTCGCCAGATCCCGCACCGCATGCAGCGAGTGGATCCAGTCACCGCCGCCCCCGATATGCGCGAGGATGAAGCTCACCCGCGGATGTCGGACGGCCAGCCGGCCCAGCTCCACGGCATCCGATGCCTCCTGCCCCGGGACGTCACCGCGGCGCCGCTGCCAGACGTGGTGGAGGATGGGAACGCCGTACTGGCAGGCGAGCTCGGCGATCGGGTCGAGCAGCGGGTCGTCCGCGCGGCGGCTGGCCGCGAGCTTGATCCCCACGAACCCCGCCGTGAGCCCTCGGCGGATCTCGGTCTCCGCGTGGGCCGGGAAGTTCGGATTGACGGTCACGTATCCGCGGATGCGCGCGGGATGCTCGCGGCCCAGCGCCGCCAGCGCGTCGTTCGCGTGGGTGAGATCGGGCGGCGACGGAAAGTAGGTGGGCGAGGTCCGGCCCCACGTGCCGAGGATCGAGGCGACGTGGCAGGTGATGCCCACCCGCTCCCCCGCCCGGAGCCGGCTCGCGTTGCGCTCCCGCCAGTCGCCCCGGCTGGACCGGTCGGTGTAGAAGTGGGCGTGGACGTCGATCAGCATCGCCGGAAGATACGTCACACCGCGGGGGCGGCGAGCACCTCGCCCAGCACGCCCAGGGTGCGGTCGATTACGGCAGCGTCATGCGCCAGCGAGACAAAGTTGTACGCCGACCGCTTGAACAGGATGCCGCGGTCGGCGGCGCCGCGGGCGAGCGTGCGCCCGGTGGTCTCGTCGGCGAACCGGAGAAAACACATCTCGGGTACGCCGCCGACCCCGGCGATCCGCTCGGGGCAGTGCCGGTACAGCTCCTCGAGCCCCGCGAGGAGTCGCGCGCCGAGCACGCGGAGACACGCAGGCACGCTCTCGCGCGCGACCACGGCGAGCGTCGCGCGGGCGGCCGCGAGCGACACCAGCTCGGTGGCGAGCGTGGACGAGATCCAGGTGCGCCCCACGCCGGCCATGACCTCGCGGCGACCACCGACCGCGGCAAGCGGGAAGCCGTTGGCGATCGCCTTCCCCAGCACGACCAGATCGGGGCGAATGCCGTACCGCTCGGTGCCCCCGCCCACGGCAATGCGGCAGGCGGTCTTGATCTCGTCCACGATCAGCAGGGCACCGTGGCGCTCGGTCTCGGCCCGCACCAACGCCAGCCACTCGGCGCTCGGCTCGTGGACTACGATCGGCTCGAGGATCACGCAGGCCAGCCGGTCGCCGGCCGCCGCGAGCAGGCGGCGGGTGCCCTCGACGTCGTCGAACGGCAGCTCGGCGAAGAGCGCCCGGGTTGCGGCCGGCACGCCCGCACCGCCCTCACACCAGTCGAGCCAGCCGTGATAGCCGCAGCCGAGCACGAGGTCGCGCCCGGTCGCCACCCGCGCGAGCCGCACCGCCGCGGCGCAGGCCTCCGCGCCCGTCTTGAGGAAACGGACCTGCTCCACCCACGGCATCAGTCGCCGAAGGTCGGCGGCGAGCTCCTCCTCCACCACCGGGGCGAGCGGCCCCACGACGCCGTCGCCGACCGCGGCGATCGCGGCGCGCCCGACCTCGGGATGCCCATACCCCAGCGCGACCGCGCCCAGGGCCATCACGAAGTCCACGTACTCCCGGCCCCGGGCGTCCCAGACCCGGCAGCCCTCCGCGCGGACCATGCGGGCCGGCGGCATCCAGCCGTCGTCGAGCGCGCCGAAGAGCGCCTCGGGCCGCTTGCTCCCGGTCGAGGTGAAGCCCGCGACGGGATCGTCGCTCATGCCAGCTCCAGCTCGCCGAAGCGAGCGGGGTCCTGGCGGTCGCCGCGGAGCCAGATCCAGCCGCCGCCGCCGCTCCATACCAGCTGTCCCACTCGGCGCTCGCGGTCGGGAAGGGCCTCGTTCACCAGGAGGTCAAAGCCGACGCGGTCGCCGAAGTGGCGGGTCTCCCAGCCGGGTGGCTTGAGCACGAGGGTCACGATGTAGCCGAGGTCGGTGGCCGTCCACGCGCCCGTCACCATGCCTGCGTCACCGGCGGACCCCGAAGCAGCCCGGACGCGGACGTGCCCGCCGTCGGGATCGGGCGCGACGAGGAACCCGTACACCGGGTCGTCCGGATCGATGCGGAGGTACACCTGCACGCTGTCGGAGTGGATGTCGTCGGGCTCGTTGTCGAGCAGGAGCGCCGCCGCGTCACCGGGGCGGAGCACCACGTCCGGCTTGGTGACCTCCACCGCAAGGTAGAGCGCGTCGTCGTCCCAGTTGGCATACGCCACGGCGGAGAAATCTTCCGGCCCCGAGTACGGCTCTTCGCTGCGGCGATACTGGTCCTCGTGATCCAGGGCCAGGGGCTGGGACGTGTCGAAGCCATCGAGTGAGCCATCGAGCGCGGGCGGCGCACTCACCCGAACCGCGCTTCCGGTCTGGCGCAGCGGCACCTCCCGGGTAACCAGCGCCTCGAACACGCGGGGCTCGGCCCTGCGGCCGCCGAGGCGCACGCCGTCGCCGGCTGCCGGCGTCACCTCCCAGCCTTCGACAGTCGCCCGATGGCGGTCGGTCCCTGCCGAGGTTGTCACCGCTATTGCGTCGCCTTCCACCGCGAATTCCACCGGCGCCGGCGCGAGCAGCGAGACGAATCGGACGCCCCGTCCCCCGCCGGCGAGCACCACGAACGGCGCGGTGCCCGTGCCGGGCGCGCCAGGGGCGGTGGCGCGGAGGAGCTCGGTCGCGCCGCGGGAGGTGAGCGCCAATGTCTGGCCCACGTCGTCCCGACTCGCGATCACCATGACACGCTCGCCGGCGGGCACCGCATGCCGCTCCGCTCCGGTGACCAGCTCGCCGGCGAGCGTCGCCGGCTCCCACCGCGAAGCGCCACGTACGTCGATCCGGCCGGAGAGATGCCACGGCAGCTCCAGCCGGTGGTCCTCGTCGCTCGAGAGCGTCAGGACGTCGAGCAGATATGCGGGACCCGAAACGAGCGTCCGGGTCACGGGGCCGAAACGTCCGCGCGCCCAGCTCCATCCGCCCTTCTCGTCGAATGACTCGCACACCGCGTCGCCCGGCTCCTGGGAGACGCCGTCCAGCAGCGGCGCGTTGTGGGCGAGAGTCGAGCGGTACCAGAAAAGGTCGCGGGAGACGTAACTGCCAGCGCCGAAATCGGGCAGCCAATGCACGCCGCGCTCGTGCAGCGTGAGGTGGAGGCGGTCGGGGTGGCCGTGCCCGCCGCCGTGGGCGCCGGCCTCGAGGCTGGCGTAGCGGCCGCCGGTCCGGAGAATCGCGAGGCCCTGTGACGGCATGAGCGTGCTGCCCGTGTCCCAGCACGCCGGATCGCCTTCGAGGGCGGGCCCCATGGCCAGCAGCATCCACCAGGAGAGATCGGCGCGGCTCCGCCGACTCAGCGGCGGCTCGCCCGCCTCGTGCAAGTAGGAGTCGAACGGCTCGGCGGGCGGCGCGGGCACAGCGTAGAGGGCGGCGAGCCAGTCGTCCAGCTCGTCTTTGCCCGCGCCGCCTCGGCGACCCGCCTCCCAGAGCTCCAGGTACATCGGCTGGGCGAGCGATGTCCCGAAGCGCGCATCCTTCCGCGCGGGAAAGGTGAAGTCGGGCAGCGCGGTGAGCGCGGGCGCCTCGAGCGCTGCGTGCACCCGCGCGGCGAGCTCCGGCTCCTGCAGCGGATCAACGCCGGCCGAGCGAACCCAGTCGAGCCCCACGAGCAGGCCGCGGAGCGCGAAGAGGTGGTAGTTCTCACCCTCGAACCACAGGCCGTCCTGCCCGAAACCCTGCAGGAGGTGCGAAATCAGGCCCGTCGGGCCTTCCAGCACGCGACCCAGGAGCTCCTCGTCCTCGAACCAGACCGCGATCGCGGCCAGCGCGGCACTGTGCCAGGTCTGGCGGTTGGAGAATCCCTCGTCGAACTCGCCGATCAGGTTGGCTGCCTCGTCGGCCACCCGTGAGACACCGTCGGCCGCGGCGCGGTCGAGCCGATCGCTCTCGCGGAGCAGCGTCGCGGCGGCGAGATAATTCGTGAGCCAGATGGACTCGAGATAGCTGGAGAAGAACAGCCGGCTCGGCCCCAGCACGTTGTCCCGGTTGGGGTACTCGAAGTAGTGGTTCCCGTAGTGCGCCAGCAGCTCGCGCGCCCGCGCCGCCGCCGCGTCGTGCCCGGCGAACGCCGCTATCGCGGCCAGGTGGGCGGCCCGCTCCCCGAGCCAGAGGTGCTGGAACCGGGCCCACCAGCGGTCGTGCCGCTCGCCGCCATACGACTTGCCGCACCGCGGGCAGACGTGCGCCGAGGGACTCCAGGGGTCGAAGCGGAGCTGAACGTGGTCGGTCGGGCAGACGCCGCCGTCCACCGAGAGCAGGGCTTTGGCGGCGGGGATCGGGGGCTGCCGCGCCAGGACCGGCGCCGCGCGCTCGACCAGTCGCGCGAGCAGACGGGACAGGTCGGGAGAGGCCGCGATCGCTTCACGCCGG
>JBGQIW010000117.1:0-7600 GCA_041498715.1 Gemmatimonadota bacterium | reverse complement strand
GATGTCGATCCGCCCGCGCGTCTCGTGGCCCGGCACTGTCCAGAGCGATCGGTCGTCCTGGCCACCGACGACCCGCTTGCCGCCGAACGCTTCCGCGCCCTCCCCGACGTGGAGGAGGTCGTCTATGCGGAGAGTCGGTTCACCATTCGTGGCCGGGGCGAGGATTTCGTCACCGAGGTGATCCGGTGTCTGTCGGAGCATCGCATACGGGTCACGGAGTTCCGTACGGTGCTGCCCACACTCGAGGACGTCTTCCTGAAACTCACCGGCCATGGAATCCGGGACTAGGCGCCCGATCATGCTGCGTGGCCTCTGGCAACTCAGCTGGCTCGAACTCAAGATCTTTCTCCGGGAGCCGCTGGGCGCGATCGGGACGATCGTGATGCCGGTGCTGGTGTTCGTGGTGTTCGGGCGGGCCGCCGGCCCCAAGCTCCCAACGTCGGCGACCGATGGACTATTGCAGGTCTCACTGCCGGTCCTCGCCGCGGTGCTCATCGCCATCAGCGCCGTGCTCTCGCTGGTGACGATCATTGCCGTCTACCGGGAAGGCGGCATTCTCAAGCGGCTCCGCGCCACGCCACTCAGGCCGGGGACGATTCTTTCGGCCCACGTCGCGGTCAAACTCGTGCTCACCGCTCTCACACTGCTCTCGCTGATCGTGGTGGGCAAGCGCCTGTATCCGATTGGCGCCGGTGTCCCGGTGCTCGGCTTCCTGCTCGCCCTGTTGATCAGCACTCTGAGCATCCTGTCAATCGGCTTCGTCATCGCCAGCATCGTCCCCACGGCGCGCTTCGCCCAGCCCATCGGGGCGGTCATCCTGTATCCGATGATCGGGCTGTCGGGAATTTTTGTGTCGCTGGACGCCCTCCCTCCGGCGCTCCACACCGCCGCCCGATTCATGCCCCTCACCTACGCGGTGTCGCTGCTTCAGGGGATCTGGAACGGCGACCCCTGGTCGGCGCACGTCGGGGACCTCGCGGCACTCGCGCTGGTCTTTGCGATCTGTACCGCCCTCTCGGCGCGGGTGTTCCGCTGGGAGTAGGGGGCGGCCTGCCTGCCGGCGGAACTCACCTGCCTCCTCCGGTCCGCTGCCGCAGCTCCTGGATCCAGTTCACAACCATCACCAGCTGCCGATTGGCCTCGACCGGCCGCACCATGACGAAGCTCTTCCCGTCCGGTGCGACGTCGTAATTCGGGTGGAACGGATCGGTCGTGTACGGCCCCTCGAAGAGGGTGTCCCGCGCCGTCGCCGCGAGGGACGGTGCCGTGGCGATGTGAGCCGCCATCAGCCGGGCGCCGGTGCGGTAGAAGAGACGCTTCCCATCCGGGGCCCAGAGCGGCTCCCCGCCGCCGTCGGTCGAAACGGCGACCCTGGCGCCTCCATTGGCGAGTGCGCGGACGTACACCTCTTCCCGACCGGATTCGTTGGAGACGTACGCGAGCCACTTCCCATCCGGCGACACGCGGGGCTGCTTGTCGTCATCGACGCGCGTCAGGAGCGCAACCGGCGTCCGCTCCCCGGTGAGCGGCACCAGGTAGATGTCGCGATTTCGGTCGGGCGTATCCACCCGATATGCCACGGCGTCGCCGCGCGGCGTGAACACTCCCTCCCGGATCTCGTCCGGGGCCTGAAAGACCAGCTCGGCCGTCCCGCTGCCGTCGGCCGGCTGCCACCAGAGGGAGTTCTTGGGTGTGCGCGAGGAGACGTACATCACCCGGCTCCCGTCGGGGGTCCACTCCGGGCGGTCGCTGTACCCGACCCGCGTGAGCCGCTCGGCGCTGTGCGCGGCGAGATCCGCGATCCAGATCTCGATGCTGGCGCCTCCCTGCACCTCGAACGCGATGCGCCGCCCGTCCGGGGAGAGCCGGGGGTGAGCATACACCCGCGCCGAATCGATCAGACTCCGCGCCGCACCGTGCTCGTCGACCCGCACCAGCTGGCTCGCCAGTCCGCCCCGCTGATAGAACAGCGATCCGCTCGCCGACAGCGCCACCGGCGCCGCCCAGTCGCGCGCGCCGATGCTGTCGAAGAGCTGGAGCGGCACGCCCGCCTTGAGCGACCGGGTGTCGAACGGCGCCGCCATGAGGGCACCGTCGCCGCGCACGTACAGCAGGAACCCGTTGGCGAGGCCGACGGCGCGCGTGCCCTGCAGGGTGGGGAACACCGTGGCCTTCCCCGTCCCGGTCGTGATCACCCCGATCTTCAGATCCAGGTTGCTGGCCTTGCCGCTGGTATAGAGCACGAGCCGTCCCTGGTCCGCCGAGCGCGGCGCCAGCTGCAGCCGCTCACCGACCGCGCCCGCTTGCGTGAACTGGACCGGCTCCCCGCCATCGGACGGGACACGCCACAGGCCGTGGCCCGCGGCGAGATTCTCCCGGGTGAAGACGAGCTCCCGATCGGAGGTCCAGGTCAGGCCCGATACGCCGCTCGCGTCGAGCTGGCAGAGCGTCGTGAGCGCGGCGCCGTCGACCGTGATCTTCTTCAGGCTGCCGTCGGCCGCGCCGAACGCGATCCATCGGCCGTCCGGGGAGAACTCCGGCACCCCCGCCCCCTCGGTGCCCGGGAGTTGCCGCGAATCCAGCTGATCGAGGTTCCTGATGTGGAGCGCCCAGTCGCTGCCACCGCGGCTCGCCGCATAGACCACCTGCCGGCCGTCGGGCGACAGGGCTAGGTAGGTCGCGATGCCGCCGACCGGGAAGGCGATCTGGGTGCCAGGCCCCGGGCGCAAGTCGAAGCGAATGACGGCGCCGGCGGGAGCCCCGCCGCGCCGCCAGCTCCCCACCGCCACCACCGTCGCCGCTGCGGCCGCGACCGCCCACGGCAATGGCGAGCCCACGCTCCACCTCCGCGCGGCCGCTCCGCGCGGCACGGCGGCGCTGGACCTGGGAGTCGGTCCACCGCTCCGCCCGACCCGCAGCCCGCCCTGGAGGGCCACGGCAAACTCCGCCGCACTTGCGAACCGATCGGCCGGGAGCTTGGCGAGGGCGATGAGCACGGCCTCCTCGACCGGTTCCGGCACCGTGTCGCGCAGCTTTGAGGGGGGAGCGGGCTTCTCGGTGAGGACCTTGGCCACGATGGCCTGGGCGGTGCTGCCGCCGAAGGGAGGATCGCCGACGAGCATCTCGTACGTGATGCAGCCCAGGGCGTAGACGTCACTCCGGCCGGTGATGTCGCGGTCCCCCATCGCCTGCTCGGGACTCATGTACTGCGGCGTGCCGAGCGACATCCCCGTCTCGGTCATCCGGGTGCCGCCCGCCTTGCTCGCGGCGAGGGCAATGCCAAAATCAGCGACCAGCGCCCGGCCGTCGTGCAGCAGGATGTTCTCCGGCTTGATGTCGCGGTGAATGACGCCGTGGCGATGGGCGTAGTCGAGCGCGCCTGCGACCTCGGTGGCGATGCGGACCGCGTCGGCGATGGGGAGCTGTTTCTCGCGCTTCAGGCGGTCACGCAGCGATTCGCCCTCGATGAAGGGCATGACGTAGAAGAGGAAGCTGTCCGCCGCACCCGAATCAAAGAGCGGCAGGATGTGCGGGTGCTGCAGGTTTGCCGTGGTCTTGATCTCGGCGAGGAACCGCTCGGCCCCGATCACGGCGGCGAGCTCGGGCCGGAGCACCTTGATCGCGACCTGGCGGTCGTGCTTGAGGTCATGCGCCAGGTACACCGTGGCCATGCCCCCCTGCCCCAGCTCCCGCTCAATGCGGTAGCGGTCGGCGAGCGCGGCGGAGAGGTTCATGAGACCCTATTCCACGATCACGGGGATGCGCATCTCTCGCGGCGGCTTCCGGAAGATGGCGGTCGTGACCACCAACGAAAACTGGGCCGGCTCGCTCCGCATGAACGTGAAGTCGTAGGTCTCCCCGGCGCCGAGCCGGAGGTCGGCGCTCATCTCCAGTGCCTGCGCCGGCGTGACCTGGGCGCCATCCTTCGCGAACAGGCGCCAGGTGGTCGGGGAGGTGCTGTCCGCCAGCAGGCGGATCCGCTGGTTGTTGCTCGGCGTGATGTTGATGAATCGCAGCCGATAGCTCTCCCCCACGTGCAGCCGCACCGGTGAGGGGCTGGCCGAGCCGTTCAGGAACGGCGGCGCCGCCGGGCCCGGCCCGCCCCAGCCCATCAGGAGGATGCGGTCGTGCTCGGGGTCCCACTGTTGTCCGGGCTCGAGGACGACCAGGGGTCCATAGAGTCCGGAGGCGAGCTGCTCGGCCTCGTCCGCGTGGGTGTGGTAGATGAACGTGCCGGCGCGGTCCGGGGTCAGGCGGACTGTGAAGGAGTCGCCCGGCATGATCATCGGCGCGAGCGCGCGGTCGTCGCCGCTCCAGCCCGGCACTCCGTCGTACACGCTGGTCAGCTCGATGCCGTGCCAGTGCACCGACATGCCCACCCGGGTGCGGTTGAGGACCGTGATGGCCACCGGCTCGCCACGTTGCAGCAAGATCGGCGTCCCGGGAATGCGGATCGAATCGGGCGCCGGCTCGGCCCCCTCCTGCAGGACGAAGCCGTATCCGGGATGCTCCCCGAACGCGCTGTCCCGCTGATCGGCGAACAGGCGGAGCCGCCGCGCCGGGGGTGGCGGCGACTCGGCGACAGCGCCGGGACGCGGCCGGACCTCGATCCCGACGATCAACCCCGCCATTCCCCCCAGGGCGTGGCTGTGCTCGTACTCGGGGTGCGGCGCCCCGAAGTGCTGGGCATGATCGACGTGCGCGATGAAGTGGCAATGGTAGAGCCAGTGCCCCGGGCGTTTCGGACTCCAGCTCATCGCCAACGTCTGGCCGGGCATCAGGAACTGGGTGACGGCCATCCGCAGCTGGTCTGGACGGTACAGTGTGTCGGCCAGTCCATCACCGGAGGCATCCACCCGGTAATAGAAGCCGTGGAGGTGCATCGGGTGCGGCGCCACGCTCGCGTTGATGACGCGCCAGTGAAGCGAGTCGCCGACCGTGGCCTTCAGCCGCTCCGTGTGCGGCCACGAGAGGCCGTTGACCAGAAACGTATGACGGAGGGTGACGGTATCCGCGCGGTCCACGAACAGCGCGATGACGAGCAGCCGCTCACCGGGAGGCGGGGGGACTGCGTCGACGATCAGGGCGCCCAGCAACTGGCCGTCCTCGAGCCGGCCGAGTCCCAGGCGGTCGTCCCGCGAACGACCCCAGTAGTAGTAGGTGCCCGCGCGGCCGGCCACGAACCGGAACTCCCGCCGCTCGCCGGGTTGCAGCTCGACCGCGGCGGTGTCGTTGTCGGCATGGTTGTACAGGCCACGCAGGAGCAGGGCCCGGCTCAGGCGGTTCCGGACGCTCGCCTGCACCATGGTCCCCACCGGCACCCGGAGCAGGGGCCCGGGGCTCTGGAGCGGGCCTCCCTCCTCGGCAAAGGCGTCGATGGCGAATCGAGGGGCTTTGCCCACACCCTCCGGGCTCCAGCTACCCTCGCGCGCTTCGAGCCGGACCCTCAGCGTTCCGTGCGCGAGACGACCCGCCGGTCGGCGATTGTCGTTGGGGCGGACCGTCGGCTGGTCCGCCGCCGGAGAAGCGACGCGCCAGGGGTGGGCCCCGGCGGCGAGTAGCAGGCACAGGACGGCCGGGGCTGCGCGTGAGTACCATGCCAGCGTCACGGGACCCTCCAGGGATCGGGGTCTGCAAAGAGCGGGACGATGTCCGCCTCTTCGATCCGCTCGAAACGGTAGCGGTCGGAGAGCGCGGTGGCGAGGCCGGACCGGGCGTGTGTTATCGGGCCGGCGGGCGGGCGGTCACCGTACCCTGAACAGCTGGGTCCAGCTCGGTTTCGCCGGGTCGCCCACGACCAGTCGGTACTCACCCGCCTCCGGCAGGAACTCAACATCGCGAGTCTCCCCGACATCCACCCGCTCTACCGAGGGCTCGGTCAGCGCCTGGCCCGCCGGGAGATCGGCACCGTCCCGGGCCAGTCTGCGCCACTCTACCAGCGCGCTGTCGCGGTAGATCGAGAAGCGGAACCGGCCGGCGACGCCGATGTTCACGAAGCGGAGCCGATGGGCCACACCGGCCTTCAGCTGGAGCGGCGGCGGCAGGCTGTCGCCGTTCACCAGCAGATGAACCGGCTCGGCATCGCTGTCCCAGCCGGCCACGAAGAGGTGGTCGTGTCGTGGATCGAGTCGTTTGCCCGGCTCCAGCACCACGATCCCGCCGTAGAGCCCGGAGGTGAGCTGCTCGACGTCATTCATGTGGGTGTGATAGATGAAGGTGCCCGCGCGCGGCAGGGTAAGGTGCGCAACGAACGAGTCGCCCGGCTGGATCGACGGGGCCAGCCGATTTCCGCTGCCGCTCCAGCCGGCCACGCCGTCGGAGTAACTCTCCAGCTCGATGCCGTGCCAGTGGATCGCGGCCGGCTCGTGCAGCCGGTTCACCACCACGATGTCGGTCGGCTCATTCCGGGTAAGCACCAGGAGGGAGCTCACGGCTTCGATGGAGTCCTTCGCCGGAGCGTGCGCGCCGCGCTGGAGCACGTAACTCAGCGCGCGAGGGGACCGGGCCCGCCGTTTCCCTTCCTCCACGAAGAGGCGCAGCCGTCGCGCCTTGCCTCGGGCCGGCTCGGCCGCGCCCGGCGCCGGGTGCACCACGATGCCCAGTACCAGGCCGGCCATGTGCACCAGAGGATCGTGGGCCATCCGGTCGTGGCTCCCTGGCGTGGGCGGGTCGAGCCGCGCGTCGGGGATCACATGGAATCCGATATGGCAGTGGAACAGCCAGTCTCCCGGCCTGTCAGGCACCCAGGTCATCACCAGGGTCTCGAACGGCGCCATGCTCCGGGTGACGGCCATCGGGCGCTGGTCCGGCGGCAGGGTGTGAGCGATGAGCCCGTCCCCGAGCGCATCGATCCGGAAGAAGAACCCGTGCAGGTGCATCGGGTGCGGGCGAGCGGAGCCGTTGATTACCCGCCAGTGCACGCTGTCCCCGACAGTGGCCTCGATCCGCTCGGTATAGGGCCAGGAGCGGCCGTTGATGGCGAGGGCATTGCGGTAGGTATTCGAGTCGACGGTCGATCCCCAGATATTGATCATGAGGATCCGGTCCGGGGGCGAGCCGGCCGGCGGATCCACGACGAACGCACCGGACAGCTGCTCCCGCTCGTCGTTCGCGAAGGTTTCAAGAGAGTGGTGGCCTAACACCGCCATGTAGAAGTAGGTCCCCGGCTCGCCGGCGGCGAAGGTGACGGTGGCCGATTCCCCCGGCCGGAGCACCAGGCTGTCGTCCCGCTCGGCAGGACGGGTGAGCAGCCCGTGCACCGCAATGGTCGAATCGGTGAGGCGGTTCTGCACGGAGACGACGACCACCGTGCCGGTCGGCACCCGGATGAGCGGGCCGGGGATCTCGGGATCGAGCCCCACCTCGCCGAACGCAGCCACCTCAATGGCAGGGCCGGTGTTCGCCTCCGGCCGCCAGGTCGCCATGCGCACCTCGAGCTGGAGCTCGAGCGTGTCGCCGCGCAGGCGGCCGGCGGGGAGTCGGTTGTCGTTGGGGTGAACGGCGGGGAGCTCGCGAGCGGACGGCGCCTGCCGCAGCGAACCGGCCGACCAGAGCAGCCCGGTGGAGGCGAGGGCCAGGAACACGACGGGCGATCTCATTG
>JBGQIW010000116.1:0-7844 GCA_041498715.1 Gemmatimonadota bacterium | reverse complement strand
TCCTCCATGTCGGTCACCTCCTCCGGCCGCTCGTCGATGAGCAGCACGATGAGGTAGACCTCGGGATGGTTTTCGATGATCGAATTGGCGAGCTTCTGCATGAGGATCGTCTTGCCGGCTTTCGGCGGCGAAACGATCAGGCCGCGCTGGCCCTTGCCGATCGGGCAGAGGATGTCCATCACCCGCATCGAGAGGTCGCCATCCTTGCGCTCGAGCCGGATCCGCTCTTCGGGATAGCGCGGCCGGAGGTTGTCGAACGCGACGCGGTGCTTGGCCTTCTCGGGCTCCTCACTGTTGACCGTCTCGACCTTGAGGAGCGCGAGGTAGCGCTCGCCTTCCTTGGGCGGTCGCACCTGGCCGAGAATCGTATCACCCGTGCGCAGATCGAAGCGCTTGATCTGGCTGGGGCTGACGTAGATGTCGTCGGGCCCGTAGAGGTAGTTCCAGTCCGGGCTGCGCAGGAAGCCGTAGCCTTCGGGCAGGATCTCGAGCACGCCCTCGCCGCGCAGCACCGTATCGGTGTCCAGCAGCGATTGCTCGATGCGGAAGATGAGATCTTGCTTACGGAGCCCCGAGTAGTTTTGAATGTTGAGGCTCTCGGCCATCGCGTGCAGTTCCGCGACGGACTTCTTCTTCAGCTCAGCGATATCCACGTGGGCGGAGACTCCGTTGGGCTGCGGCGGGCAGGGTGAACCCCTGGCAGGGTGGTGAACGCGTTGCTCTTATGGAAGCGTAAGGGTCGTGCCGGTGTGCAGCGGCTATCATAGGGGTTGCCGTGCCCGTTAGTCAAGATCAAGGCGGCCCGGCGGGCCTGACGCCGTTTTTGCTCGCCTGGCGCGTCACGCCTTTGCGAGATCGGGAAGTCGTTGATGCGCTTGTACATCCGGCGCACGCCGCGCCCTCCCCCGCGCTCGCCCAGGCCCTGACCACCTGGCCCGGGGACTACTACTGGGCCGAGGAGGCAGGGGGGCGCTGGCTCGTGCTGACCCGGCGCACGGCCGTCGTGAAGGAGCGCTGGTGGCTGCACGTCGCGCTGTTCGTTCTCACCCTCGTCACCACGACGATCGCCGGAGCCGTTCTCCAGGGCAGGGCCGAGGTGAACGACGGTTGGGGGCTGCTGCGCGGACGTCTCGCGTTCACCGGCGATCCCGGCCACGCACTGCTCTCGGGACTCGCGTTCTCGATCCCGCTGGTGGCGATCCTGCTCGCGCACGAGCTGGGCCATTATGTAACGGCCCAGCGCTACCTGCTCGATGTCTCGCCGCCGTATTTCCTGCCGGTGCCGATGTGGCCCTCGTTCATCGGGACGATGGGGGCGTTCATCCGAATGCGCACCTGGCTCTCGGACCGGCGTCAGCTGTTCGATGTGGGGGTCGCGGGGCCGATCGCGGGATTCGCGGTGGCGCTGCCGGTGCTGCTCATCGGGCTACACCTCTCCCACCCGCTGCCGCCGATCGCCGGGATGAGCGGCATGGTGCTGCCGGTCGGCTCGGAGCTCCTCCCGCTGGGGGATTCCCTGGTGACGCTGCTGGCCCGCTGGGCGGTCCACGGCAGCCTTGGCCCGGTGCTGGTGCACCCGCTTGCCTTCGCCGGCGTGCTCGGGATGTTCGTGACGATGATCAACCTCATGCCGATGGCCCAGCTCGACGGGGGGCACATCCTGTATGCGGCGCTGCCGCGCTGGCACCGGCGCGTGGCGCTGGGATTCTGGGTGGTCGTGCTGGGGCTGGGATACTGGTGGATGGGCTGGTATGTCTGGGCCGGCCTGGTGCTCGCCGTGTCACGGGGCCGGCTCGATCACCCCACGGTCCTCGAGGCCTCCCGTCCGCTTCCCCCGTCGCGGCGCCGCCTGGCGTGGGCGGCCCTGGCCCTCTTCCTCCTCACGTTCGCGCCGGTGCCGTTCCGAATCTGAGCGGTGTGGTATTGCGTAACCAAGCCTCCTATATAATCTTGTCATAACTCAGCCCGATCGGCTCGGCATGTCCGCTCAAGCGGCCCGTCAAGCAGTCTCGACGCTCCACGAAGCTGTCGTTCACGATCTCCCCCCCATCCGCTTTGAAGGCCAGAGTGTCGCCATCCGCCTCGTGCTGCGTCATGCCGAGGACGGGGCGTGGCGCGGTCGCATCCTGTTCGGCCTCGAAGACACCGAGCACGAGCGGACCACGGCGGAGATCTTCTGCGCCCTTTCCGAGCAGGACCTGTGGCTCTCCGTCCGCGATCTCCGCGACCACCATCTCCGCGATTTGTACCGCTCCCTGCTCTAGCATGACCGAGGTCGCTGACCGGTCGTGAGCCGGCGGCATCGCGCCCGCTTCTGCTCCCCGGCACGGTGGTGGGCGATCCGCTGCCGGCTGAGGGGTGATGCGCGCTGGTGGTGGCCGCGGAATCAGGATGCCGGCTGCTTCCCGTACCGATATCCGTTCAGAAAGTAGAGCCCCAGGAGCAGCACGCTCGCCCCGCTGACGGCGAATTTCAACGCGCTCGGGGCATCGCTCGTGGAGAGCAGCCCCTCGATCGTACCGGCGATGGCCAGCAGGAAAACCACCGCGCCCACCATGCGCATGGCGATCCGCCCATCCACCACCAGGGCGTCGGCACGCGTCCGATCGCCCGGCGCGATGAGCGCGTGGGCCAGGCGGAGCCCGGCGCCGCCGGAAATGAAGATCGCCGTCAGCTCGAGCACGCCGTGGCCCGCCACGAACGTCCCCAGGTACGCCGCGGCGTGATAGTTGGCGAACACGCCGAATCCGGTGCCGATCGAGAACCCGTTGTTGACGAGGGCGACGACCGTGAGGACGCCGGCGAGCATCCCCCCCGCGAACGCGAGGATGCAGACCCTGATGTTGTTCGAGATGATCCAGGCGGCGATGACCGGCCGCTCGCCGCTTTCGGTCTGGGCGTACCCGATCCCTTCGGCCTCCCGCTCCGCCGCCTGTTCGGCCCGGTTCACCATCTCGACCGGGACGATCTCCTCGGCGAGCTGCGGCCGCTCCCGCAGCGCCACGTACCCGATGACCGCGGGCACCATGAAGAGCAGGAAGCTCGTCAGGACGTAGGGCCACGACTGGACCACTGCCGCCGGGAAATCCGCCAGCACGGTGCGAACGAATGGCGTGCGCCGGGTGGAGCGCGACTGGTACAGCACCGTGTGACCGGCGCCGACGAGGCGCTCGAGATACGCCACGACCTGCGGGTCGACCCCATAGGTGCGCGCCCGAGCCAGATCCGCCGCTACCTCCCGGTAGCGGGCCGCGAATCCGGGGATTTCCGCCGCCGGGAGCCGGGCCAGGCCGCCGCGCTCGTAGCGCTGGGCGGCGACGCGGAATCCCTCCCAGGTGTCGCGCTTGCGCGCGAAGAAGCGCTCGGCGGTCACGGTCGTGCGCCCCGCGACCCCCGTCGCCCGCGTCGCGAACCGTCCCCGTCGCTTCTGCTGCTCCTCGGCGAACACCGTCGCCAGATAGGTGAGGGCGTCGGTGGTGCGTCGCGGGATCTTCGGCTCGAAGCGGCGCGCGAGATCCGCCGCCATGCGGTCCCGCACTGCGGGGAGCAGCTGCTCGGACCGGGCGAGGAACCGGTCGAGCAGCGCGAACTCCTGGTCCGACAGCTCGGGGGGCCCGAGCTCGATCGCGTCGGCGGCCGGCGGTGGTGGGGCGGGGGCGAGACGCCACGCGGCGACCCGATCGCGCACCACGATGGTGCCGGCCGCGATGTCGCCCAGCCGCTTGTTGGCGGGATGGAAGAACACGAAGGCCGCCCCGGGGAGCGGGCCCACCGGAACGATGAAGTCCACGATCCGGAGGAGGTTTCGCACGGTCGCGGCGTTCGCGGTGACCGGGCGCCCCGTATCCAGGACGACGCGGATGCCCAGGGCCCGCTTGCCGGGCGTGCGCCCGTCCCACAGAGCTTCGAACAGGGCGAAATACAGAAAGAACCCCAGCCCGGAGACGAGGACGATGAGGGCCGTGCCCCAGCTGATCAGGCCTGGCTGAAAGGAGTCCGACAGTCCGGCGGCGACGAAGAAGAGAAACACGACGAAGTAGCCGCCGGCCAGCAGGATCAGGTCGGCCGCGGCGGCCGCGGCGCGCGTGCCCAGTCCGGCGAGCTCGAAGGAGAGCACGACGTGCTCGGGCGTCTCGACGCCCAACTGCTGACGGAGATCGAAGGGTTGCAGCGGGGCTCGCGCGCTGGCGCTCACGTCCTCATCTTACCGCCACACCCCACGCGAGGGCGAGGCCTTATGGCCGATCTGCGGCCGATGGAATTTGGGGAGATCCTCGACGGCGCGTTGTCCCTGTTCCGGCGCCACTTCGGGCTCTTCCTCAAACTGAGTCTCACGGTGATGTGGGTGCCGATCGCCTTCGGCCTCTATTTTCGCGCCCGGTTTTTCGGCCTGGAGGCCGCCCCGCCGGAGCAGACGATGGCGATTCTCCAGAGCGAGCTCGTCCCGGTCCTGCTCTGGGGCTTGGTCCTCGGGGTCTTCTATTTGTGCGCGATGTTGCTCCTGACCGCCGGCTCGATTCGCATCATCTCCGATTCCTACCTCGGGCGCGAACCCCAGTTCGGTGACGTCTGGCGGCTGGGGTTCGGGAAGATCGTACCGCTGTTCCTGGTCGGCCTCGGCAAGAGCCTGTTGATCCTCCTCGTTGGGATGCTCTGCGCCGTGGTGTTCGGCGTGACCATCGGGATTGGCAAGGGTCTGGGGGCAGTGGCCGTCTTACTCTTCCTCGCGGAGCTGGTCGGCTCGGTGTGGCTGGTGCTCTATATCGCCTGCGGCTACATGGTGACGACCCCCGCCGTGGTGCTCGAATCGCTGGCGAGCGCGTTCGACTCGTTCGGCCGATCGTGGGAGTTGACCCGGGGCGCGCGGCTCAGGATGCTGGGCCTGGCCGTGGTCGGCTGGCTCATCAGCAGCCTCCTGCCGGCCATCGTGGCACAGGCGGTGGGCGCGCTGGTCGTGGAGATGATCCCGAGTGGGCAGCTCGCGTGGTCCCTGGTGGCCTCGGTCTTCCCCATCGTGCTCGCACCGATCCTCCCCTGCATCCTGACGCTCGCCTACTACGACTTGCGCGTGCGGCGCGAGGGCTTCGACCTCCAGCTGCTGAGCGAGCAGCTGGGGTGACCTGACCCTGTCGCCGCTCGCCCTCCCGCAGGAGGCGATCTCCGCCGACTCGGTGCGGCGTGCCGCGCGCGAGGTGTTCGCGCGCAAAGAGTACGATTGGGCGCAGGCGGCGCAGCCGCTGCACTGGCTGCGCGATCTCTGGATGCGCTTCCGCGAGTGGCTCGACCGCTTCACGGCCCAGCACCCGGTCGGCGCCAAGATCCTGTTCTGGGCTGCGCTGGTCGCGCTCGTGGCGCTGGTCATTCATATCGGGCTCACGGTGTGGCGCATCTACCGCGTGACGGTGCAGCGGCCGGGCGCCGTCGCGCCCGGGACGGCGCCGGTGCTCCTGGATGGCCGAGGGCACCTCGAGCGCGCCGAAGCCCTGGCCCGCGCCGGCCGCTATACCGAGGCGCTGGCGCACCGTTTCGTCGCGCTCCTCCTCGAGCTCGACCGGGCCGATGCCCTGACGTTCCACCCCTCCAAGACGCCCGCCGAGTACGTAGGCGAAGCGCGGCTGGGCGCCCCGGGCCGCGCCACGCTGGCGGGGCTCGTGTCCAGTCTCTATCACCATGTGTTCGGCGCCGAGCCGCTGGACGAGCAGGGGTATCGCGCGTTCGGCGCGGCGGCCGGCACCGTGTCGCAGCATGTCACATCGCGCTGAGATCGGGTTCGCCCTGCTGCTCGCCCTGGCGCTCACGCTGGCGTTCCTGGCCGGCCGGCGACAGCACATCGCCGTGGCGGAATATGAGCCCGTGTCCACGTACCGCTCCGGACCGACCGGCGGCCGGGGCGCCTACGACGTCCTCGCGCGACTGGGCGTACCGGTGGAACGGCGCCGCACGCCGTTGTTCGATCTCGCGCGGCAGCCGCGACGGCGGCAGCCGGCGGTGCTCGCCGTCGTCTCGCCGGAGCAGTGGCTCGCGCCCGCTGAGCGCGAAGCCGTCGCGCGTTATGTCAACCGCGGCGGAACGCTGGTCGCGGTGGGCGACGCGGGTGGCCTCACCCGCTGCTTCGGGTGGGACACGGCCGAGCCGGACTCGGCGGATCGCGATGGGCCGCTGGACAGCGCGTCGGTGGTGGCGCCCCCGGGCTTCACCAATCTGCCGCGCGTCGGCTGGGTGCTGCGCCCGTTCGCCGCGGACAGTCTCGAGGGACTCACCAAGCGCACGGCGGAGCTGCGGAAGAAAGGCGGGCTCGGCCGGCTGGCGCGCGCCGACGAGATGTGCCGCTCCGTCGTTCGAATCGCGGTGGATACCGTGCTCGCGACCGCGCACGGCGCTCCCGTCGTGTTGCGGCTGCGCGTCCGGGGCGGTGGCAGCGCGGTGCTCGTGTCGGACGACGGCTACTTGCGGAACGCGGCCTGGCGCACGACCGACGCTCCCGAGCTGCTGGTGCCGTTGCTCGTGCCGGCGACGCGCGGTCGCGTCAGCTGGGACGAGTACCATCACGGATATGGCGAGCAACACCTGCTGGGACGCGCGCTGATCGACTGGATGGCGGGCTCGCCGGTGGGGTGGGCGCTGTTCCAGCTCGCGGCGGTGGGCCTGCTGTGGCTCGCCGTCCGGGCGGTGCGCTTCGGTCCGGCGCGAACCGTGGTGGAGCGACGGCGCCGGTCCCCGCTCGAGCACGTCGAGGCGCTGGCGGCCGGGCTCGAAGGGGCGTCCGGCGTGGATGCGGCGGTGGCGCTCACGGTGTCCGGGTTGCGCCGCCGCCTGTCGCGCACCGGCCAGCCCCCGCGCGGCGATCCGAAGCAGTGGCTCGCCGCGCTCGAGCTGGCGCTTCCCGGGGCGCGCGGCCGCCGCGCCGCCCGTCGGTTGCAAGAGACCCTGACCAAACCTGGTGGCCCCGAGCGGGTGCTCGCCGCCGCCCAAGCCGTGGAGGACGTGTGGGAGGAACTGCGTCCGCGGGCGACGCCCGCCGCATCCTGGAATCGCTGAATCACGTGGTGCTGGGCCAGGAGGGGGCGACGCGCGAAGTGCTCGTCGCCTTGCTGGCCCGGGGCCACGTGCTGCTGGAGGGTGTACCGGGCACGGCCAAGACCCTGCTCGCCCGGACCCTGGCGCTGGCGCTCGACGTGCGGTTCCAGCGGATCCAGTTCACGCCGGACCTGATGCCGGCCGATATCACCGGCGTCTCGATGCTCACCGGAGGCCACGAATTCACGTTCCGGCCGGGCCCGGTGTTCGCCGACCTCGTGCTGGCCGACGAGATCAACCGGGCGCCGGCCAAGACGCAGGCCGCCCTGCTCGAAGCGATGCAGGAGCGGACCGTGACCGTCGACGGGATCAGCCATACCCTGTCGCCGACCTTCACGGTATTCGCGACCCAGAACCCCATCGAGTTCGAGGGGACGTACCCGTTGCCCGAGGCGGAGCTGGATCGCTTCATGGTGAAAGCCCAGTTCGGCTACCCGGCGGCCGCGGTGGAGCAGGGGATCCTCACGCGGTACGTGGAGGGGTTCGAGGCGGACCGGCCCGCGACCTACGGCGTCTCCCAGGTGACCGATGCGCGGGGTCTCGAAGCGCTGCGCGGCGTCGTGGACCGTGTGCGGGTGGAGCCGAAGATCACCGCCTACATCACGGCCGTGGTCCGTGCGACGCGCGAGGCCGCTTCCCTCACGCTGGGAGCCAGCCCGCGGGCGGGGGTGTCGCTCCTCAAGGCCTCGCGTGCCGCGGCCATGCTGGACGAGCGCGACTATGTCGTCCCCGACGATGTGAAGGCGCTCGCCCCCGCGGTGCTGCGT
>JBGQIW010000115.1:0-7957 GCA_041498715.1 Gemmatimonadota bacterium | reverse complement strand
GCCTGAGCTATGGCCCGCTCTTGCCTCCTCCGCCACCCGGCGGAAGATCAAGGTCACCGCAGCGCGGGATCAGGTCCGCCTCTATGGGATCCCGCTACCCCCGCCCGCCGGCCCGCACCGCCCGACCCTGCTTGCCATCCAGGTCACAAGCGGTCAGCTCGATTCGCTTTCCCGTGCCCGCCGCCCCATCGCCGTCATCCAGGTGACCGACTTGGCGGTACACGCCCGCGTCGGGCTCGCCGACGGCGTCGTCTGGGTGACCGGCGCAGCCGACGGGAAGCCCCGTCCCGGTGCGGCCGTGACCCTGTACGACGCCGCGGGCAAGGCGGTCGCGCAAGCCACGACCGACGACGGGGGCCTGGCGCGATTCGCCAATCTGCGAAACCGGGCGGCGAGCCCGGACGAGGAGGAGGGCGAGGACGAGAGCGGCTCCGGTGGCTTCGAGGGCTACGTCGCCGCCGCGCTGGGCGACGACCGCGCGGTCGTGGGGATCAATCAGTACGATCCCGACCTGAGCCCCTGGCGCTTCAACGTCTGGTCCGCGTGGGGTAGCCAGCGGCTGCCGGTGGCCGCGGCCGTCTTCACCGAGCGGGGGATCTACCGCCCGGGCGAGCCGCTCTCCGCCAAGGCCATTGTTCGCACCGGGCTGCTCGGCCGGCTGGGCGTACCTGAGACCCGGGATTCGCTCCGCTGGGTCTTCCGCGACCGCGAGGGCCAGGCCGGCGCGGCCGTGCTCCAGGAGACCGTGGCGGCGCCCTCGGCTTTCGGCACGGCCGACGTCGGGTTCCGCGTCCCCGCCACCGCGGCCCTCGGCACCTACGAGCTGGCCGTGCAGCTGCGCCGGGGCGGACGCTGGACCGACGTGGCCACGACCAGCTATCGGGTGGCGGAGTATCGCCCGCCGGAGTTCCTGGTGGACGTCACCACGGACTCGGGTCCCCGCTTTGCACGCGACTCGTTCCGGACCGCGGTGGAGGCGCGCTACCTCTTCGGCGCGCCGATGGGGCGGGCGGCGGTGAGCTGGACCCTGCGGCAGCAGGGCGACGCGGGCGCTCCCGCCATCCCCCGCACCGAGGGCTTCTACCTCGGCGACACCGGGTGGTGGTGGGAAGAGACGAACGACCGGAGCGCAGTCCAGGTCACCGCGAGCGGAACCGACACGCTGGACGCCGGCGGCCGCCTCGCGCTTCGACTCCCGCTGGGAGAGCCGGCGAAGGGACGGCCGGCGCTCGCCACGTTCGAGGCGACGGTGAAGGACGTCAATCGCCAGACGGTGAGCGCGTCCGCGTCCGTGATCGTGCATCCGGCGGCGTTTTATCTCGGGGCGAGGCCGGAGAGCAAGGGGTACTTCTGGACCGAGGGCACGCCGGTCACGGTCGGCGTCATCGCCGTGCGGCCCGACGGGAGCCGGGTTACCGGCGTGGCGGTCGACGGCGCCGTCGTCCGCCGAGAGTGGCACCAGATCCACCGGGAGCGGGAGGGGTACGGCGAGATCCTGGGCGAATGGGTGTCCGACACCGTGGCGCGCTGTCCGCTGGTCACCGGGGCGGATCCGGTGCCCTGCCGCTTCACCCCGCCGGGCGGCGGCTCCTACATCGTGACCGTCCGGGCGAAGGACGAGGCCGGCCGCGAGGTCGTCTCGAGCTTCACCCGCTGGGCCACCGGCAAGGACTGGGTCCCGTGGAACGACGAGAGCCAGTTCAAGATGGACGTGATCCCGGACAAGACCCGGTACTCGATCGGCGACACGGCCACGGTGCTCTTCGCCTCGCCCTTCACCGACGCGGAAGCCTGGGTCACGGTCGAGCGGGAGGGACTGATCGAGCAGCGCCGGCTCCGGCTCACCAGCGGCAGCCCGACAGTCAAGTTCCCGATCACCGAGGCCTTCGCGCCGAACGCCTACGTGTCGATCGTGGTCGCGCGGGGGCGGAGCGCGCCGGCGGGGCGGGTGGACGATCCCGGCCGGCCGACGATCCGCGTGGGCTACGCCGAGCTGCGGGTGACGCCGGAGCGAAAGCGGCTGAGTGTGAGCGTGGCTCCCGCCCGCGCCGAATATCGTCCGGGCGACACGGCCGTTGTGTCGCTGTCGCTGCGCGACGCGGCCGGCGCCGGCCGGGCCGGCGAAGTGACACTCTGGGCCGTGGACGAGGGCGTGCTGTCGCTCACGGGGTACCAGACGCCCGACCCGCTCGACCTGATCTACCGCGAGCGCGGGCTCGGGCTCCGGCTGGCGAGCAACCTGGTGTCGGTGCTGCCCCAGATCGCCGAAGGCGAGAAGGGGAAGCGCGCGCCGGGTGGCGGCGGGGGTCTCGATGCCGCCGAGGTGCTGCGCTCGCGGTTCCAGACGACCGCCTTCTTCCTGGGCTCGGTCGTGACCGGCGCCGATGGGCGTGCCGTCGCGCGCGCCAAGCTGCCTGACAACCTGACCACGTTCCGGCTCATGGCGGTCGCGGTGACCGCGGGCGACCAGTACGGCAAGGGACAGTCGTCGTTGCTGGTGACGCGGCCTTTGGTGGCGCGGCCCGCCCTCCCGCGGTTCCTCCGTGACGGCGACCGGTTCAGCGCGGGCGTGGTCGTGAACCGGCGCTCCGGTGCGGCCGCCGCGGTGAAGGTGACCGCGACGGCGAAGGGCGTGCAGCTCCTGGGCGCCCGGGAGCGCTCGGCCACGCTCGAGCCCGGTCGAGGCCGGGAAGTGCGCTTCGACTTCCGCGGCCTCCCGACCGACAGCGCCAGCTTCCGCTTCGCGGCCGCGAGCGGGGCGGACGCGGACGCGGTGCAGCTCGGCCTGCCGGTCCGTCCCGCGTTTCACCCGCGTTCCTACACCGTGGCAGGCGTCCTCCGCGACTCGGCCACCGTCGAGTTCAAGCTGCCTGATGGCATCGATCCCGATCGCTCGACTCTCTCGCTCAGCTTCGGCACGTCGCCGCTGGGCGTGATCCACGGGGCCCAGCGCTGGCTCCGCGTCTATCCCTACTGGTGCACCGAGCAGCTCTCGAGCGGCGCACAGCCCCTCATTGCGCTCTACCGCGCGGCCAAGGCGCTCGGGGCCGACTCGCTCGCCGGTCCGCGGGTGCGGGCCCAGCTGGAGGAGATCGTCGGCGCGCTGAGTCGCCGCCAGCGGGCGGATGGCGGCATCGGGCTCTGGAGCGCTTCCGACTGGACGACGCCCTGGCTCTCGGGCTACGCGGGCCAGGTTCTGCTCGAGGCCAAGGCCGCCGGCATCGCCGTGGACGACTCAGTGCTGGCGCGGCTCGGCACCTATCTCAGGAGCTCGCTCGCCGCCAAGGCGCTGACGGTGACGCCGGTCTCCCTCTGGTACGACACCAGCGCCGCCCGGCTGAGCGAGCGGGTGATGGCCGTGGACTTCCTGAGCCGTGCCGGGCTCAGGGATCGCGCCCGGGAGAACGAGCTTCTGCGGATGGCGGCCCAGCTCTACTGGGAGGACCGGGTGAAGCTGGCCGCCATCCTCGCGCGGAGCGGCGACGTCCGCGCGGCCCGGACTCTGCTCGAGCCCGCGTGGGCCTCGGTGAAGGTCGAAGGACGAACCGCTACGCTGCCGCCGGCGAGCCGGCGTGCGTGGTACTTCTCCTCGATTATCCGCCCGGCGGCCTATCTGCTGAGCGCCACGCTGGCCGTAGACCCGGCGCACCCGCTCGTGGGGCCGCTGGTCGAGACGCTTACCGCCCAGGGGCGGAGCGACGCGACGGACTGGGTCTGGAACACTCAGGACTACGGAACAGCCGTTGCGGCGCTGGCCGACTACTGGGTGCGTCAGAAGGCCGCGGCGGAGCGCGGGGTGCGGGTGCGCGCCGGCGGCCGGACGGTGCTGACCCTCCGGGCGGCGGCGCTGGCCCCCGGCGACTCGACCGTCGGCCTGTCCCGCCTCCCGCGCGGACCGGTGCTCAAGCTCGACCTCGACGCGGTGGGCCCCGGGGAGCCGGTCTACTACTACCTCACGCTTCAGGAGGTACCGAAGGCGCAGCCGGTACGACCGGACGACCAGGGCATTCAGGTGGAGCGCTGGTACGAGCGCCTCACCGACGGCAAGCCGACGGTGAGCGTCGCGGAAGGAGAGCTGATTCGGGTGCGGGTGCGCGTGACGGTGGCGTCGGAGCGGCGGTTCGTGCTGCTGGATGACGCGCTCCCCGCCGGGCTCGAGGCGGTGGACCTGAGCCTCCGGACGGTGGGCGGCGTGCCCGGACCCGGGGTGGACTCGGCCGCCTCCGAGCCGGCCGATCAGGGCGAGGGCGGCGAGACCGGGTTTCGTTGGGCGTTCGGCAGTTGGGACGCCGGCTGGTGGTCGCCGTTCGACCATCGCGAGCTCCGCGATGACCGGGTGGTCTACTTCGCCACCGTCCTCTGGCCCGGCTCCTATTCCGCCACCTACGTGGCCCGCGCTACGACCCCCGGTGTCTTCGTGCGGCCGCCGGCCCACGCGGAGGAGATGTACAACCCGGCCGTATTCGGCCGGAGCGATGGGGGCGTGTTCACCGTGACGGCAAAGGCGAGGTAACGTGCGCGCGACGCGCCTTCTCGCCGGGCTCGGCCTCGCAGCGGCGGGCGTGATCGCCGGCGTCGCGACGTGGATCGCGACGCCGCTCCCGTCGGGGCTCACCGCGCCGGACGTCCGCGCGGCGGCGGCGATCCTCGATCGTCACGGACTCCCGCTTCGCACCGCCCGGGCGGCCGACGGCAGCCTGGCGCGGTGGGTGCCGCTGGCCGACGTGGATCCCGATCTCATCGCGGCGTTTCTCGCGGCGGAGGACCGCGCCTTTTACCGGCACCCGGGTGTGGATCTCCGCGCTGCCGCTCGCGCGGCGTGGACCAACCTGCGTGCCCGCCGGGTGGTGTCGGGCGCGTCCACGATCACGATGCAGCTCGCCCGGCTGCTCCGCCCCAGCGGACGGACCTGGCCGGGCAAGCTGTATCAGGTGCTCTGGGCGTTGCGGCTCGAGCGCCACCTGGACAAGCAGACGATTCTGGAGCAGTACCTCAACCGGGTCCCCCTGGGCCAGGCCGCGGTCGGCGTGGATGCGGCGGCCGCGCTCTACTTCGGCGCGTCCGCGGCCGACGTGAGCCTGGGCCAGGCGGCCCTCCTCGCCGGGATCGCGCCCGCGCCGTCGAGCGATAATCCGCTGATCTCGCCCAGCCGCGCGCGGATCCGTCGCACCCTGGTCCTCGCTCGTGTTGCCGCGTCGGGCTACGCGTCCAGCGAGGCGGCGGCACGGGCAGCGCAAGAGCCGGTGCTGGCGCGCGAGAGCCGGGCCGACTTCCTCGCGCCGCACTTCACGACCCGGTTGCTCGCGCGCGACGAGGCGCCGGCCGGCGGACTCTGGCGCACGCCGCTCGACCTCCCGCTCCAGACGGCACTCGAGGCCGAGGTGCGGCACACCGTCGAGACGCTGCGACCGGAGGGCGCGCGCCAGGCGGCGCTGGTAGTGCTCGACAATCCGACCGGGGAGATTCTCGCCTGGGTCGGCTCGCCCGATTTCTGGGCCGACACCGCCGGACAGGTGGACATGGTCGTCTCGCCGCGCCAGCCCGGCTCGGCGCTCAAGCCGTTTCTCTACGGCCTGGCGTTCGACCGGGGCTGGTCGCCCGCCGACGTGCTGCCCGATCTCCCGCGCATCTTCCAGACGTCCACCGGGCCATATGCCCCGCGGAACTACGATCGACGATTCCATGGACCGGTCCGCCTCCGGGAGGCGCTGGCCAGCTCCTTCAACGTGCCCGCCGTGGAGCTGGTCGATCGCCTGGGGCAGGGGAGCCTGCTGAGCACGCTGCGGCGGGCCGGCTTCGAGTCGCTGGGCCGGAGCGCAGAGTACTACGGACTCGGGCTGGCACTGGGGAACGGCGACGTCACCCTCCTCGAGCTGGCCAACGGCTACCGGGCGATCGCCAGTGGCGGCGTGTGGCGTCCGGTCCGCTGGCGGGTGAGCGCGCCCGACGAGCGGCCCGAGCCAGGGCGCCGGGTCATGAGCGAGCGGGCGGCCGCGCTCGTCCTGGACATCCTGGCCGACCCGGTCGCGCGGATCCCCGGCTTCGGCCTCGACACCCCGCTCGACTTCCCCTTCGTCGCCGCCGCGAAGACCGGTACCAGCCGGCACTTCACGGACAACTGGGCGGTGGCGACGACCGGCCGCTTCACTGTGGCGGTGTGGGTGGGGAACTTCAGCGGGCGGCCGATGGACGGCGTGAGCGGCGTGTCCGGCGCGGGCCCGCTGTTGCATCGGGCGGTCCTGCTCACCGCCGATCGCTATCCGCCGGGCGTCCTCCCGACCCCGCGGGAGGCCGGGGCGGTGCCCGTCCGTATCTGCCGGCTCTCCGGCCTGCTGGCGACGGATCGCTGCCCGGGGATGATCGAATGGGTGCAGCCGGACCAGGCTCCGACCCGCTCCTGCGACTGGCACGCGGGCGACGGGGTGCGCCTCCCGCCGGAGTACACGGAATGGGCCGGGCAGGAAGCGGGCCGGATGTCGGCGACCGAAGCCGGCGCGTCAGCAGCCTCGTTGCCGGCTCGTCCGGCGCCGGCGGCGGAGCCATTCCGCATCATCTCTCCCCGCGACGGCGATCGCTACCAGGTTCCGCCCGGCGTCGATCCCCGATACGCCACGATCGCGCTTCGCGCCGGCGGGAGCGGCACCGGGGCCGTCCGGTGGTTCGTGGACGGCCGAGCGGTCCCCGCGGGTCGCTGGACGCTCCGGCCCGGGGTGCACGTCGTCCGCGCCCTGGCAGGGAGCGGGACCCGGGATACCGCGCGGATCGAGGTGGAGTGAGGCAAGCCGGTTGCCTCGGGCCGGACCCGGGTAATAGTTTGATATTAAGCCATTGACCGAGCGCCGCATGCCCAGCCGCCATCGGGGTTCGCCCCGCGAGATCCTCGCCCTCGACACCTACGTGAAGCTCGAGCGGGCCACCGGCGCCGTCGCCGGGGCCCTCGCGCCGCACCTCGCGGCCGCCGGCCTGAGCGAGAGCCAGTTCGGCGTCCTGGAGGCGCTGCTGCACCTCGGCCCGATGCACCAGTGCGATCTGGCCGAGCGGATCCTCAAGAGCAGCGGTAACATGACGATGGTGATCGGCAACCTGGAGAAGCGGGGCCTCGTCCGCCGGGAGCGCTCCACCCGGGACCGGCGCTTCATCCGGGTCCACCTGACCGCCGTCGGCGAACGGCTCGTACGGCGGGTGTTCCCGGCCCACGCGGCGCGGATCACCGCGCTCCTGGGCGCCCTCTCCGCCGCCGAGCAACGTGACCTCGCCCGGCTGTGCCGGAAGCTGGGCCTGGCCGCGGCGGGGAAGGGGGCGGCGGCGGCCTGACGGGAACTTTGGGGCGCACTGATAGTTTAATGTTGAACGATTGGCTCGCAGGGAGCTGATCGCCGTCCGCCTTCAGCTGAGAGCACGCCATGAGCACCGGTATCCACCACATCACCGCCGTCTCCGGCGAGATCGACCGCACGCTCGACTTCTACCGGCGGGTCCTCGGTCTCCGCTTCGTCAAGCGCACGGTGAACTACGACGACCCCGGCACGTACCACCTCTATTTCGGCGACGAGGTGGGCCGCCCCGGAACCATCCTGACTTTCTTCCCCTGGCCCGGTGGCCACCGCGGCCGCCAGGGACTGGGACAGGCTGCCGTCACCGCGTTCCTGGTGCCGGAAGGGTCACTCGGGTTCTGGGTCGAGCGGCTGGTGGCGGCCGGCATCCCCCACGATGGGCCGGTCCGCCGGTTCGACGAGCAGGTGCTGAGCTTCGCCGATCCGGACGGCATGCTCCTCGAGCTGGTCGCGCGGGCTGACGCGCCCCCGACGGCCTGGCAGGGCGGCCCCGTGCCGGCCGAGCACGCGATCCGCGGCTTCCACGGCGTCACCTTGTGGGTGAACGGCGATCCCGGCACGCAGGCGCTGCTCACGGGCCCCCTTGGTTTCCGGGTGGCCGCGGAAGCCGAGGGTCGCACCCG
>JBGQIW010000114.1:0-7974 GCA_041498715.1 Gemmatimonadota bacterium | reverse complement strand
GGGGCCAGCTTCGCCTCCGAGGAGCTGTCCGAGAAGAGCGAGGCCCGCCGCCCCCAGGTGCAAGTGGGCGACCCATTCACCGAGAAGCTCCTCCTGGAGGCGACGCTCGAGCTGATCACTTCCGAGCTGGTTGTCGCCGTGCAGGACATGGGCGCGGCCGGTCTCACCAGCTCATCGGCCGAGATGGCGGCGCGGGGAGGCGTCGGGGTCGAGATCGACACCGGGCTCGTTCCCACGCGCGAGGAAGGAATGACGCCGTACGAAATCCTCCTTTCCGAGTCGCAGGAGCGGATGCTGGTCGTGGCGGAGCCGCGGCGCGTGCCCGAGATCCAGGCGGTGTGCGCCAAGTGGGAGCTCACCGCCACCCCGATCGGCCGGGTGACGGATGACGGCATCTTCCGGGTGCGGCACCACGGCCGAGTCGTCGCGGCCATCCCCGGCCAGCAGCTGGTGGACGACTGCCCGATCTATCACCCCGACGCCCGCGAGGCGGACGAGGCGAGGGCCCGCCGCGCGGCCGCACCGCGGGTTGGCTCCCCTCTCGACCCCGAGCGCGCCCTCGAGCAGCTCCTCGACAGCCCGAACGTCGCGAGCAAGCGGTGGGTGTACGAGCAGTACGATTCCACCGTACAGGGGGAAACCGTACTCGGCCCCGGCGGCGACGCGGGCGTGCTCCGGGTACCCGACACCGATTTCGGCCTCGCCGTCACCGTCGACTGCAACGCCCGGCTGGTGGCGCTCGACCCCTACGAAGGCGGCAAGGCGGCGGTGGCCGAAGCTGCGCGCAACATCGCCTGCACCGGCGCCCTGCCCCTCGGCATCACCGATTGCCTCAACTTCGGGAACCCGGAAAAGCCTGAAGTGTTCTTTCAGTTCCGCGAGGCATGCCGGGGCATCGCCGACGCCTGCCGGGCCTTCGAGACGCCGGTCACCGGGGGCAACGTCTCGTTCTATAACGAAAGCCCGACCGGCGCCGTGGACCCCACACCTGCGATCGGCATGGTGGGCCTGCTCGAGCCGATCACCTCGCGGGTGCCGAGCCACTTCCAGGAGCCGGGCGACGCCGTCGTCGTGCTCGGCGCCACTCGGGGAGAGCTCGGCGGTTCCGCCTACTGGGCCGAGCTGCTCAATTTCGTCGGAGGCCGGCCGGCCCCGGTGGATCTCGACGCGGAGCGGCGCCTGCAGCTCCTGCTGGTCTCGGCCGCGCGCGGGGGATTGCTCCGATCGGCCCACGACTGCGCGGAAGGCGGCTTGGCCGTCGCGCTGGCCGAGGCCGCGCTCGGCGGCCCTTACGCGCGGCACAGCCTGGGCGCCCGAGTGGACCTTACGACCTACGCCGACGGCGTGGCCCTCGACCCCCTCCTCTTCGGCGAGGACGGTGCCCGGGTGGTCGTCTCCTGTCCCCCGACGGCCGCGCCCCAGCTCCTGGCCCTGGCCGCGGAGCGAGGCGTGCCGGCGCACCGGGCGGGCGTGGTCGGCGCGGCGGACGGCCGGCTGGAACTCCGGGTGGGGGACCGGCTGTTGGGGTGGGACACGAAAGCGCTGCGGCGCATCTACTTCGAGGCGATTCCCCGGCGCATGGCGAGCGCCAACCTCGATCGTTAGCGGAAGAGGCGAAGACATGTGCGGGATCATCGGAGTCTCGGGACTGCCGGACGCGGCCAAGCTGACCTACCTCGGTCTCTATGCGCTCCAGCATCGCGGACAGGAGAGCGCGGGCATTGTCGCGCTCGACCGCGAGGGCTGCCAGCGATCGCACCGCGGTATGGGCCTGGTGTCCGAAACCTTCGACGAGACGGTGCTCGCCAAGCTGCCTGGAGACGTGGCCGTCGGGCACACCCGCTACTCCACGACCGGAAGCACCGTGCTCGCGAACGCACAGCCGTGCAGCGTGAGCACCCGGTCCGGTACGCTCGCCATCGCCCACAACGGCAACCTCACCAACGCCGCCGAGCTCAAGCGTGAGCTGGTGGAACGGGGGGCGATTTTCACGACCTCCACCGACACCGAGGTGCTGGTCCACCTGATCGCCCGCTCGGAAGCGGAGACCGTGGACGACCAGCTGCGCGACGCGTTGGAGCAGGTGGAGGGCGCGTACAGCCTGGTGCTGACCGTGGGACGGACCATGTACGCAGTCGTCGACAGCCGCGGCTTCCGCCCGCTCGTCCTCGGGCGGTTGAACGGCGGCATTATCGTCGCATCGGAGACCTGTGCGCTGGACCTGGTGGGCGCCACAGTCGTTCGTGAGCTCCAGCCGGGCGACTTCCTCAAGATCGAGGACGGCAAGGTCACCGCCCTGCCCCGCCTGTCTCCCCGCCCCGTGAGCCGGTGCGTCTTCGAGCTGATCTACTTCGCCCGGCCCGACAGTCGCATCTTTGGCGAGTCGGTCGACCGGGTACGCCGCGAGCTGGGCCGGGAGCTGGCGCGCGAGCGGCCGGCGCCCGGCGCGGAAGTTGTCTTCAGCGTCCCCGACAGCTCGAACGCCATGGCGCTCGGCTTCTCTGAGGTGTCGGGCATCAAGCTGGAGCACGGCCTCATCCGGAATCACTACGTCGGCCGGACGTTCATCAATCCCACCCAGGCGCTCCGGGTCGCCAAGGTCCGCATCAAGTTCAATCCGGTGCGCGATGTGATCGCCGGGAAGTCGGTGGTCGTGGTGGACGACAGCCTGGTGCGCGGCAACACCAGCCAGGGGCTGGTCCAGATGATCCGCGCCGCCGGCGCCCGCGAGGTACACCTGCGCCTCGGCTCGCCGCCGATCACCGGGCCGTGCCACTACGGCATCGACACGCCGACTAGAGAGGAGCTGATCGGGGCCACGCATTCGGTCGAGGAGATCCGCGAGTTCCTGGGCGTGGATTCCCTGGGGTATCTCTCGCTCGACGGCATGCTCCGCGCGGCCGGCAGCCAGACCGGCTTCTGCCACGCCTGCTTCTCGGGACGCTATCCCACCCCCGTCGACGACGAGCTGGTCCGGCTGCGGCACGCGTCGCCGCTCGTCGCCACACCGGCATGAGCGGGTCGTTCACTCAGCCTCTCGTCTACTTCTTCGGCCAGGGCCGCGCCGACGGAACCGCGGCCATGAAGGACCTGCTCGGCGGCAAGGGTGCCGGCCTCGCCGAGATGACCACCCTCGGCATCCCCGTGCCACCCGGCTTCACCATCGCGACCAGCGTCTGCAAGACCTACCTCGAGAGCGAGCAGTTCGCGCCCCGCTTGCGCACCCAGGTCGAGCAGGCCCTGCAGCGGGTGGAGGCCGGCACCGGCAAACAGATCGGCAGCGCGGATCATCCCCTGCTGGTGTCGGTGCGGTCGGGAGCGCCCGTCTCGATGCCCGGGATGATGGAGACGATCCTGAACCTGGGCCTCAACGAGACGACGGTCGCGGGACTCGCCACGCAGAGCGGCAATCCGATTTTCGCCTGGGACTCCTACCGCCGGTTCGTGCAGATGTACGCGACGGTGGTCTTCGACCTGCCGAAGGAACCATTCGAGGAGCGGCTGGAGGCGACCCGGTTCGAGGCGGGGGTCACCCGTGACATCGATCTGCCGACACCCGCTCTGACGGCGCTGGTGCGGGAGTTCAAGGAGCTCGTGAACCGGGAGACGGGGACGCCGTTCCCCGACGACCCGCTGACGCAGCTCTGGGGCGCCATCGCCGCCGTGTTCGAGAGCTGGAACACCCGGCGGGCCCAGGACTACCGCAGGCTTCACGGCATCTCCGACTCGATCGGGACGGCGGTGAACGTGGTCGCGATGGTCTTCGGCAACCTGGGTGAGGACTCCGGCACCGGCGTCGCCTTCACCCGCGATCCTTCGACCGGCGAGCCGCGGCTCTACGGCGAGTATCTCCTGAACGCCCAGGGAGAAGACGTCGTATCCGGGAGCCGGACGCCCGAGCCCATCGCGTCGCTCCGGGACAAGCTGCCCCACGCCTACCAGGAGCTCGAGCGCACCGCGCGGATTCTCGAGCGCCACTTCCGCGACGTGCAGGACCTCGAGTTTACCATCGAGCGCGGCCGGCTCTACATGCTGCAGACCCGGCGGGCCCAGCGCTCCGGCGCCGCCGCCATCCGGATCGCGTGCGACATGGTGGACGAGCGGCTCATCACGCAGGAGGAGGCGGTCGCCCGCATCCCGCCCAGAGACCTCGACCAGCTCCTTCACCCCACGATCGACCAGGCCAGCAAGCTCGACCTCCTGGCCGTCGGGCTGCCGGCGTCGCCCGGCGCCGCCTGCGGCACCGTCGTCTTCGACGCCGATCGCGCCGAGCGTCTGGGGCGCACCGGCCAGCCGGTCATCCTGGTTCGCCGGGAGACGTCCCCCGACGACTTCCACGGCATGGTCGTCGCCAAGGCGGTCCTCACCGCGCGGGGCGGCATGACCTCGCACGCGGCGGTCGTCGCTCGCGGCATGGGCAAGCCGTGCGTGGCCGGTGCGTCGGCGCTGGAAGTGGACGAGCGCCTCGGGCAGTTCAAGGTGGACGGCCGGGTGGTGAAGGAAGGCGAGTGGATCAGTCTCGACGGCGGGACGGGCAACGTCTTTGCCGGCCAGGCCCGGTTGATCGAGCCGACCCTGGGAGAGCATTTCAAGCGGCTGATGGCCTGGGCCGACGGCGTCCGCCAGCTCCGGGTGCGGATGAACGCCGACACCCCGGCCGACGCGCACCGCGGCCGCGACTTCGGCGCCGAGGGGATCGGGCTGTGCCGCACGGAGCACATGTTCTTCGAGGGCGACCGCATCGTCGCCATGCGGGAGATGATCCTGGCCGAGGATGAAGCGGGCCGGCGGCGCGCCCTGGACAAACTCCTCCCCATGCAGCGAGGAGACTTCGAAGCCATCTTCCGCGCGATGGAGGGGTTCCCGGTCACCATCCGGTTGCTCGATCCCCCGCTTCACGAGTTCCTGCCCAAGAGCGATGCGGAGATCGAGACGCTCGCCAAGGAGATCAAGCGGCCGGTCGACGACATCCGGCGGATCGTGCGCGGGCTGCAGGAGGTGAACCCGATGCTCGGGTTGCGCGGGTGCCGACTCGGCATCATCCACCCCGAGATCACCCAGATGCAGACCCGGGCGATCTTCGAGGCGGCCTGCGCCGTCGCGGCCCGGAAGGGTCGCGTGCTCCCCGAGGTGATGATCCCGCTCACGGCCACGGTCATCGAATTCCGGAAGCAGGCCCTGGTGGTGCGGCGGGTGGCGGAGGACGTGTTCAACGAGCGGCAGATGACCGTGCCGTACCTCCTGGGCACCATGATCGAGCTGCCGCGGGCGGCGCTCACCGCAGACGAGCTTGCGCTCGAGGCGCAGTTCTTCTCGTTCGGCACCAACGACCTCACCCAGACCACCTGGGGCCTGTCGCGGGACGACGCCGGCCGCTTTCTCCCCCGCTACATCGAGCTGGGCGTCGTCACGGGCGACCCGTTCCAGGAACTGGACCTGCCCGGCGTCGGCAAGCTCATCCAGATGGCCTGCGAGCTGGGCCGGAAAACCCGGGCGGACCTCAAGCTGGGCATCTGCGGCGAGCACGGCGGCGAGCCGAACGCGGTCGCCTTCTGCGACCGGCTGGGCATGAACTACGTGTCGTGCTCTCCGTTTCGCGTCCCCATCGCCCGGCTCGCGGCGGCGCAAGCGGCCCTGGCCGCGCGAGGGACAATGGACAGAACCAAGGCCACGGTGTAGCTAGCTGAATCCATCACCCACTCGGACATCCCAATGGCATCTCCCCTCGTCGGCATCCTCATGGGCAGTGACTCGGACTGGCCCGTGATGCAGGTGGCGGCCAAGCGGCTCAAGGAGATGGAGGTGCCGTGGGAAGCGCGGGTGCTCTCCGCCCACCGCACACCCGATCTCGCCGCCCGGTATGCCGAAGAGGCGGCCGGCCGCGGGTTGCGTTGTATCATTGCGGCCGCTGGCGGGGCAGCCCACCTGGCCGGCGTGCTCGCGGCAAAGACCCCCTTACCCGTCCTCGGCGTGCCGATGCCCAGCAAGCACCTGCAGGGCCTGGATTCGCTGCTGTCGATCGTCCAGATGCCCGCCGGGATTCCGGTCGCCACGTTCGCCATCGGCGAGGCCGGCGCCGCCAATGCCGCACTCTTTGCCGTAGCGATGCTCGCCGGCACGGATCAGGCGCTGGCCCGGCGCCTGGCCGACTTCCGTCGCGCCCAGTCGGAGCGGGTGCAGAAAATCGTGCTTCCCGACCCCGCTTGACCTCTATCGAAGGACCTGGCCATGCTGACCCTGCTTGCGCTCGCCCTCGCGCTCGGCCCGGCGACCCCGGGCCCGGACCCGCATGCTTGCATAACGATGAATACGAAGCAGCTCCCCCTCGCCAGCCGGAAGAGTCCGCTGGATTCGCTGTCGTTCACGGTTGCCGGGAGCGCGGTGAGGGTGTGCTACGGCCGACCGTCGCTCCGCGGCCGAAAGATGGTGGGAGGCGACGCCGTCCCCTTCGGCAAGATCTGGCGCACCGGCGCCAACGAGCCCACGATGATTCACACCACCGGCCCGATCTCGGTCGCGGGCATCCGGATCCCGGCAGGTAGCTACTCGCTGTATACGGTGCCCGGGCCGGCGGAGTGGGAGATCATCGTCAACCGCTCGATCACCCAGTGGGGCGAGGAGTCCAACTACACCGACGCGGTGAAGGCCCAGGAAGTGGGGCGGGCCAAGGTGAAGGCCGAAGCGGTGAGCCTCGCGGTCGAGATCTTCACCATCCGGACCGACCCGCCGTCGGGCGACGCCACCGCACTGGTGCTGGAGTGGGAGAAGACGAGCGTGAAGGTGCCGGTGGGCAAGTAGCCCTGCCCATTTCTCACCTCTCGCTCCGCACCGCCTCGACGAGGCGGTCCACCTCGTCAGCCGTGGTGTAGCAGGCGCAACCCGCCCGCACCAGTCCGTCCCGCCCGTAGCCCAGCCGCTCCAACACTGTCGTCGCGTAGAAATCGCCGTCCGACACGAACACCCCCAGCGCGGCACACGCCCGGGCGACGTCCGCAGCCCGGCGCCCCTCCACCCCGAACGACACCGTCGGTGTCCTCGGCATGCCCGGATGCGGGCCGAAGGAGCGCACCCCAGGCACGCGACCGAGCCCATCCCAGAGCCGTTGAAGCAGTTGCTCCCCCCGCCGGTGGAGCGCGCTGAACGTGGCCGCGAGCCGTTCCCGGCGGCTCAGACCGGCCGGGGCGAGCGAGGCGAAGAACTCCACGGCCGCCTTCACGCCCGCGATTCCTTCGTGGTTCTGGGTCCCGGTCTCCATCTTGTCGGGCGCGGTCGTAGGGGCGGGATCGAGCTTGGGCACGTCAAGCGCTTCGAGTCGCTCCCGCCGGCCCCAGAGGATCCCGACATGGGGGCCGTAAAACTTGTAGGCGGAACAGGCGAGGAAATCGACGCCGAGTGCCCGGACGTCCACGAGAACGTGGGGAGCGTAATGGACCGCGTCCATGAACGTGAGCGCCCCAACGCCTCGGGCCAAGGCGGACGCCGCCGCGACGTCGTTGACCGTGCCCAGCGCGTTCGAGGCACCGCCGATGGCCAGGAGCCGGGTCCGCGGGCTCAGCGCCCGCTCCAGCTCGGGCCAGTCGAGCTGGCCGGTCTCGGGCCGGAAGGGGATCGACCGGATCGTGACCCCCCGCTCGCGCTCCAGCGCCCGCCAAGGCGCCACGTTCGCATGGTGATCCAGCTCGGTCACGACGATCTCATCGCTGGGCCCCCAACCGCGCCCGAGGGCTCGGGCCAGGTGGAACGTCAGCGTGGTCATGTTGGCCCCGAAGGCGACCTCCGCCGGGGTCCCGTTCAGGAAGTCCGCGACCGCTGCACGCGCTTCGGCGATGAGCCGGTCGGTCTCCTCGCTGGTCGGGTAGTGCCAGTGCGTGTTCGCATTGTGGTGGAGGAGGTACTCCGCCATCGCCTCCACGACATCCTGGGGAACCTGGGTGCCCCCGGGGCCGTCGAAATAGGCGACGGGCCGGCCGGCAT
>JBGQIW010000113.1:0-8068 GCA_041498715.1 Gemmatimonadota bacterium | reverse complement strand
GGGCTCGCGAGCTCGCTGCCGCGCAGCGGGGGCTGGATGGTGTGGGTGAAGCGGGCCGGCGGGGTGCTGCTGCTGGCGATGGCCGAGTACTATTTCATCCAGATGGGACGGGTGTCATGACGCGACAGCTCCGCCGCTCCGTGTTATCGTGCGCCGCCGTGCTCGGGCTCGCACTGGTCGCCGCCCAGCCGGGCGCGGCGCAGATCGAAAGCGGCATCGCGGTGGGCGCACAGGCGCCGATCGTCGCCGTGAACGATCTCGACGGGAAGCCGGTGGACCTCGGCCGCTACGTCGGCAAGCAGCCCGTCGTGCTCGAGTGGTGGGCTACATGGTGCGAGCTTTGCGAAGCCCTGCTCCCGCGGGTAAAGGCGGCGCACGCGGCTTTCGGCGACCGGGTGGCGTTCCTGGGCATCAATGTCACCGTGAACCAGACGCCGGCGCGGGTCCGGAAGTACCTGGAGACACACCAGCCGCCCTTCCGCACCCTCTACGACGATCGCGGGACCAGCATCCGCGCCTACCAGGTGCCGACCACCTCGTTCATCGCGGTCGTGGACCGGGCGGGCAAAGTGATCTACACCGGCACCGGCGGCGAGCAGGATCTGGAGCCGGTGTTGCGCCAGGTGACCTCGCGCTGAGACAACCCTCTGGACGGATAGGACGCCCACGCATGCAGCGACCCGCCCTTCTCGCCCTGTTCGGGCTGCTCCTGGCGCCCGCGGTGCTCGACGCCCAGAACCATCCCCAGGTCTTCCTCGCGCGCGGACCGGACGTCGGGCAAGCCGCGCCCGACTTCACGCTCCCCTGGGCCACCAAGGACACGGTGGGGACCGACGCGGACGCGTACGCGCTCTGGCGCGACCGGGGGAAGGTCGTCGTGCTCGCGTTCTATCCCCGGGACTTCACTCGGACGGACAGCCTGGAGCTCACCACCTTCCGTGACCGCTACGACGACCTCTTCGGGTCGGACGCGGTCGTGGTCGCCGTGAGCAACGATTACGTCGAGACCCACCGGCGCTTCGCTGAGCATCTCGGCATCGGGTTCCGGCTGCTCAGCGACTCGGGCCAGGTGGTCGCCACGAAGTACGGGAGCAAGGATACCGGCGGGATCAACCGCCGGACGATTTATGTCATCGGCCCTGACGGGCGCGTTCGCTGGCGCGACCTCCGCTTCCAGGCCACTGACCCCAAAGCGTATGAGGCGCTCCGCCGGGCCGTGCGTGCCGCGGCTCGGTAAATCCCGGCGGACGCGCGCGCTGATCCTGGCATTCGGCCTCACTGGGCCGGCCGGCGTCGCACAGACGCCCAAGGCCGATCTGGACCGACTCAGCGAAGCCTACTGGCAGGCCACACTCGATCGGTTTCCTGAATCAGCCACCATCCGCGGCTTCGGTGGACCCCGGAACGGCCGCCTGGAGGACATCTCGCCGGCGGCGTTCGTCCGCTGGGAGGAGCGGCTGCGCGGCTTTCGTCGCGAAGCGGCGAAGCTCGACCCAGCCCGCCTGGACGGCGCAGGCCGGACCAACCTCGCGGTGCTGACCGACGAGATCGGCAATCAGCTCGCCGAGCGCACCTGCCGGCGAGAGCTCTGGGCCGTGAACCAGCTCGACGGCCCGCAGGTCGCTTTTGCCGACCTCGCGGCGCTCCAGCCGATCGGCACCCCCGCTGAACGGGCGCTCCTCCTGGCCCGCTGGCGGCGGATGGGGGCCTACCTCGACCGACACATCGCCAACCTGCAGGTGGGGCTCGACCGCGGCTACGGCGCGGCCGGCGTCACCGTCGAGCGGGTGATCGGACAGCTCGATCGCCTGCTTGCCCAGCCTCCCGATTCTTCGCCGTTCTCCGCCCCGGCTCGGCGGATCGAGGGAAAGGACCCGGCTTTCGCCCGGGCCGTCATCGCGACGGTGCGGGATTCCGTGCTGCCCGGGTTCCGGCGATATCGCGACTTCCTGGCCACGACCTACGCCGGCCGGGCGCGTCCGGAGGCCGGAATCCGCTGGCTCCCCGACGGCGTCACCTGCTACCGCGCCCTCCTCCGCCGGCATACCTCGCTCGACCTCTCGGCGGACGCGATCCATCAGATCGGGCTGGAGGCGGTCGCCGCCATCCGGGGCGAGATGCTGGAGATCGTCCGGCGCCGGTTCCAGAGCGAGAATCTCGACTCTGTCCTGCGCGCGCTTCCGGCCGACTCCGCCATGACGTTCGCCGACCGGGCGGAGGTCTTCGCCGCTGCCCGCCAGGCCGTAGAGCGCATGACGGCCAAGCTGCCGGAGCTGATCGGGCGGCTGCCGAAGGGCCGCCTCGTCGTGGAGGAGATGCCGGCGTACGAGGAGCGGGACGCTCCCGCGGCGTACTACTACGCCGGCAGCGCGGACGGCACCCGCCCCGGCCGCTACCTCGTCAACACCTCGGAGCCCCGCCAACGCCCCCGGTATACGGCCGAGGTGCTCGCGTTCCACGAGGGCGTCCCCGGGCACCACGTGCAGCTCGCGCTGAGCCAGGAGCTGCCCCTCCCGGCCTTCCGGCGCTACGGAAGCGGCAGCACGGCCCTGGTCGAGGGATGGGCCCTCTACACCGAGCGACTGGCGGACGAGGTCGGCATGTACACCGGCGACCTGGACCGGCTGGGCATGCTCGTGTTCCAGTCGTGGCGGGCGTGCCGCCTCGTCATCGACACCGGCATCCACGCCCAGGCCTGGACCCGGCAGCAGGCTATCGACTACCTCCTGGCCAACACCGGCCTGAGCCGGCTGGACGCCGAGAACGAGGTCGATCGCTACATCGTCGATCCGGGGCAGGCGCTTGCCTACCGGCTGGGACAGCGGGAAATCAGCCGGCTGCGGGACGAAGCCAAGGCAGCGCTCGGCCCCCGGTTCGACCTGCGCCGCTTTCACGATGTGGTACTCGCCGACGGGGCGGTTCCTCTGCGGGTGCTCGATGCCGACGTGCGGGCCTGGGTCGCTGAGGAGCAGGGGACCGCGCCGGCTCATTGAGGTGGGTCCGGTACACAACCGTGACCGAAAGGCTGAAAACAGGCGTGTCGATAATGTGGCAAAGTCGTCCGTATGCATAATTCCAGCACCCATGGCGACACTGTCACCATCCTTGGATGTGGTTAATTTCCCAAGTCACAAATATCAGTTGTGCAGAGATTTATAGGTTTGACTTCAATCGCTGTTTGAAGTCATGTTCATCCATTCTCAATCTCCAACCGCCCCTTCGGATATTCACTTTGTCTGGTTTTCCACATGTGGATAGCGCCACTTCCGAACGGTCCCAGGCTTGGGGCCGGAGCGGGTTCCTCCGGGCCGGGCGGGTCCTGGGGCTTGCACCCGGGGTCGCGGGCGATGCGATCTGGTGGGAGGACGGCAGGGTCCGGGCGGTAGGCCCCGCAGCCGCGGTGAGCCGGCTGGTGCCGCCCGGCACCCCGGGGCTCGACCTCCCCGGCGCCCTCGTCACTCCCGGCTTCGTGGATGCCCACACCCACTTTGCCACGTGGGCGCTCGGACGCCGCCGGGTGCAGTTGGCGGGCGCGCGGACCCGCGCCCAGGCGCTGCGCCTGGTGGCGGCCGCCGAGCCAGTCGGCGGGTGGGTACTGGGCCAGGGATGGGACGCCAACGCGTGGGAAGCCCCGCCTGATCGCCTTGTGCTCGACGCCCTCCACCCGGGCCCTGTCTACCTCGACTCCCTCGACCTCCACGCCGCGTGGCTCAACACGCCGGCCCTGGCGGCTGCCGGGATCGGGCAGGAGACGCCGGATCCCTTCGGCGGGCGGATCGTTCGCGACGCCGCCGGCGAGCCGACCGGAGTCCTGCTCGATCGCGCGGTCGAGCTGGCGCTGCCGGCCCTGCCCGCCCCGCCCGACGACGCACTTCTGGCCGCCCTCACGGAGGGCCAGGCGGAAGCCCACCGGCTCGGCATCACCGGCATCCACGACGTCGAGTCCGAGCAGGTGCTGGGCGCCTTCCGCCAGCTCGAGGCCGCGGACGCGCTACGGCTGCGGGTGCTGTTTCACCCCCCCGTCGCCGCGCTACATCGGCTCGCGGCCGCGGGCGTGCGGAGCGGGCAGGGGTCGGAGTGGCTCGGCATGGGCGGTGTGAAGCTGTTCCTCGACGGGAGCCTGGGGAAGCAGACGGCCTGGATGCTGGAGCCGTACCAGAACAGCCGGGACCGGGGGATGCCGATTACGGGTCTGGAAGACGCGCGCGAGGCCGTTCGGCTGGCGGCGGAAGCCGGAATCGCCGCGACGGTGCATGCGATCGGCGACGCGGCCGTCCGCCGGGCGCTCGATCTGCTGGCCGAGGCGCCGCCTGCCGCCATTCCGCACCGGATCGAGCACTTCCAGTGCGTCCACCCCGCGGATCTGGAGCGCGCCGCCCGTCTGGGGGTCGTGGTGTCGATGCAGCCGGCTCATCTGCTCACCGACGTTCCCCTGGTCGAGCGATTCTGGGGCGCACGAGGGCGGGGCGCGTACTCCTTCCACAGCATTCTCGCGACCGGGGCCACGCTCGCGTTCGGGAGCGATGTGCCCGTAGCGTCGATCGACCCCCGCGAGGGCGTGTACGCGGCGACAGTGCGCATCGGCCGCGACGGCGGTGCCGCATGGCGGCCGGAGGAGCGGGTCGACTTCGAAACCGCGGTCAGGGCCTATGCCGAGGCACCCGCCCGGGCTGCCGGGGTCGCCCACCGGAGGGGGACGCTGGCTCCGGGGCAGGACGCCGACCTGGTCGCCTGGGAGGTGGATCCGACCGTCGCGGTCGATCCGGCCGTGTTCCGCCACGCGCGTGCCCGGCTCACCGTCGTGGGGGGAGAGGTCGTGATGCGGGCCTGACGACGGGCGATTAGACTTCCTCGCTTTCGTCCAAGGGCACGCTCGTGTCGCAGCCTTCCGTTCGCCGCACCAAGATCGTCGCCACGCTGGGTCCCGCCTGGCCCACCCGGGACAAGATGACCGCCTTGCTCGAGGCGGGGGTGGACGTCGTGCGGGTCAACGCGTCGCACGGCACGCCGGAGGTACGGGCCTGCTGGATCGCCGAGCTGAAGGCCGCCATCGCGGTGCGCAGCGCGGCGGCAAGCGCGGCGGTGCTGCTCGATCTGCACGGTCCCCGGATCCGGGTCGGCAACCTCCCCGAGCCGATCCTGCTCGAGGCGGGCCAGAAGGTGGTGTTCGCGCCTGAAGCCGACGTGCGCCCGGGCGAGATCCCCACGGCGTACGCGGCGCTGGCGCACGACGTCAAGGCGGGCAGCACCATCCTGCTCAACGACGGGCTGCTCAACGTCGAGGTGACGGCGATCAAGGGCGACCGGGTGCAAGGGCGGGTGCGCTACGGCGGCGAGCTGCGGGCGAACAAGGGCATGAACCTCCCCGGCGTGCGGGTGAGCGCGCCGGCCGTGACCGACAAGGACCGCGAGGAGATCGCCCGCGCGGTGGACTGGGGCGTGGACTATCTTGGTGTGTCGTTCGTGCGGAAGCCGGAGGACCTCGAGGAGGTCCGGCGGCTGGTGCCCCCGCACATGAAGCTCGTGGCCAAGATCGAGAAGGACACCGCTCTCGATCACCTCCAGGACATCGTCAAGGCCTCCGACGCCATTATGGTCGCCCGCGGCGACCTCGGCGTCGAGCTGCCGTTCGAGCAGGTGCCCCTCGCGCAGAAGCGGGTGATCCGGGAAGCCAACCTGCACGGCAAGCCGGTCATCACGGCCACCCAGATGCTCGAGTCGATGGTGCACGCGCCCCGCCCGACCCGGGCGGAAGTCTCGGACGTGGCCAACGCCATCCTCGACGGCACCGACGCCGTGATGCTGTCGGCCGAGACCGCGGTGGGCGATTATCCGCTCGAGGCGGTCCAGGCGATGGCGCGGATCGCCTGCGAGATCGAGAAGCAACGCAAGGGACGCGGTCCGGCGTTCGACATGGCCGTGGGTCGGCGGCGGGAAGAGCTGGAGCGGCTCAACCGGGGCCAGCCCGGGGATTTCCGGCCCACGCGCACCGAGGACGCGATCGCGGTGGCGGTCTGCGCGGCGGCGGACCTGATGAACGTGCCCCTCATCGTGTGCTTCACGAGCAGCGGGTTCACGGCGCGGACCGTCGCCTCCTATCGACCCTCGGTCCCGATCTTCGCCGTGACGCCGGAGCCGGACACGTTTCGCCAGCTCGCGCTCGTCTGGGGCGTGATTCCCGCGCTGGTGGAGCACCTCCCCAACTACGACTCGATGCTGGCGGTGGCGCGCCACAAGCTGCTCGCGCTCAACCTGGTGGAGCCGGGCGAGCGCGTGGTCGTCACGGCGGGCGTGCCGTTCGACCAGCCCGGTACTACCAACCTCCTCAAGATCGAAGCAGTTTAGAACATGAGGCTGACGTTCCTCGGGACCGGCACGTCGTTCGGCGTGCCCCAGATCGGATGCGGCTGCGCGGTGTGCCGCTCCACGGACCCCAGGGACAAGCGTACCCGCTCGGGCGCGCTGCTCGAGGTCGGCGAGGCGGCCATTCTGATCGATACGCCGCCCGAGCTCCGGCTCCAGCTGGTGGCGGCCGGCCGGTCCCACGTAGACGCGGTGCTCTACACCCACGAGCACGCCGATCACATCAACGGCATCGACGATCTGCGCATGTTCTCCGTGACCCAGCGGCGGCCGCTCCCCGTCTACGGGCCGGCCGAGACGCTCGAGCGGCTGCGGAACGGGTTCCACTACATCTTCGACGAGAACCTGCGCCCCTACGAGGGCACCTCCAAGCCCACGCTCGACCTTCGTGCGGTCGAGCCCGGGCGGCCGACGACGGTCGCCGGCGTGGAGGTGCTGCCGCTCGCGTTCCAGCACGGGCTCCTGCGGGTCTTCGGCTACCGGATCGGCGACGTCGCCTACATCACCGACGTGAAGGAGGTCCCCGCGGCGGTGCGGGCGTGTCTCCGCGGGCTCCAGGTCCTCGTGCTCAACGCCCTGTGGTGGCGGTCTCACCCGACCCACCTCAGCATCGGGGAGGCGGTCCGCACGGCCCAGGAGCTGGGTGCCCAGCGCACCTTCCTCACGCATCTGACACACGAGACCGGTCACGCCGAGCTGGCGGCGGCGCTGCCCTCCGGCATCGCGCCGGCCTACGACGGGCTCACGGTGGAGATCGACTGATGCGCATGAGCTACCGGCGCATGCTCGCCGACGGCCTCGACGGCGAGCACGGTCTGCCTCGGGGGCGCCTGGGCGAGCTGGTCCGCCGGTTTCCGGCCGTGCAGGGGGAGGTGCGGGAGCGGCGCGGAGCGGGGGAGTACGGCTTCTACGACCTGGTGGACCAGGACGCGAGCGTGCGCCAGATCGCGCGCTTCGCCGAAGGGCTCGGCCAGGCCCACGACCACGTCCTCGTGCTCGGCATCGGCGGGTCCGCGCTCGGCACCAAGGCCCTGCTCGAAGCCCTGCGCGCGCCGGCGTGGAACGAGCTGGACGACGAGGCCCGCGATTTCTTCCCCCGGCTCACCGTGCTCGAGAATGTCGACCCGACGTCGGTGGCGGCGGCGCTTCACCGGATCGATCCGCGGCGGGTCCTGGTAAACGTCGTGAGCAAGTCCGGGGGAACTGCGGAGACGATGGCCCAGTATCTCGTGGTCCGGGCGTGGCTGGACGAAGCCCTGGGGCCCGCGGCCTCTCGCCATCTCGTATTCACGACCGACCCCGCGCGCGGCGCGCTCCGGGAGCTCGCTACCCGGGAAGGGATCGCGACCCTCGCGGTGCCCCCCGCGGTGGGCGGCCGGTTCAGCGTCCTCTCGCCGGTGGGCCTGCTGCCGGCCGCGCTGGTCGGCATCGACATCGCCGGACTCGTCGCGGGAGCCGGGACCGCGCTCCACCGCGCCGCGGCCGATGATCTCCTGCAGAATCCGGCCGCGCTGTACGCCGGCCTTCATTGGGCCGCGGACGTCTGGCTCGGCGCCCGCCTGCACGTGCTCATGCCGTACACCGACCGGCTCCGTCAGCTGGCCGAGTGGTACCGACAGCTCTGGGCCGAGAGCCTGGGCAAGCGGGTGGACCGGCGGGGCCAGCCGGTGCATGTCGGCCCCACGCCGATCGGCGCGGTAGGCGC
>JBGQIW010000112.1:0-8086 GCA_041498715.1 Gemmatimonadota bacterium | reverse complement strand
TGCCGAGCTCATGCCGCCGGAGAGGTAGTGGAGGCGGAGGCCCAGGCCGGCTCGATCGAGGTCCGGCTCGACGGCGCGGCGCAGGAAGGCTTCGAGCTCGCGGAGCCGGTGGTACTGCCGGCGGGGGTAGCCGAAGTAGTCGGCGGCGTCGAAGGCTGGAGCCACGGCGCGGGAGGCATGTACTGCCAGCCCTTCGTTGATCAGCAACTCGCGCAGGGTTGCCCGGCTGCCGGTCTGCCAGTAGTCGTAGTAACCGCCCAGGTCGGCCACGAGACGTCGGAGCTCGCTGTGACTGGTCGCCGACGTGTAGCGGACGGTGTGGGCCAGCTCGTGCGCCAGCCAGAGCGGGACCAGGTCCGGCGGGAGCCCCATGCCGTAGGTCTCGGGATTGGCCCGGCCGGTGAAGTGCTCCAGGCAGAGGAAGGCGATCCCCCGCCCGCCGACGACCAGCTCGCCCGCGTTGGCGCCGCCGACTCCCACCATCAGGTAGCAGTCTGTCGGCCGGTCTACCTGAAGCAGCTCTTCCGAGCGTCCGATCGCCTCTTCCGCCAGCGAAACCAGATCCACACCCTGAGCGAGCGCGCGTAGATCGTCCCGGTTGGCCTTGAGCGCGTGCGCGACGATGGCCTCGGCATGGCCGCTGTCGGGATCGAGTACATAATTGTGCCAGTAGGCGTCGAGGATGGGACGGTGAGCGTCTCGGTACTGCTGGTAGGCCGCCTCACGATTCTCCGCGTCCAGCACGGCGAGGAAATCGGGGAGGAGGTTGATGAGCACGCGGCACTATACGAAAACACCCGGCCGCGACGCAAGGACTGATTTAGTGCTCTTGCTTTTTCTGTTTCGACACTTCGTCGAGGAAGCGCCGCTCGGCGGCAGTGAGACTGCCGAGGCCCTGCGCGCTGATCTTGTCCAGTACGCGATCCACTTCGGCCGCGACAGGGTCGGCGTCGACGCGGCGGCGCGGCGTCACCGGGGCCGCGGGCATCGGGCGGCTCGCCTCGGGCACGCCGGACTGCACCATCACCACGCGCTCAACCGGGCGGGGCGGCGCGCTCGGTCTGCGGCGCGAGAGGCTCTGGATCCGGAAGAAGAGGAAGCCGGCCGCGAGCCCTCCGAGGTGCGCGACGTGGGAGACGCCGTCGGTGTTGCTCGCTCGGATCGCGAAGGCGAGATCGATGGCGGCCAGGATGCCGACGAGAGTCCGTGCGCGAACCGGGATCGGGAACGGGAAGAGGATCAGCTCGGCATCGGGCCAGAACGTGGCGAAGGCCAACCCGAGCCCAAGCACGGCCCCGGAGGCCCCGACGAACGGGGGCACGGTGGTCAGGCCCGACAGTGCGAGGGCCAAAAGTGCTGCGCCGACGCCGCAGTATAGGTAGTAGAGAAGAAACGCCCGGCTCCCCATCCGGCTCTCGACCGGGGAGCCGAACACGAACAGCATCAGCATGTTGCCGAGCAGGTGGAAGAGCCCACCGTGCACGAACATGTAGGTAATGAAGGTCCACGGCCGGGCCAGGGCGTGAGCCGGGTCGAAGGCGAGCCGGGCCTGCAGGGCGGGGGAGGTGAACACCGTCAGCAACAGCAGCAATACCATCGCGTTGGCGATGATAAGGCGGCCCACCCAGGGCGTGATCCGGGGATACGGGGTGGTGTTCATCGTGCTGACGCCCCCTAACTTCCGTGCTGATTTGCCCTTAGGTCGGCCGGCCGGACCGGGCGATCCGGCAGATACGGTCGCACAGCTCTGGAAATTCGATGCCGACGGCTCGGGCGGCCTGGGGGAGCAGGCTGGTCGCGGTCATGCCGGGCAACGTATTCACCTCTAAACAGCGGATCTCGCCCTGCGGTGTCAAGCGAAAGTCGACGCGCGAATAACCGCCGAGCTTGAGCGCGTGGTGGGCGAGCAGTGCGAGCCGCTCACATTCCGCTGCAACCGCACCCGGGAGGTCCGCCGGGAAGATCTCCTGGGACATGCCGGGGGTATATTTGCACTCGTAGTCGAAAATTTCGTGCCGTGGGATGATCTCCCCGATCGCGAGCGGCTTTCCCTCGAGAATCCCCACCGTGAGCTCGCGCCCGGGCACGAAGCGTTCGACCATGACCTCGTCGTCGTACCGCCGCGCCAGCGCGACCGCTGCCTCGAGGACCTTTTCCTCTTTAACGACCGACAGCCCCACGGTGGATCCCTCCTTGGACGGCTTGACCACGACCGGCCACCCGAGGCGCGCGCCGACCTGATCCGCCGTGAAGGGGGACATGATCCACTCGGCGGTGGGGACGCCCGCCACCTTGAAGAGCCGCTTGGCGATGTCCTTGTCCATGGCCATGGCGCTGCCGAGCCGGCCGCTGCCCGTGTAGGGGACCCCCATCACCTCGAGCAGCCCCTGAATCGTGCCGTCCTCGCCCCGCCCGCCGTGCAGCGCGAGGAACAGCACGTCCGCCTTCCGCACGACCGGGATTTGGCCGAGCCCGGACAGCAGCACACCGCGCTCGAGCGCCCGGAGCTCGGCGAGCGGCGGGGGCTCGGTCCCCACCGAGCCCGCCAGCGCGGACCGCTCCTCGCCCTCGGGGATGTAGCCGCGGGCCGTGTCGACCACCGCGACTTCATGACCGCGGGTACGGAGCGCGGCGACGACCTGGACCGCGGAGGCGAGAGCGACGTCGCGCTCCGAGGACGTCCCGCCCGTGAGGACCGTGACGCGCATCGTGGCTACCTGGCCCCGATCAGCTGCTGGAGCACGTCGTAGCGGCTCACGATGCCCACCAGCTTGCCGTCCTTCCGCACCAGAGCGGCGGGGGTCTCGCGGGTGAGCATCTGGGCCAGACGATCGGTGGACACATGGGCCTCGACCACAGGGAGCGCCTGATCCATCACTTCACGCACCGGGCGGTCGAGCAGGGCGGGCTGTGCCAGCGCGCGGGTCATGAGCGTGTTCTCCAGGAGCGTGCCGACCGGCTCGCCGTTCTCGACCACAGGGATCTGGCTCACGTCCCAGGTGTTCATCAGGTTGAGCGCCTGCCGCACCATCGCGGTGGGAGCCACGCTCACCAGTGCCGGTGCCCGCGCCGGGCGGTGGGCCAGGAGCTGCTCGACGGTCGTGCGGGGAGAGTCGAGCATCTGGTTCTCGCGCATCCATTCGTCGTTGAACACCTTGGACAGATAGCGCTCCCCGGTGTCGCAGAGCAGCGTGACGATCAGGGCGTCGGGGTCGTTCACCTCACGGGCGACGTCGAGCGCGAGCGCCACGTTCACTCCGGAGGAGCTCCCCACCAACATTCCCTCTTCCCGGGCGAGCCGGCGGGTCATCAGCATGGCCGTGCGATCGCTCACCGTGCGGAACTCGTCGATGTACTTGAACCAGATGTTGGCGGGAATCGCGTCGCCGCCGATTCCCTCCACCTTGTAGGGGGCGCCGCCGGCCACCTCCCCGGTCCGGGCGTACCCGGCGTACACCGACCCCTCGGGATCGCCGGACACGACCCGGATCCCGGGGTTCTTCTCCTTGAGGAACTTGGCCGCCCCGCTCACTGTGCCGCCGGTGCCCGCCGCCACGACGAAATGGGTGACCCGGCCGCGGGTCTGCTCCCAGACCTCGGGACCCGTAGTCCGATAGTGCACGTCCGGATTGACGGGGTTGAAGTACTGATCGGCGAGGATCGCCCCAGGCGTGTCCTGCACGATCTGCCGCGCCTTCACCCGATAGTGGTCCGGATGATCCGGCGGGACGGCGGTCGGCGTCACCACGACCTCCGCCCCGTACGCCTTGAGCATGCGCACCTTTTCCTGCGACATCTTGTCGGGCATCGTGAAGACGCATCGGTACCCTTTGATGGCCGCGGCCAGGGCGAGCCCGATGCCGGTGTTGCCGCTCGTCGCCTCCACGATCGTCCCCCCGGGACGGAGCGCGCCCCGCGCCTCGGCCTCCTCGATGATGGCTACGCCGATCCGATCCTTCACCGAGCCGCCCGGGTTCTTGTGCTCCGCCTTGGCGTATACGGGTGTGCGGATCCCCGAGCCCACGCGACCGAGCCGGATCAGCGGGGTCCATCCGATGGTATCGAGGACGGACTCGTAGAGTGCGAGGTGCTGGGGGTCCATGCCGGCCTACCTTCTTCCCTGCGGGTTTCGGAACTGCACGGGCTGCAGGAATGTCGTGGCGACGGGCGTTCCGTCGCGGACCGCAGGCGCGTAGCGAAACTGGGGCACCGCGGCGATCGCGGCCGAATCGAAGGCCGCGTATCCGCTCGACTCGGCGACCCGGGTGGACTCGCGGACCACGCCGCCCCTGGCGTCAACGAAGAGATGCAGGACGACGGTTCCCTCCACCCCCTGCTCCAGCAGCCCCTGCGGGTAGCTCACCGGCGACTCGGCGTTGAGCGCCACGGGGGGGCCGTCCGGGGCCGGCGCAGCACCCGGCCGCTCGTTCTGGAGCCGGACCAGGGCTTCGTCCTGGCGGGAGCAGGCTGCGGCGAGCAGCAGGGCGATGGACATCCCTCCCCGCCATAGCAGCCTCACCGCTTCTCCGCGCGCCGCTGGAGCTCGGCCAGACGGTTGAGCGCCTCGATCGGCGTCATCGCGTTGAGGTCCAGGGCGCGGATCTCCTCGACCAACGGATGCGGCACCTCGGGCGAGAACAGCGTCAACTGGCCGGGATCGAGCGGCGGCGGCGGTGCCCCGGGCACCACCCGATGCTCACCCTCGAGGGTCGCCAGGATCTCCCGCGCCCGGCCGACGACCTGCGCGGGCAGCCCGGCCAGGCCGGCAACGTGGATCCCATACGAGCGGTCGGTGCCGCCCGATTCGAGTCGGTGAAGGAAGACCACCGTCTCTCCCGTCTCCCGCACCGCCACGTTGAGGTTGCGGGCGTGCTCCAGCCGTTCCGGCAGCTGCATCAGCTCGTGATAGTGGGTGGCGAACATCGTCTTGCAGCCGACCCGGTCGTGCAGATATTCGGTGACCGCCCAGGCGATCGCCACGCCGTCGTAGGTCGAGGTGCCGCGGCCGATCTCGTCCAGCAGGACGAGGCTGCGAACGGTGGCGTTGTGGAGGATCGCGCTCGTCTCGCTCATCTCCACCATGAACGTCGACTGGCCCTGTGCCAGGTTATCGCTCGCGCCGACCCGGGTAAAGAGCCGGTCGGCGACGCCGATCCGCGCTGTCTCCGCCGGGACGAAGCTGCCCATCTGCGCGAGCACGGCGCAGAGACCGATCTGGCGCAGAATGGTGGACTTGCCGGCCATGTTGGGCCCGGTCACCAGGAGCACCCGCTCCGCCTCGGCGAAGCGGACGTCGTTCGGGATGAACTGCTCCCGGGGCATGAGCCGCTCGATCACCGCGTGGCGGCTCTGCTTGAGCACGAGCCCGAACCCGTCGTCTACCTCGGGCCGGGTGTACCGGTGCTGCACCGCAATCTCGCTCAGCGCGGCCCAGACATCGAGTCGCGCGAGCACGCGCGCGGTCTGCTGGATCCGCGCGATGGCGCCACCCACGCGGGCGCGGAGCGCCGCGAACAGCTCCGCCTCCCGGCCGGCGATGCGCTCCTCCGCGCCCAGGACCTTCGCCTCGTAGTCCTTGAGCTCCGGCGTCACGTACCGCTCCGCGCCGGCGAGCGTCTGCCGGCGTTCGTAGTCCGGCGGGACTTTGCCCGCGTGCGCGTTGGTGATCTCCAGGTAATAGCCGAAGACCTTGTTGAAGCCGACCTTGAGCGAGGAGATGCCGGTGCGCTCCCGCTCCCGCTGCTGCAGCGTGGCGATGTAGCGCTTCCCCCCGTCCCGGAGATCGCGGAGCTCGTCCAGCTCGCCGTCGTAACCCGGGCGGATCACGCTCCCCTCGGCCAGAACCGCCGGGGGACGCTCCTCGAGCGCCGCACCCAGCTCCGCCGCCAGATCCGCGAGCAGGTCGAACTGGGTCTCCAGGTCCATCAGCGCGGCGCTCCGGCCGCGATCGGCGAGGCCCGCGAGCGATTCCAGCCCGTCGGGCAGCCGGCGGAAGGAGTCGCGCAAGCCGCCCAGCTCGCGCGGGGTGGCGCGACCGGCGGCGGAGCGCCCGGCCAGCCGCTCGAGGTCGCGCACGCCGTCGAGCGCCTCGCGCAGGCGACCCCGGCCCCGGCCGTCCCGGACCATCACCTCCACCGCATCCAGTCGCCGGGCGATCGCCTCGGGGTCGCGGAGGGGGGAGAGGAGCCACTGGCGCAGGAGCCGGGCGCCCATGGGCGTGAGCGTGAGGTCGATGGCCTCGAGCAGCGTGGCTCCGCGCATCCCGGCGCGAAGCGGCTCCACCAGCTCCAGGTTCCGGCGGGTCATCTCGTCGAGCCAGAGATGCGCGTCGCTCCGGCGCACCGCGGGACGGGAGAGGTGGGGCAGCCCACCCGGCTGGAGCTCGCCCAGGTAGCGGAAGAGGGCACCGGCCGCCCCGACCGCCGGCGCGTCGGCCGGCTCGAGGCCGAGGCCGTCGAGGGAGGCGAGCCCGAAGCGGCGGGCCAGGTCCTGGCGGGCCAGATCGGCGTCGAACTCCCACAACTCGCGGTGGGTAAGCAGCGCGGGCGGGCCGGGGAGCAGGTCCGCCGACGCCCCGTCGCCGGGCGCGGGGGCCACGATCTCGGCCGGCCCGAGACGGGAGAGCGCTTCCGCCAGGGTGGCGGCGGGCACCGTCTCCAGGGTGAACTCGCCGGTGCTCAGGTCGATCGCGGCCAGGCCGGTAGAGTCCCCGGCCGGCGCGACCGCCACGATCCAGTTGTTCTGATGCCCTGGTATCCAGCCGTCCGCCAGCAGCGCGCCGGGCGTCACGGTCTCGACGACCTCGCGGCGCACGATCCCCTTGGCGAGCTTGGGATCCTCGACCTGCTCGCAGATGGCGACCCGGTGGCCCGCGGCCACGAGCTGCTTGAGGTAGTCGGTCGCGGCTTTCACCGGCACGCCGGCGAGGGGGACGCCATCGCCGCGAGAGGTGAGCGTGATGTTGAGGATGCGCGCGCCCAGCTGGGCGTCGTCGAAGAACATCTCGTAGAAGTCGCCCATCCGGAAGAACAGGATCGCCCCCGGGTGCCGGGCCTTGATCTCCCGGTACTGCTGCATGAGGGGCGTCGAGCCCTCCGCCAGGCGACCGGTCACGGGCCCACCACGAAGGCCTGGCTGCCCAGCTTGGCCCGGACCCCGGGAAGCGCGGCCGCCGCCGCCGCTCTCGTCGCATACGAGCCGACCCGCACCTTGAACAGGCCCTTCTCTGCGGCGACCATCGAGTCGAAGCCGCCAGCCTTGAGCCGCTTGGCGATGCTGTCGGCGGCAGCACGGGTGTTCACCGCGGCGGCCTGGATGCGGAAAACCGCCGGGGCCGGCGCGACGCGGGTCGAGTCGGGCTTGGGGCCGGGCGGCAACGACTCGGTGGCGGCGCGTGCGCCGGGGTCTCCTGCCGCAGCGACCGGGGGCATGGCCGCGGCCGGCTTGGCCGAGTCCGCGGTCGCCACCTTGGCGGCGGAGTCGGTGTGGGTCGAGTCGGTGCGGGCCGTGTCGAGTGCCACGCCGGCACAGCGCTGGTCGTAGAACAGGAGCCGGTTTTTGAGCTCCAGATCGCTACCCACGCGGGGCAGGCCTTCCGCCAGCCAGCGGCAGGCGGAGGGTGGCCGCCGCAGGTCGAAGTAGACGCGGCCGGCCCAGAACGCGGCCTGCGCGTAGATCGGAGACGCGGGATAGTCGAGGCGCAGCCGCTCCAGGTTGCGGGCCGAGCTTTCGAGGTCGTTGCCGGCGTAGTCGAGCTGGGCCAGCCGGAGCAGCGCGCGATCGGCCCAGGTGGACGCGGCGTACTCGGTGGTCAGGCGCTGCAGGTCTCGCCGCATCTCCTGCGGGCTCGCGGCCACGACCGCGCGGGCGTAGAGAATCTGGGGGTAGAGCGTGTCGGTCGATTGCGTGGCGTCGAGCAGGCGCTGCACTTCGGCGCGGGCCGAGTCGCCCAGCCCCTCCTGCGCCAGGCGTACGGCGTGAGCCAGACGGGGCTCGGTCTGCGCCGCGGCAAGCGCGATGCGGCCCACGATGGCACCGGCCGCGAGCAGCGCCGCCAGCCAGACACTCGGCGTGCGCCCGCGGCCCG
>JBGQIW010000111.1:0-8208 GCA_041498715.1 Gemmatimonadota bacterium | reverse complement strand
TTCTCGTTGCCGCCGCGGTCCTGGAGGTAGAGGACCCGCTTGCCGTCCGCCGACCAGTGATATTCGCGGATGGGCCGGGTCGTGTCGGCCGTCATCCGCCGCTCCGCGCCGCTCCCCAGCTGCCGCACGAACACATTGAGTTTGTTGTGATACGGCTTGAGGTACGCCAGCCACCGGCCGTCGGGCGAGATCTGCGCCGAGGCGACTTCCGGGCTGTCGAAGAAGTGCTGGATCGGGATGATCGGGGGGAGCTGTGCCGCCGCGTGCGAAGCCAGCGGCACGAGCGCGGCCAGGGCGAGGGCAAAGCCGGAACGGACCGGCCGGGTTCGGCGGCGTTGGGGGATCATATCCTCTTCCGCGAGAAGGACTCGAACGTCCCGCCGCCGATGGCCTGTACCCGGTGCGGCGGGGTCTCTATCTTGACCCTCAACCTTCGTCGTCTTCGGAGACGCTGCCCGTGAGCGATGCTACCACTCCCGTCATTCTCTCCGCCGTCCGCACCCCGATCGGCCGGTACCTGGGCGGCCTTTCCTCTTTCACGGCGCCCGCGCTCGGCGCGCTGGTGATCCGCGAGGCGGTCCGCCGGGCCGGCGTGGACGCCGGTGCCGTGGACGAGGTGATCATGGGACAGGTGGTGCAAGGCGGCTCGGGACAGGCGCCGGCGCGGCAGGCCATGATCAACGCCGGTGTCCCGGGCCACGTCGCGGCGCTCACCATCAATAAGGTCTGCGGCTCCGGACTCAAGGCGGTGATGCTCGCCGCCCAGGCGATCAAGGCCGGGGACGCGGAGTGCGTCATTGCCGGCGGGCAGGAGGCCATGTCCGCTGCACCCTATTACGTGTACGGGATGCGAAATGGTGTCAAGGCGGGCAACCAGACCATGGTGGACGGCATGATCCACGACGGTCTTTGGGACTCCTTCGGGTGCTGTCACATGGGCGAGTACGCCGAGTACACCGCGGAGAAAGCCGGGGTCACTCGGGCGGAGCAGGACGCGTTCGCCTACGAGAGCCACCAGAAGGCGCTCGGGGCGATCGCGGCTGGGAAATTCACCGCCGAGATCCTGCCCGTCCAGCCGGCGGGTAAGGGAGCGGCTCTGGTCGCGGTGGACGAGTCGCCCCGGAAGGACACCAGCCCGGAAACGCTGGCCAGGCTCAAATCGGCCTTTCGGAAGGACGGCGGGACCGTCACGGCCGGCAACGCGCCTGGTCTCAACGACGGCGCGAGCGCGCTCGTGGTCACCTCGCTTGCCTTCGCGCGGGCGCACGGGCTCACGCCCATGGCCCGGGTCACCGCCTACGCCACCGGCGGGGGCGAGCCGCGCGATCTGTTCTTCGCGCCGGTGATCGCCGTCCGAAACCTGCTGGCCCGGGCCGGAACCCGCATCGGCGACTACGACCTGATCGAGGCGAACGAGGCGTTCGCGGTCCAGGCCATCGCCGACGGGCGCGAGCTGGGCTGGGACTGGAGTCGCGTCAACGTCAACGGCGGCGCGGTCGCCCTCGGCCACCCGATCGGCGCGAGCGGCGCCCGGGTGCTCACGACGCTGCTCTACGCCCTCGCCGACCGGGGCAAGACCACGGGACTCGCGACGCTCTGCCTCGGTGGTGGAAACGCGGTCGCCCTCAGCGTGGAGAGACTGGCATGAATGCGAGCGAGGTCCGTCCCGCCCTCGAGGCGCGCACCCGCGTGGCCGCCCGGCTCGCGCCGCGCATCCTCGCGGTCGTAATAGGCGCGGCCGTGGTGGCGCTCGCCGCCCAGGTCGCCGTGCCCCTGCCGTTCACGGTGGTGCCACTGACGCTTCAGCCGCTGGCCGTGCTGGTCGTGGGCGGGCTGCTCGGTGCTCCCGGAGGGGCAGCGGCGCTGGTGCTTTACCTCGCGGCGGGCGCGACCGGCCTCCCGGTGTTTGCCGGCGGCTCGGCCGGAGCCATACACCTCATCGGACCAACGGGGGGTTACCTGCTCGCCTTTCCGGTCGCGGCGGCGGTGACCGGCCGGCTCACCGGCCTGGCTGACGGACGCTCCGGCGGCGCGGCCGTCGGCCGGGTCCTGCTCGCGACGGCCGCGGGAATGCTGGTGATCCATGTCGGCGGTCTCTCCCAGCTCATTCTGCTGACCGGGGACCCGGCAACCGCCTTCCGCCTGGGCTTCCGCCCCTTCTTCGCCAACGACCTGGTCAAGGTCGGTCTCGCCGCGCTGCTCATTCTCGGGCTTCGCCCGCGGCTCCGTATCCGTTGACGATCCGTATTCCCCCCGGATGGCGGGGCATGCTGCTGGCGATCACCCTGTCAGCGGCCTTCGCCATCATCGGGGTCGTCGTCACGATGGTCCTGATCTTCCTGTACGTGGCCATCGGCTCGACCAACGTCAAGGCGGGTATCGACGCCATTCAGACCCCGGGCGCGGTGCAGACCCTGGTCCAGGGCGTCGCGCAGCTGATCGCTTTCCTCATTGCCACGGTCATGATCGGGAAATGGGCTCTCGGCTGGAGCTTCCGGGAGCTCCGCTGGACCCGGGGGCGCAGGGCGGTCACCGGCGCGCTCCGAGGCCTGGGCCTCGGGTCCGGGGCGGCTGCGCTCGCGATGGGCACCGCCGTGCTCCTGGGCGTGGCATTCTGGTCGGCGGACCGCGGCAGCGTCGGCGAGTATGTCGTGCAGGTCGGCAAGACGGCCGCGGTGCTGGCTCCGGCGGCCTTGAGCGAGGAAGTGATGTTCCGCGGGTTACCCCTCGTACTGCTTGCGGCCGTCTTCGGCCGATGGCCCGTGCTCGTCATCGTGGCGGGCGCGCTGTTCTCCGCGGTTCACGGGTTCAATCCCGGCATCACCTGGCTCGCCTACACCAACATCGCACTCGCGGGGATTCTCCTCGGGGTCGCCTTCTACGCCCCGGGGGGGATCTGGACCGCGTTCGGGGCGCACCTCGGCTGGAACGCCACCCTTGCCGCGCTCGACGCGCCGGTGAGCGGGATGCCCTTCAGGATTCCGCTGCTCGACTACCACACCGCGGACCCCAGCTGGGTGTCGGGGGGACAGTTCGGTCCCGAAGGTGGCGTCCTGGCGACGCTGGCACTGAGCGCGGCGCTGGTCATCGCGTGGCGCTGGACCCGGAGGGAGACGACATGACGTCCGGCAAGGCGGCCGTGGTCGGCGCCGGAACAATGGGGAACGGCATCGCGCACGTGTTCGCGCAGCACGGGTGGGACGTTGCCCTGATCGACACTGCGCCCGCCGCGCTCGAGCGGGCGCTGGGCACGATCCGGTCGAACCTCGAGCGCCAGGTGAAGAAGGGCACCCTCCCCGCTGACGCGCCGGGTCAGATCCTGGGGCGGATTTCGCCGGCGTCGTCGCTCGAGGCCGCCCGCGGTGCGAGCCTCGTGGTCGAGGCCGCCAGCGAGAATCCGGCTGTCAAATTCGCCCTGTTCGAGGAGCTGGACCGGGTGGTGGATTCCGGCGCGATCCTCGCCACCAACACGAGCTCCATCTCCATCACCGAGATCGCCGCGCGCACCCGGCGCGCGACGCAGGTGATCGGGATGCACTTCATGAATCCGGTGCCCGTCATGCAGCTGGTCGAGGTGATTCGCGGCCACGCGACCAGCGACTCGACCACGGCCGCGGTAATGGAGACGGCCCGTGCCCTGGGAAAGACGCCGGTCGAGGTGAACGATTACCCTGGGTTCGTCGCCAACCGCGTGCTGATGCCGATGATCAACGAGGCGATCTTCTGCGTGATGGAGGGCGTCGCCGCGCCGGAGGCGATCGACACCGTCATGAAGCTCGGCATGGCCCATCCCATGGGGCCGCTTGCCCTGGCGGACTTCATCGGGCTCGACGTCTGTCTGGCGATCCTGGAGGTGCTGCACCGGGGTCTGGGCGACGACAAGTACCGGGCCTGCCCACTGCTTCGGAAGATGGTGGCGGCGGGAGATCTCGGGCGGAAGACGGGGCGGGGGTTCTACGACTACGGTAAACGGTAAGCCCGCTGCGGACTCCACGGCATTCTTGTAGATTAGGCCCGATGCCCGAAGTGATCCCGATCGGCGCCGACCACGCCGGATTCCCGCTCAAGGAACGGCTGAAGGTCGAGTTGGCCCGATTGGGGTATCAGCCCCTGGATGTGGGGGCCCACTCGGCGGAATCGGTCGACTATCCCGACTACGCGCATGAGGTGGCGTCGCGGGTGGAGCAGGGCGACGCGGCCCGCGGCGTCCTGCTCTGCGGGACGGGGCTTGGCATGTCGTATGCCGCCAACCGGCACGTCGGAGTGCGCGCGGCGGTGGCGTGGGCCCCGGAGATCGCCAGGCTGGCCCGGGAGCACAACGATGCCAACGTGCTCGTCCTCCCGGCGCGGTTCGTGAGCGAAGACGAAGGGGTAGAGATTCTGCGGACGTGGCTCGACACCAGATTCGAGGGCGGTCGCCACGCGCGCCGAGTGGCCAAAATAGACCAGGAGACCCGATGACGCTCGACCACAACGCCTCCCTGCGCGACGCCGACCCGGTAGTGGCAGCACTCATCGACCGGGAGCTCAATCGGCAGCGGCACGGACTCGAGCTCATCGCCAGCGAGAACTTCGCCAGCCGCGCCGTCATCGACGCGATGGGGACGCCGCTCACCAACAAGTACGCCGAGGGCTACCCCGGGAAGCGGTACTACGGCGGGTGCGAGGTGATCGATCAGATCGAGCAGCTGGCCATCGACCGGCTCAAGCAGCTCTTCGCGGCCGAGCACGCCAACGTGCAGCCCCACTCCGGCGCGCAGGCGAACTTCGCGGCTTTCATGGCCCTCATCAAGCCGGGCGAAAAACTGATGGGGATGGCGCTCCCTCACGGCGGTCACCTGTCCCACGGCGCAGCGGTGAACCACAGCGGCGTCATCTGGCAGGCGGTCCACTATGGGGTGGATCCGAGCACCGGCCGCATCGACTACGACAAGGTGCGGGAGCAGGCGCTCCGGGAACGGCCCCGGCTCATCATCGCCGGCGGCAGCGCCTACGCACGCATCATCGACTTCGCCGCGTTCCGCGCCATCGCCGACGAGGTGGGCGCGTTCTTCCTGGTGGACATGGCCCACTTCGCGGGGCTGGTGGCCGGCGGCGTGCATCCCTCACCGATTCCCCACGCGCAGGTGGTCACGAGCACCACTCACAAGACGCTTCGCGGCCCCCGGGCGGGACTGATCCTGTCCCTCACCGAGCATGCCAGGGCGATCGACAAGTCGGTGTTTCCCGGGACGCAAGGCGGGCCGCTGGAGCACGTAATCGCGGCCAAGGCCGTGGCGTTCGGCGAGGCGCTCACCGACGACTTCAAACGCTACGCGGCGCAGGTGGTCGAGAACGCGCGGACGCTGGCCAAGGCGCTGGTCGATCGCGGCTTCGCGATCGTGTCCGGCGGGACCGACACCCACCTCATGCTGGTCGACCTCCGGCCCAAGGGTCTCACCGGCAAGGCCGCCGAGGCGATTCTGGGCAAGGCCGGGATCACCGTCAACAAGAACACGATTCCGGACGATCCCCAGTCGCCGTTCGTCACCAGCGGCATCCGGATCGGGACGCCGGCCGTGACGACCCGCGGCCTGGGCACCGCGGAGATGCTCAAGATCGCGGAGCTGATCGACCGCGCTCTCACCAAGCAGGATGAAGCCACGCTCGCGCGGGTGAAGGGCGAGGTCGAGTCCATGAGCAGCGTTTTCCCGCTGTATCAGCCGGGCTCCCCGCGCCACCGCGTCCGACGCAGCGCCTGACGGATCCCGGAGAGCGACCCGCGTGAACGAGCTCCAGTTCGCCGACGATGTACTGGCCCGCATCCGGGCCCGGGGCGGCCGTTACGATGAGCGGGCCTACCTCTTCGTCCTCGCCACGGTCGAGTTCGTTCAAGCCCGCCTCCCGGTGCGGCGGCACGTGTCCGGGGCCGAGCTTGCTGTTGCCTGCCGTGACCTCGCCCTGGAGCAGTTCGGGCTCCTCGCTCGCCAGGTGCTCGCGCACTGGGGCATCACCCGAACCGAGGACCTCGGCCGGGTGGTGTTCACGCTGGTGGAAGTCGGTCTTCTGGTGACCCAGCCCGGCGACCGCGAGCAGGACTTCGCCGGCGTGTACGACTTCCAGGAGGCGTTTACCGACACCTATGCCTGGCAGGGGGTGCGTCGCGGCTGACGCGACCGCGGCGCGGGGGAGGCAAGAGCATGGACGCCAGAGACTGGCCCAAGTGCCTCAAGTGCTCGCAAGGAATCCTGATCCCGCTGTCCGACTATGGCCGAGACGGCGCGCCCATCACCTACAAGGCCTGGGTCTGCACCAACCCCGACTGCGGGTTCAACCTCCGGATCGACAACGGGGAGATCTCCTTTGGCCGGGCGATAGGGCAGAGCTTTAAGTAACTGCGGTTTACGCTTCCCTCTATGACAATCCCGGTCCTGTCGCCCGAAGAGTCCTCCGCCTGGGACCAGGCCGCCGAGGCGGCGGGGATCTCGCTGGCCACCCTGATGGAGACCGCGGGCCGTGCGTGCGCCGCCGTGCTCGCCCGGCGCTTCGGCCCCGCCCTGGGGCAAGGGGCGCTCGTGGCGGTGGGGCCGGGGAACAACGGGGGCGACGGGTGGGTGGTGGCTCGCGCGCTGCACCGGCTCGGCGTGCCCGTCTGGGTCGCCGCCGCGCCGGGGGACCGCTCCCCCCTGGGGCGGCTCATGGCCGAGCTCGCTCGCGCCGAGGGGGTGCGCGAGGTGGCGCCCGACGGGCCTTGGCCGACTGTCGGACTCGCTGTCGATGCGCTCCTTGGCACCGGGGCGTCCGGACCGCCGCGGCCCAACATCGCCCACCTGCTCGAGCGGCTGGCGGATCTCACCGTCCCCGTGGTCGCGGTGGACGGGCCCACCGGCGTCGATCTGCGGAGCGGCACCGTGCAGGGCGCGGCCCAGGCGGCGCTCTCGATCACGTTCGGCGGCGTCCGGCGCGGCCACCTGCTCGCCCGCGACGACGTGGGAGACGTCGTCGTGGTGGACATCGGTCACCCGCCGGCCTCAGCCGCCTGGCCGGCGCTGGTCACCGACGCCGACGCTGCCGAGTGGCTTCCGCGGCTCCGCGCCACGGATCACAAGGGCGTGCGCGGGCGCGTGGTCGTGGTCGGTGGCTCGGTGGGCATGACCGGCGCCGTCCGCCTCGCTGCCCGGGCGGCCTTCGGCGCGGGTGCCGGGCTGGTGCACGCTGTCGCGCCTCCAGAAACCGTGGCCGCGCTGGTGCAGGCGGAGCCAGACCTCCAGACCCTCGCGCACGACTTTGACAGCCCCCTCACCGAGGCACTCCTCGATCTTGTGGGGCGGGCCGATGCGGTTGCCATCGGCCCCGGCCTGGGCCGGGCCCCGGGGCGGCGGGAGCTGGTGTCGCGCCTGCTCGAGTCCGCGGCGAGCGCCGTGCTCGATGCCGACGGGCTCGTCGCCTTCCAGGGAGCAACCGGCGAGCTGCGCCGGCTCGCCGAGGGCCGCCGACTCATCCTTACGCCTCATCCCGGTGAGTTCCGAACGCTCTTCCCCGCGCTCGAGGGACGGCGCGAAGTGGACCCCTGGGGCGCAGCCGCCGCCGGAGCCGACGAGGTCGGCTGCACCGTGCTGCTCAAGGGCGTGCCGACCGTGATAGCGCGCCCGGGCCACGGTCTCCTCACGATCGCAGCCGGCAATCCCGGCCTCGCCACCGGCGGCAGCGGCGATCTGCTCTCCGGCCTCGTGGCGGCCGCCCTCGCGCGGGGGCTCGCGCCCGAGATCGCGGCGGGCCTAGGTGCCCAGATTCTGGGCCGCGCCGCGGATCTCGCCGCCCGCCGGGTCTCAGCCCGGAGCCTCCGGCCGATGGACGTCGTCGCCGCGCTGCCCGACCTCTGGCGCGAGTGGGAGGTCCTGCGCGTCGCCGGGCCGGCCGCCGACCCGCCGATCCTGTTCGAGCTGGCCCGGCCGCAGCTCGTCTGATGGGGCTCGTGTGACCTCGCCGGCGCTCGGGCCCGGGCCCGAATTCGATTTCATCCGCGCCATCGCCCGCGCCCTGAGCCCCGCCGCCGGTCCGCTGGGCGACGACTGCGCGCTCGTTCCCGTCGACGGTGTCACGCTGGCGCTGAGCACCGACGTCTCGGTGGAGAACGTGCACTTCCGCCGCGACTGGCTGGAGCCGGCCGAGATCGGCTGGCGCGCGGCGGCCAGCGCGCTCTCGGATCTGGCCGCGGAGGGGGCGGAG
>JBGQIW010000110.1:0-8292 GCA_041498715.1 Gemmatimonadota bacterium | reverse complement strand
CTGCCCACCGCCACGCCGTTCGCGCGGAACTCGATCTTCAGCGGGCTGTTTCCCGCCGAGCTGGCGGTGCGCTACCCGCAGTGGTGGGTAGACCAGGACGAGGCGAGCCTCAACGCCCACGAGGCCGAGTTCCTGGTGGAGCAGCTCAAGAACGTCTGCGGCCGCGCGGTGCCCGTGCGCTATGAAAAGGTGTTCACCTCGGCGGACGGCGAGAGCCTGCTCAAGCGACTGCCCGCCCACCTGGCCCAGCCGGGCGTGACGGCCCTGGTCTTCAATTTCATCGACCAGCTAACGCATGGGCGCACCGAGAACCTGACGCTCTACGAGGTGGCGCGCGACGCCTCGTCGCTCCGCAACCTCACCCGCACCTGGTTCGAGCGCTCGCCGCTCTGGGATGCGCTGCGCGAGGCCGAGCGGCGCGGCGTGCCGGTGCTGCTGACCACGGACCACGGCTCGATCCACTGCCACACGCCGGCCACCGTCTACGCCAAGCGGGACACGACCTCGAACCTGCGCTACAAGTTCGGCGAAGATCTGCGGGCGCAGGATCCGGAGGCCGCTCTCTCGGTGGACGACCTGCCCAGCTTCGGCCTCCCGCCGCGCACCCCCGGAACGCGGCTGCTGCTCGCCACCGGCGACCGGTTCTTCGTCTATCCGACGAAGCTGCGCGAGTACCAGGCCCGCTACCGCGGCGCCTTTCTCCACGGCGGCGTCTCGCCCGAGGAGGTCGTGCTGCCGATCGCGCTCCTCACGCCGAGGCGAGGGTAGTGGCGTCGCGCTTCGACGCCCGGGTGCTGCTGGTCGCCGCCGCCGGGCCGGAGTCGTTCACCCATCCCCAGCTTCACCGCCGCGCGCTCGAGCGGCTCGGCTGCCAGGTGGATCTGGTCGACCTCGACTACGGCCGCGGCTGGGGCCGGCTGTTGGGCATCCCGACGCTGGCCCCGCGAATCCGGCGGGCCCTCGCCCGCCACGACCCTGGGTTCGTGCTCGTCCTGGACGAGCTTCCGCTCGAGGCCGAGGTCATCGCGGCGCTCCGGCGGGTGTCGCCGGCGCGGTGGGTCCTCTGGGCGACGGGGGAGATGTCGATCAACCGGTGCGCGGTGCTGCAGGCGGCCGGGACCTCCTTCGACGCGGTGTTCGTCGGCTGCAGCACCGCGCGCCAGTCGCTCAGCAGCAACGGCTTCCCGCCCGTGGTCTACCTGCCGGACGGTTGTGACCCCTCGGTGCATCGTCCCATGCGCTCGCGCGACCAGTTCCGCGCCAACGTCGTGTTCGCGGGGCGGGCCACGCCGCACCGGGAGCAGTTCCTGGCGACGCTGGTCGGGTTCGGGCTCGCGATCTGGGGTCCGGGATGGCGGCGCACCTCGCTGCGTGACTACTGCCGGGGTGAGCGGTTGAGCGTCGAGGACTACGTCCGGGCCTACGCGGGGGCGTTCGTCGGCGTGAACATCCACCGCGAGGATCCGGCACTCGCCGGCGAGGGCTGCAACCGGCGCCTGTTCGAGCTGGCGGCGATCGGCGTGCCCCAGGCGGTGGACGAGAGCGGTGATCTCGCGCGTCACTTCACGCCCGAAACGGAGGCGCTGTTCTACCGGGGCGAGCGCGAGCTCAAGGAGCTCGTGCGGCTGATGCTGGAGAGCCCCAAGGAAACGGCCGTGGTCGCCACCGCGGCGCGCCGGCGGGCATTGAGCGAGCACACGCTGATGCATCGCCTGACGGAGCTACTGCACGAGGTGCTGGTGGCGCGGCCGGTCACGCCGGCCTCGCCGGCGCCGGGTTCGTCGCCGCCGAGTCCTCAGCCGCCGCGCTCGCCCTACACGCTCCATCGCTGATCCGCGCCGGCGTGCCTTCCGACCTGCTCCTCACGCTCGCCTTCCCCCCGATGGCCGGGGGCGTTTCGCGCTGGATGTACGAGGTCGCGCGGCGGTATCCACCTCCGGGAATCGTGGTCTCGACCGCGTTTCACCCGGACGCCGGCGACGTGGACGCCACGTTGCCGTCTCCGGTGGATCGGCTGCCCCTGCCGCCCAAGCGGTTGCGTACCCTCCAGGGGCTCTTGCTCTGGTCCCGCCGTGCGGCCGTGCTGGCCCGGAGTCATCGCGCCCGGTTCATCTGGTGTGGCGACATCCACCCCGCCGCGTATCCGGCCAAGTGGACGCGGGAGCGTGTGGGCACGCCCTTCGGCATCCTCCTCCACGGCGCCGATCTGCTCGTCCTGCAGCATCAGGTGCATCGGTCCGCGATGAAGCGGCGCACCGCCCGGGCGCTCCTGGGCGCGGCCGCGGTTCTCGTAGCCAACAGCGAATGGACTCGAGGACTGGCCGAGGTGCTGTTGCAGGAGCTGGAGCTGGACGCCGAGGAGGGCCGGGTGCGGGTGGTGCCGCTCGGCACCGACCCGGCGTTCTTCCGGCCGGGCGCACCGACGGACGCCGTGCGCGCGCGCTACGGGCTCGGCGGCGGGCGCTGGCTCCTCTCGGTGTCGCCGCTCGCCCCGCATAAGGGGATCGACACGGTTCTCCGCGCGCTCGCTCTGCTCGACGGCAAGGAGGCGGACGTGCGATACGCCGTCGCCGGCGAGGGCGAAGGCCGCCGCGATCTCGAGCACCTGATCCGGCAGCTCGGCCTGGGTGACCGGGTCCGGCTCCTGGGCGGCGTGCCGGACGCGGACCTGCCCGGGCTCTACAATCTGGCCGACGTGTACGTCGGCGCGTCTCGGCGCACTCCGCTCAGCGTCGAAGGATTCGGGATCGCGCTGGCCGAAGCGGCGAGCTCCGGCCGACCAGTGATCGCGGGGCGAACCGGCGGGATTCCCGAGGCGGTCAAGGATGGCGAGACCGGTCTCCTGGTGGATGCGGAGCAGCCGGCGGCCGTGGCAGAGGCGGTCCGCCGCCTGCTGCGTGATCCGAAGCTCGCCCGCCGCCTCGGTGAAGCGGGGCGGCGGGAGGTCGAGCGGTACTACAACTGGGACCGGGTGGCGAGAGATCTGGCGGCGGTGGCGGCGGAAGCGGGACGGGAGCTGGCCAGCAGGTAGAAGTCTACGCCGCGGTCTTGGGCTCGCTCGGCAGCACCGCAAACGCGGTCGACGGACGGATCGGCAGCTCGTTCGGTGGCGGCCAGCGGGGGTGCGGCGCCTGGTCGATCCGGTCGAGCCGGCCACCCAGCGTGTCCAGCGCGTCGCGGGTGGCGCGGTAGCCGGCTTCGAGCAGCTCGGGGGTCCGGTCGAACGCGAACATCGAAACGTGCGCCACCTGCGGCTGGAGCAGGACCAGCGGCGGCCCGGTCCAGTGCCGCAGACCCGCCTCGATCTGCGTCTGCATGACGACCTCGAGCCCGCGAATGTAGGTCGCCGCGAACCCCTCCAGCTCGCCGCCCTCTCGCTCCACGCTCGTCGCGGCCACGTTGACCGCGATGATCGGCCAGGGTGCCGCCGCCGCGGCCACGCGCACCGGCAGGTTCTCGACGATCGCGCCGTCCACGTACTGACGGCCCTTGATCTCGCGGGGCGGGAAGATGCCGGGGAGCGCGCAGGAGGCGAACACCACGTCGGCCAGGGCAACGTCGTTCGACCCAGACCCTGGACCCCAGACCACCTGGCGGCCGGATCCCAGGTCTACGGTGTTGACGAGGAGGGGGCGCTGGATGTCCCCCAGGGTGCGCCGGCCCACGATGCTCGAAATGAGCGTTTCCAGCGGCTCCCGCCGGTAGACGGCCGGCGACTGCATGCGCCGGAGCGCCATGTCCCGGTGGGCCACCTTGAAGACGTGTCGCCGCTCGACCTTGAGGGCCCGGCTCTCCATTTCGGCCGCGGGCATCCCGGACGCCCAGGCAGCCGCGATCAGCGAGCCCATGCTCGACCCGACGACGAGATCCGGGGTGAGGCCGCTCTCCTCGAGCGCCCGGAACACGCCGATGTGGGCCAGCCCCTTCAGGCCGCCACCGCTCAGCACCACCGAAAACTGGGTCGTCTGTTTCACGCTTGCCTCGACCGATGTCCATTACCTGACCTTGCAATCCGGGTGCCAATTCCCGGTTATCGCCAACTAACGCCAGAACTTGCAGCCAGTCACCGTGCCTCCTGAAGCGCAAACACCGGTCGGTACCCCGGCGTTCCAGGGCGCTACCGCGTTCGGAGTGATCCTGGACCGGTGGCGAACCGACTGGTTCTTCCGACTGGGGGTGGTCCTGGTTGCGGTGGTGGTGTCCGCAGCGGCATTCGCCCCCTGGCTGGCCCCCCACGATCCCCGGATCGGCGACCTGCAGAACGCCTACCTCCAACGACCCGGCGGCCGCTTTCTGCTGGGGACCGACTCCCAGGGTCGGGACGTGCTGAGCCGTGTCCTCTACGGGGCCCGACTGTCACTCCTCGTAGGGGTCATTTCTCAGACCGTGGCGGTGAGTCTGGGCGTGCTGCTGGGTCTGGTGGCAGGCTATTACCAGCGGTGGGTGGACGCGACCGTGATGCGCCTGGTGGATGTGACCCTGGCTTTTCCGACCTTGTTGCTGCTCATCGCCGTCGCCGCTGCCGTGCGGCCCTCGCTGCCGGTCATTTTCGTGGTCATCGGCGTCGTCGGATGGGCCGGGATGGCGCGCATCGTCCGGAGCCAGGTGCTGGTTCTCAAGGGCTCGGAGTATGTGGTTGCCGCCCGGGCGCTCGGAGCCCGGGACCGGCGGGTACTGTGGCGCCACCTGCTCCCGAACGTCCGGGCCCAGGTGATGATCGCGGCCACCCTTGGTGTCGCAGGGGCGATCATGGCGGAGGCGGCGCTCTCGTTCGTCGGACTGGGGGCGCAGCCGCCCACGCCGAGCTGGGGGGCGATTGTGGCGGACGGGCGGGATCTGCTGCGGGTGGCGCCGTGGGTGAGCTTCGCGCCCGGCATCGCGATCGGGCTCGCGGTGCTCGGCTTCAACCTGGTGGGCGACGCGCTGCGCGAGGCGTTCGATCCGAAGATCCGAGGTGAGCGGTGAGCGGAGCCTGACGTGATCGGCTCGAGGGCGCAGTTCTCACCCGTCAAGCTCCGCTCCACCGAGTTCCCCTGGACGGCGGAGACGATCTATCTCAACGCGGCCGGCATCGGCCCGCTGCCGGAGCGGGCTCGGCGCGTGGTGGAGGAGTTCGCCGCGCTCCGGGCGGCACCGCACCGGCTTCCGGACAAGGTGCTCTACGCCACACTGACCGAGTCGAGAAAGCTCGCGGCGACGCTGATCAACGCCGAGCCGGAGGAGATCGCGCTGGCGACGAACACGAGCTTCGGTGTGAACCTCGCCGCGCGCGCGCTCCCGCTCGAGCCGGGGGACATCGTGCTCCTGAGCGACCGCGAGTTTCCGGCCAACGTCTATCCCTGGCTCGCGCTCCGGGAGCGCGGCATCGAGGTCGAGATCGCACCCACCACCGCGGAGGGCTGGCCGGACGAGGCCTACATGCTCCAGCGCGTCGCCCATCCGCGGGTGCGGGTGCTGGCGGTGTCGCTGACGCAGTTCCATAACGGGTACACCGTGGACCTGGGCGGCCTCTCGCGTGTCACCCGCATGACCGACACGCTCCTCGTAGTGGATGCGATCCAGGCGCTCGGCCAGATCCCGGTGGACGTCCGCGCAACGCCGGTGGACGTGCTGGCCTGCGGGGCGCAGAAGTGGCTCCTGTCGCCCTGGGGCTCGGGATTCGTGTATGTGCGGCGGGAGCTGATCCAGACGATGCCGCCGGCGGACGTCGGCTGGCTCGCATACGAGGGGACGGACGACTTCACGCGCCTGACCGCCTACGGCACCACCCTGCGCGCCGACGCGCGGCGCTACGAGCTGGTCACCCTGCCGTTCCAGGACTTCGCCGGGATGAACGCCTCGCTCGGCCTGCTGCTCGAGGTAGGCATCGAATCGATCCAGGCCTATCTCCGGGCGGTGACGCGGCCGGTGCTCTCCTGGGCCGAAAGCGCCGGCGTTCGGGTCACGTCAGCGTCGGGCGCCCACGGGTCGGCGATCGTCTGCGTGGAGATGCCGGACGCGACCCGGGCGTACCGCGCGCTCAAGGCGGCTGGGATCGTGGCGACGGTGCGGGAAGGGGCGTTGCGGTTGAGTCCGCACCTCTACAACACGCCGGCGGAGATGGAGCGGGTGGTGGAGGTGCTGGAGGGGGTGAGGGCCGAGCGGTAGCTCACTCGAGCACCAGCTTCACGTAGTTCTTCTTTCCCTTGCGCAACAGGACCCACGCCCGCCCGCCGAAATCGTCGAGCGTGAGGTGGCGGCCCAGGTCGCCGACCTGCTCGCCGTTGATGTAGTACCCGCCACCCTGGAGCCCCCGGCGGGCGTCGGCCTTCGAGGAGGCCAGACCGACGCGCACCAGCACGTCCACGAGCGGCATTTTCTCGCCGAACCCGGTCCGAGGAATTGAGGCGACCGGGATGTCGCTGCTCTCGGCGATCACATGCAGCGCCTGGTCTCCGTCGTCACCGCCGGTCCCCCGCCCGAACAAGGCCTCACTCGCCACGCGCGCTTTCTCGGCCTCGTCCTCGCCGTGCACCAGCGCCGTCGCCGCCCAGGCCAGGCGCCGCTGCGCCGGGCGGGCCGCAGCGTCGGCCTGCTGCTCTCGCATGAGCCCCGCGATCTCTCCGAGCTCGAGGAAAGTGAAGAGCTTGAGATACTGCTCGACATCGCGGTCGTCGGTGTTGAGCCAGAACTGGTAGAACTTGTACGGACTGGTGCGCGCGGGGTCGAGCCAGATGTTGTCGCCCTCGCTCTTCCCGAACTTGGCTCCGGAGGCGGTCGTGATGAGCGGGAAGACGAGCCCATGCACCGCGCGCCCCTCGCGTCGTCCGATCAGCTCGATCCCGGCGGTGATGTTGCCCCACTGGTCGCTCCCGCCCATCTGGAGCTCGCAGCCGTCGGTCGTGAGCAGGTGCCAGTAGTCGTAGGCCTGCACCAGCATGTAGCTGAACTCGGTGTAGGAGATCCCGGTCTCCATCCGGCTTTTCACCGACTCCTTTTGCAGCATGTAGCTCAGCGTGAAGTGCTTGCCCGTGTCACGCAGGAACTCCATCAGCCCCAGCGGCCGGAGCCACGCGGCGTTGTTGCGCATCCGGGCGGCGTTCGCGCTGTCGAAGCGGAGGAACCGCTCCAGCTGCGCTCTGATGGCCCCGGCGTTGGCGTCGATCTGATCCACCGTGAGCACGGGCCGCTCGGTCCGCTTGCCGCTCGGGTCGCCCACCATGGCCGTGCCCGCTCCCAGCAGCGCGAGCGGCGTCCCGCCCGCCCGCTGGAGCCAGGCGAGGCCCATGACCGGAACCAGGTTGCCGACGTGGAGCGAGTCCGCGGTGGGGTCGAAGCCGATGTACGCGGTGATGGGGCCCCGCGCGAGACGGTCGGCGAGTCCGGGGGTGGCGTCCTGGAGAAAGCCGCGGTCCCGGTAGACGGCGAGGAGGTCTGACATGGGTAAAGCGTAATCGGAATGCGGCAAACCCGCCTTTGTCTCCCCGGTCCGACCGGCTACTTTGCGGCATGTTCCGCCGGCTCACCTCGCAGGTCACCCGGGCCTGGCGCACGCCCCGGCTCCGCCGCAGCGCTCTCGTCGGCTTTCTGGCCCTCGTCACCTTCTGTGGTGCGGTGGTGCTCGCCGCCTGGACCGGGGCCTGTGCCGGCAACACCTGCCCGTCCATCGAAGGCCTCGACCGCTACGACCCCAATCAGGCCTCCAAGGTCTACGCCGCCGACGGCAGGCTGATCACCGATCTCGGCCTCGAGCGCCGGACGGTCGTCCCGCTGCCGCAGATGTCGCCCTACGTCAAGGCGGCGTTCATCGCCACCGAGGACAAGCGCTTCTACGAGCACGAGGGGATCGACTGGCTCCGGGTCGCCGGCGCGATCCGGGCCAACGTGTTCAAGCTCCGCTTTGCCGAAGGCTTCTCCACGATCACGATGCAGCTGGCCCGGAATCTCTGGCCGGAGGACATCAGCGGCCGGGACAAGTCGCTGCGGCGGAAGCTGCGCGAGATCAAGGTCGCCCAGGAGATCGAGAAGAAGTATCCCAAGGACAAGATCCTCGAGCTCTATCTCAATCAGATCGACCTGGGCAACCGGGCCTATGGGGTCGAGGCCGCGTCCCAGCGGTACTTCGGCAAGTCGGTGCGCGACCTGAATCTCGCCGAGGCGGCCACGCTGGCCGCGATCCCCAAGGCGCCGTCGCGCTACAACCCGCGGCGCAACCCCAATCTCAACATCCAGCGGCGCAACACGGTCATCAACCTGCTCCGGGACGACGGCGAGCTGTCGGACCGGGACGCGGAACGGTGGAAGGCCTACCCG
>JBGQIW010000109.1:0-8301 GCA_041498715.1 Gemmatimonadota bacterium | reverse complement strand
TTTGGCGCGCTGGAGCCGAACAACGGCCTCTTCGGTCCCGTGACCGGGCGGGGTCCGCGGAGCCGGAGCGTCTACCTCACGTTCGACGACGGGCCCAATCCTGAGGCCACGCCGGCCATTCTCGACACGTTGGCGGCGAAGGCGGTGCCGGCGGCGTTCTTCGTCGTCGGGCGGCACGCGGCCCTCTTCCCCGAGCTCGCCCGCCGGGTGGCCGCGGCACATGCGGTCGGCAACCATACCCAGTCCCACGTAAAGCTGCATCGCCTCGGCCTCCGCCGGATCGAGCGCGAGGTCCGCGAAGCCCATGAGACGATCCAGACGGTCACCGGTGCCACGCCCCGGATGTTCCGGGCGCCGCACGGGTACCGCAATCCGTTCGTCTTTCGCGCGGTTCGGCCCTTCGGCTATCGGGTGATGGGCTGGACGTTCGGGGTGTGGGACACCGATCGGCCGGGAGCAGCCGAGATTCGGCGGCGGATGCTGGCCAAGCTCCGCCCCGGTGCCATCCTCCTGCTGCACGACGGCGACGGCTATGATCCGCGGGGAGACCGGCAGCAGACCGCCGAGGCCCTCCCGGGGATCATCGACGACGTGCGCGCCGCCGGCTACGAGTTTCGCCCGGTCACCGACCTTCTGACTGCATGAAGCGTTTCCGCTGGCTGTTCGTCCTGCTCGGTCTCGTGAGCGCGGTGCTGGCCGTTCGCTTCGCTCTGAGCTTCCCCTGGGCCGGGACCGTCGACACCATCGTCGACGCCGATTGGTGGCTTCTGGCCGCCGCCAGCGTCGCGAATCTGGTATCCCTCGCGGCCAAGGGCTGGGCCTGGCACCTCCTGCTCCGCCCGGCGGCGGCGCATCGGTGGCGGACCGCGCAGGCCGCCACGTTCGTCGGGGCGGCAGTGAACTCGGTGAGCGTGGCCGTGAGCGGGGAGGCCGCGCGGATCCAGGTGGCCGCGAGCCGCGACGGCGTGCCGGTCGGCGCCGCGATCTGGTCGCTCGTCTGGGCTCGCGTGATCGAGGCGGTAGCCCTGGTGCTGTTCCTCGCGGTCGCGCTCGCGATGATCCCCACCAACGGTTGGCTCCGGACGCTCGAGGTGAGCGCCTGGCTCGTGCTGGCGCTGCTGGTGCTGCTCACGGTGTTCGGAATATGGCCCCGGCTGGCCGGGCTGCTTCCCGCCGGGTGGCGGCCGCAGCTCCAGGGACCGAGCGGAGCCATCGAGCCGGCGAGGCTGGTCGCGCCGCTCGCGCTCGCGGTAGTCAACTGGGTGGCCCAGTGGATCACCTATCACTGGGCCATCGGCGCCACCCACGTCTCGACCTCCGCCGCGGTGTCGCTCGTCGCGCTCGTCGCGGCGAACCTCGGCGGCTTCTTCCGGGTGACGCCGGGCAACGTCGGCGTGCTGCAGGCGTCGCTCGTGCTCGGCATGCTGGCGTTCGGCATCGCCGAGGACCAGGCATTGGCGGCCGGGCTCGCCCTTCAGGCGGTGCAGGTCCTGCCGGTGATCGCGATCGGCGTCGCGCTCGTCGGCGCCCAAGGCCTGCGCAGTCTTAGCGCCAAACGGGCGGAGAGCGTGGGGGCCGCGTGACCATGGGCGTGAACGCCGAGCCGCTGGTGGGCCATCCAGCGTTCGCCGTCGCCGCAGAGACGGCAGGGCGCCCTGCCATGGGGCTGGCGCAGCGGCTCGCGATCCTCACCGCCGCGCTCGCGCTGCTCCTGGTGCTCGGCGCCACGGAGATCGCGCTCTCCTGGTCGGCCCGCTCCCGGCTCGAAGACTTCCGCGACGATGCCATGTCGCTCGCCAACACGATCTCGGTGCTGCTCACGGAGATCGCGCCCACCGGCGATCCGGACTCGCTGGCCGAAGGACTCGACGCCGAGGCGCTGCACCGGCTCGGGCCTACGCGCCATGCCTGGGTGTATCTGTCGCGGGGGCCGACGCTCGCGCTGGTGGCGTCGAGCGACAGCGAGCTGGTCCGGCCGCCCGACGACGCCGACGCGCTCGCGCTGGCGCGGCGCACGATGATCGTCCGGCCGATGGAGGACGGGCAGCCCGGCTGGCAGGTGGCGACGCCGCTGGGCAAGGGAGTGCCCTACGGCGTGCTCGACATCGGCGTCTCGACCAGACGACTCGAGGCGTGGAACCGGGTCGAGCGCCAGCGCGCGTATCTCGCCGCCTTCATCGCCGCGCTCCTGGTGGCGCTCAGCGTCGCTCTGCTCACCCGGAAGTGGGTGGGCCGCCCGCTGGCCGCATTGGGCTACGCCATGGCCGGCGCTCACGGCGGCGCCGAGGGGGCGCCACCCGCCCCGGAGATGGGGCCGCTCGAGTTCAGGACGCTGGCCCGCCGCTACAATCAGCTCCGCGAAGCGCTGGCGCAGCGGGAGCGGGAAAGCCAGTCGCGCGCAGCCCTCCTGGCGCTGCAGGAGCGCGCCCGCGGACTCGACCGGCTGGCGCTGTTGCAGGAGACCGCCGCGTCCTTCGCGCACGAGATCGGCACGCCGCTCAACACGGTGAGCGGGCATCTGCAGCTCCTGCGCGACGACCTCCAGGCGGCTCGCCAGCCGGCTGCGGTGGACCGGGTGCGACTGCTGCTGACCCAGGTGGATCGGGTCGCCGGCATTGTGCGCGCGGGTCTCGACCGCGGGCGCTGGCCCCAGCCCTACGTGCGCAGCTCCGATCTCCAGGAGATCGCCGAGCGCATGCTCCGGTTTCTGGAGCCCTCCTTCGCGGACGCGGGCGTGCGGGCACACCTGCAGGCCGCCTCCGGGCGGCCGGCCCGCGCGGTCTGCGATCCGGCCCAGGTCGAGCAGATCCTGCTCAACCTGATCAAGAACGCGATCGAGGCGCTCGGCCCGGGGGGTCGGGTGACCGTCGCCACCGGCACGGCCGTGGGCCGGGCGTACATCGAAGTGGTCGACGACGGCCCCGGGCTCGATCCCGACGCCCGGGCCAATCTGTTCCGCGCATTCACCACGACCAAGGGCGCCGGCGGGAGCGGACTCGGTCTGGCCGTGAGCCGCCGGCTCGCCCGCGGACTCGGCGGCGACCTGGAGCACATGCCGAGCGAGGCCGGAACGCGGTGGCGGCTCACCCTGGCGAGCGCGGAGGAGAACTGAGATGACGGTCGTACCCACGGCGGAGGAGACCAGCGTCCTGCTGGTGGACGACGACGAAGCGGCGTGTCGCCTCCTCGCCGAGGTGTTGGAGCGTGACGGGTACCGCGTCGCCGCGGCGCTGTCGGTGGACGAGGCGCTGGCCAAGCTGGAGCGGGAAGGGCCGTTCGACGCGGTCCTCACCGACCTCCGCATGCCGGAGCGGAACGGGCTCGACCTGCTGAAGATCGTGCGCGAGCGGGAACCCGACGCGCTGGTGCTGGTGCTGACCGCGTTCGGCGACGCCACCGCGGCCGGCGAGGCGATCCGCGCGGGCGCCTACGATTTCGTGAGCAAGCCGTACGACATCGCAGCGCTGCGGGAGACGCTCTCGCGGGCGCTGGGGCGCCGGCGCCTCGCGACGGCGAGCCGGGAGCTTCGCGGCAACGGCGCCCGGCGGAGCGGCGCCGCCCAAGAGGGGCCGGCGCTCGTGGGGCACAGCCCGCCCATCATCGAGGTGATGAAGACCCTGGCCCGCGCGGCGCCGACCCAGGCCACGGTCCTGCTTCTCGGCGAGACCGGCACGGGCAAGGAGCTGGTGGCGCGCACGATCCACGGCTACTCCGAGCGCAGCACCCGGCGCTTCGTCGCCGTCAACTGCTCGGCCCTGGCAGAGGGGCTGCTCGAGAGCGAGCTGTTCGGGCACCTTCGCGGCGCGTTCACCGGCGCGGCCGGTGCCCGACCCGGTCTCTTCCGCGAGGCCGATCGCGGGACGCTGTTCCTCGACGAGATCGGCGACATCTCCCCCGCCCTCCAGGCCCGCCTGCTGCGGGCACTGCAAGAGCACGAGATCGTCCCGGTGGGATCGGAGACGCCGGTCAAGGTGGACGTGCGTATCATCGCTGCGACCCACCGGGACATCGGTGCGCTGGTCCGTGCGGGCAAGTTCCGCGAAGACCTCTACTATCGGCTCAACGTGGTTACGCTGCACCTGCCGCCCCTGCGCGGCCGCAAGCAGGACATTCCACTGCTGATGGATCACTTTCTTCGCGAGCTCACCGAGCGTCACGGACGCGGCCCCGTGGCGGTGGATCCGGAGGCGCAGCGGCGACTCCTGGCGTACGACTGGCCCGGGAACATCCGCGAGCTGCAGAACGTGCTGGAGCGCGCCCTGGTGCTGGCCGAGCAGGACGTGATCGGCCCCGAGCACCTGCCCGCGGAAGTCCGCCCCGGCGGCGGACCGGCGGAGACGCCGTCGGTCGAGACGGAGCACGAGGCACCGGTGTCGGCCCAGGCCCCCACGGCGCTTCTCTCGCTCGAGGAGATCGAGCGGCGGCACGTGATGCGGGTGCTGGATGCTACCGGCGGCAGCCGGGAGGAAGCCTCGAGAATTCTGGGAATCTCTCGGCGGACGCTCACCCGCATGGTGCAGCGCTGGGGCCTTCCGCCCAGGCGGCACACCGGGGCGTAGGCACGCCGCCTGCAGAGCAACAGGGCGACCCCCTCCCTCGGAGAACGTCGCATGTCGTTCCGGAAGACTTTCCTGCTCGCCCCGCTCCTCGCCGCGCTTGCGGTTGCCCCACTTGCAGCGCAGGCGAAGCCCGCCCCCGCCGCGCCGGCTCCCGCCGCCGCGGACAAGATGGCCAAGACGGACAAGATGACCGGCCAGAATGCCGCGCCGGCAGCCGACCAGCTGGACCTGAACACGGCCACTCGCGATCAGCTCGTGGCGCTGCCGGGCATCGGCACCGCCTACGCGGACAAGATCATCAAGGGCCGCCCGTACGCCCGCAAGGATGAGCTGGTGTCGAAGAAGGTCCTGCCGAAGGGCGTGTACGGAAAGATCAAGGACAAGGTCATCGCGAAGCAGAAGTAGCGAGTAGCCGTTAGCCGTTAGCCATTAGCCATTAGCTAAAGGCTAATGGCTAATGGCTAATCGCTTCCTACCTACCCCCCCTCCCCGGCCATCGTCTCCGGAACCGCAACGGGTTCTGGAACAGGTGGCTCGGCAGCACGAACACCACCGCAAACATCCCCCCCGAGATCAGCAGACCGAGCGCGAGCACTTCGAGCCGGTGGCTCGCGGCGTACACGATGCTCGCGATCACGCCGACGGCCAGCGCGAAAACGGCCAGCAGACCCCGGCGCACCTGCTGGGCGAGAAAGCGCTGCAGCTCGACCGTGTCGCGGGGATGCCAGCGCACGCGGAGCTCCTCCCGCTCCACTCGGCGCAGCAGGTCGCGCACGGTGCGCACCGTCGCGGCGGCGTCCAGCCCCCATTCGGTGACGCGCGGGCGGCCGTCGCCCCCGAGCAGCCCCTGCACCAGCCGGGCGGCCGAGCGAGCGACGACCGGGCGCGCGGCGGACACCAGGTTGAACTCCGGCTCGTAGCGGAGCCCGATCCCCTCGACCAGCACCGCGGCCCGGCCAAAGTACACCAGGTCCGAGGGCAGCATCAGCGGCCAGTCGTAGAACGTACGGAGCACGTGCTCGACGATCCGCTGCATCTGGCGGGGCGAGACGTCGTTCCGGAGCGCCACGGCCATGAGCTCCTGCGCCGCGTCGCGCACGGTCCCGCGGTCCACGTCCGGGTCCAGAATCCCCAGCTCGTAGAAGCCGTTGATCACGCCGTCCACGTCCTGCCGCACCGCGGCCGCGACCGTCCGCACCATGCGCGCGCGGGTCTCCCGCTCGACCTGGAGAACCATTCCGAAGTCGAGCATCACCAGGCGGCCGCGCGTATCCACCAGGAGATTGCCCGCGTGCGGGTCCGCGTGGAAGAACCCGTCCTCGAGCATCATCTTGATGTAGACCTCGATGATCGTCGCCATCAGCGCGTCGATCGACAGCTCCCCGGCGGCCAGCCGCTCCCGCAACCGGTCGATGCGGGTGCCCGCCACGTACTCCAGGACCAGCACCCGCTGCCGAGTGAGCCCCACGACCACCTCGGGGATCACCACCCGCGGCTCCTGCGCAAAGTTGCGGCGGAGCACCTCCGCGTTGCGCGCCTCCTCCCGGAAATCCAGCTCGGCCGAGATCCGCTTGGCGAACTCGGTCACGATGGTGGTGATGGCCCGGGTGTGATGGTTCGGAAACAGGAGGTTGACGAGGAAGAGGATCCGGAAGGAGATCGCGAGGTCCTGGCGCACGGTCTCCTCCACGCCCGGCCGAAGCACCTTCACCACGACTTCGCGGCCGCCGTAGACAGCGCGGTGCACCTGGCCGAGGGAGGCCGCGGCCAGCGGCTCGGTCTCGAACCGCTCGAACACGGCTCCAACTTCGGCACCAAGCTCGACCGCGATCACCTGCTCGGCCACGCCCGGCGCCAGCGGCGGGACCTGGTCGGTCAGGGTACCGATGGCGGTCAGGTAGGGCTCGGGCAGGATGTCCGCCCGAGCGCTGAAGACCTGTGCCAGCTTGATGAAGGTAGGGCCGAGACCCGCGAGGGTCTGGGTCAGGCGCTCGGCGCGGTCCCGGTGGCGCGCCTCGCTCGACAGGAGCGGCGCACCGAAGAGGATGAACCGCCGGCGGTCCCGGAGGAATCCGACGACGAAGGGCAGCAGTCGAACAAAGACGATGAGGGCGCGCACGCGATCACGGCGCGAGCGGCACAGCGGACGCCGGACCGGGTCGGATGAGCAGCCGCTCGATTCTGGTGGGGGAGGCCTGGAGCACGTCGAACTCGAGCCCGTGCATCGTGAACCGCTCGCCCGCGTTCGGGATGCGCCCCGCCAGCTCGGCCACCAGGCCGCCGATGGTCGTGGCCTGCCCCGAGGGCAGCGTCACGCCGAACCGCTCCGCGACCGCGAGCGCCGGGGCCGCGCCGTCGATCTCGAGGATCGGCGGCGGTGCGCCGGGCGCGGCCTGGACGTCCTCGTCGTGCTCGTCGAAGATCTCGCCCACCAGCTCCTCCAGCAGGTCCTCGAGAGTTACGATGCCCAGGGTCCCGCCGAATTCGTCGAGCACGATGGCGAGGTGGCGCCGCTCCCGCTGCATGTCGAGCAGAAGATCGCCGCAGCTCCGGCTCGCGGGAGCCATCGCCACCGGGCGGATCGGGAGCGGGTCACCCGGACGCAGCTTGAACAGGTCGAACGCGTGCAGCATGCCGATGATCTCATCCAGCGTACCCCGGTACACCGGAATCCGGCTGTAGCCGCTCTGGGCGAAGACCTGCGTGATGTCCGCGAGAGCCGCATCCTCGGCGATCGCGACCAGCTCGGTGCGGGGCGTCATCACCTCGCGGACCGGGCGCTGGGTGAACGTCATGACCCCGCCCACCAGCGCGAGCTCGCCGTCGGTAGTAAGCCCGACCGCCGCCCCTTCCCGCCAGATGGAGCGGAGGTCGCGGGGCCGGTCGGCGGCGCGCGCCGGGAGCACCACGCTCAGCACCGACGACCACCGGCGCAGTCCCGGGATCAGCCGGTCGGTGAGCCCCTCCGGCAGCGACTGGGTGAGCCAGCGGGGGATGAAGTAGCCGCTGAAGAGCACGAACGGCACCGCCACGAGCAGGAGGAACAGGAGCGACCGCACCGCCCCCGAGCCGACCAGCAGTGCCGGGGTAGCGGCGCCGAGGAGCAGCACACCGAGAGACGTGGTGGCCGACGCCGCGGTGAGATGGAAGTCGATCTGGCCCAACGTGGCCATGGACGGGGTCGCTCCGCGCAAGCGCCGGGAGACGACCCGGGCGAGCTCGGTGCGGCTCAGCGCGATCAGCGCCCCGCCCGCCGTGGCCCCGAAGACCGCAAGGATGAGCCCGGCACCGACGACGAGCCAGATCATGCGCTCTCCGGCGCCGGCGTGCTGGCCGGGACGGGAACCCGGCGCACCGAGACCCGCTTCACTCGCCGGCGGACCACCTGCTCCACCGTCAGCTGGAACCCGTCCAGCTCCAGCAGCTCGCCGGTGCGCGGCACCCGGCCGAGCTCGGCGAGCACGAGTCCCCCGACCGTGCTCACGTCTTGCCGATCGAAGCGGTGGCCCAGCGCTGCCTCGAGCTCGGCCAGCGCCGTCCCTCCCTGCACCCGCCACTCGTCGTCGCCCAGCTCCTGGATCGGCGCCACCTCGTCGGTGTCGTACTCGTCGCGAATCTCGCCCACGATCTCCTCGAGGATGTCCTCGAGCGTCACCAAACCCGCGGTCCCACCGAACTCGTCCACCACGATCGCGATGTGACTGGGCCCCCGCTGGAAGTCGCGGAGCTGACGGTCGAGCGT
>JBGQIW010000108.1:0-8407 GCA_041498715.1 Gemmatimonadota bacterium | reverse complement strand
TCCCTGGCGTCCGCGAGAACGGCGCGCAATACACCCACGCCGCCCTCTGGGCGGTCCTCGCCACGGCGCTCCGGGGCGACGGCGACCGCGCCTTCGAGCTGTTCCAGATGCTCAACCCGCTCACCCACGCACGTACCCCGGCCGAGGTCGCGACCTACAAGGTGGAGCCATACGTCGTGGCGGCCGACGTCTACACCGCGGCCGGACAGGTCGGCCGGGGCGGCTGGACCTGGTACACCGGCTCGGCGAGCTGGATGTACCGCGTGGGGCTCGAGGGAATCCTCGGTCTCAGCAAGCGGGGCGACCAGCTCGTTATCACGCCACGGGCGCCCGCGGCGTGGCGGGAATACGCGATCGAGTACCGCCACGGCCGAAGCCGCTACAGCATCACGCTGCGGAACGAGACCGGAGCGGCGTGGGGAACGACAGCGGTGACGGTCGACGGTGTCGTGGTCCCGACCGGAGGCATTCCGCTCCTGGATGACGGGGATCGGCACGAGGTGGAGGTACGGGCGGTCGCGGGGTGAGGCCGTAAGCTCCCCCACCAGCCAGACAGTCGGAGTTAGACCTCCGGGAGCGAAGGAGGCTTGACGGGGCTCAGCCTCGACGGACGAACCAGTCGTCCGCGCCCCAACCGCGCGGCCGCTGGCGGGCGGCGCCTGCGCGCCTCATCTTAGAGTCCCCCCTCCGGCGGCAGATTTGCCCGATCCACTCGATCAGCTTCACACCGCCCTCGGCGACCGCTACCGCATCGAGCGGCAGTTGGGCCAGGGGGGCATGGCGACCGTCTACCTCGCCCATGATCCGAAGCACGACCGCAAGGTCGCCATCAAAGTCCTCCGCCCGGAGCTCGCCGCCGTCATCGGCGCCGAGCGCTTCCTGCGCGAGATCAAGACCATCGCCACCCTGCAGCACCCCCATATCCTCGGCCTGATCGACAGCGGAGAGGTGAACGGCACGGCGTATTACGTGATGCCGTTCGTCGAGGGAGAGTCGCTCCGGGACAGGCTCAGCCGCGAGAAGCAGCTCGCCATCGCCGACGCGATGCGGATCGCCACCGAGGTTGCGGGAGCGCTCGACTACGCCCACCGCCACGGCGTCGTCCACCGCGACATCAAGCCCGAAAACATCCTGCTGCACGACGGCTCGGCCCTGGTCGCCGACTTCGGCATCGCCCTGGCCGTCTCGACGGCGGGCGGCACCCGGATGACCGAGACCGGCATGTCCCTCGGTACACCGCACTACATGAGCCCCGAGCAGGCGATGGGGGAGCGGGAGATCACCGGCCGGAGCGACGTCTACGCCCTCGGCTGCATGCTGTACGAGATGCTCACCGGCGACCCGCCGTTCACCGGGAGCACCGCGCAGGCGATCGTCGCCAAGGTGCTGACCGAGGCGCCGCGGGGAATGACCAGTCAGCGGCACACGATTCCTCCGCACGTAGAAGCGGCGGTGCTGACGGCGCTGGAGAAGTTGCCGGCGGATCGGTTTGCGACGGCGAAGGAGTTTGCGGATGCCCTGGCCGGACCGGCGGGCGGGCGGACCGGCGGACCGCGGCGCGCCAGTCGGTCCGCCTTGCCCGCCTCGACCGTCTCGACCGTCTCGACCGTCTCGCGGACCCTCGGTATTGCCCTCGTCCTGACCTCCGCCATCGCCCTCTGGGGCTGGCTGCGCCCGTCGCCCGCGCCGATGACCAGCCGGCAAAAGGTCGAGCTGTGGCACAACACCTTTGGACGGTTTCTCGCCCCGGGCGTCGATCGGCTGGCCACCCAGGCAGCCATCGCGCCGGACGGTTCGAGCATCGTGTTCGCGGATTCGGTGGGGGACGGCATCCAGCTCTTGCGCAAGCGCCGCGACGAGAGCGAGCCCACCGCGATCGCGGGGACGGAGGGGGCGGTCTCGCCGTTCTTCTCACCCGACGGAGCATGGATCGGGTACTTCTCGGCCGATGGGCGGCTGCGCAAGGTTCCCGCCGCGGGCGGGGGCTCGGTGACCCTCGCGACCACCTCGAACCTCGGCTATCTCGCGGGGGCGTGGCTGGATGACGGGACGATCGTGTTCGTGGGCGAGGACCAGGGACTGCGCCGGGTCTCCGCCCAGGGCGGCGAAGACCGCGCGGTGCGACCCAACACCGCAGAGTATCGAATCAACATCGCGACGCTCCAGCCCCTGCCTGGCAGCCGGGGCGTCCTGTACACAGCCTGCCCGGGCAACTGCGGCATCGAATCTTCGGTGAATGTCTTCGACTTCAGAGCGGACAGCGGCCGGGTCCTGGTGCCGAACGCCGCCGGGGCCTGGTACTCTCCCACCGGCCACCTGCTCTACACCGACCGGGCCGGCGGGCTGTACGCCGCGGGGTTCGACCCGAAGCGGCTGGTGTTGACCTCCGGGGTGGTGCCGGTGCTCGAGGACGTCGCGCCGGTCGGCTTCAATCTGTCCGCCTCGGGCAGCGCGCTGTACACGGTCCGGGGCGGGGGCGGCACCCTGAACGAGCTGATGTGGGTGGCGCGCGACGGCAAGGCCGAGCCGGTCGATTCGACCTGGCGGGCGGACTTCGAATACCCCGCCCTCTCGCCCGATGGTCGGACGCTGGCCGTGAGTGTCCGCGACGGCTCGACCCAGCTCTGGATCCGGCGATCCGATGGCGTCCGCCAGAAGCTGAGCCAGAGCGGGACGGTGAACTGGCGCCCCTCCTGGACGCCGGACAGCCGGGCCATCGCCTTCCTGTCCAACATGCGCGGCAGCGGCAACCAGGACGACTACGACATCTACCGGGTGCCGGTGGACGCCAGCTCGCCACCTGAGCTGCTGCTGCATCACACCTTCGGGCTGTGGGAGGCCGAGCTGTCGCGCGACGGACAGTGGCTGGTGGTGCGCTCCGACGAGGAGGGGAGCATCGGTCACATCCGTGCCCGACGCCTGACGGGCGACACCGTCCTGGTGCCCCTGGTGGTCAAGAAGAGCAACAGCAATGAGGTCGCCCTCTCGCCGGATGGCCGCTGGCTTGCCTACGTTTCGCTGGCCTCGGGGAAACGGGAGGTCCACGTCACGCCGTTTCCGGGCGCGGCATCGACCCACGTCGTCTCGCGCGACGGCGGCACCGAGCCACGCTGGGCGCACAGCGGGCGGGAGCTGTTCTACAAGGGTGGAAGCCAGCTCATGGCGGTCGACATCGCGCCCGGGGCGACGTTCGTGGCCGGCACGCCGCGGCCGCTCTTTTCCCTCACCGGCTACCGCAGCGCGCGGAACCGGGCGCAATACGACGTGGCGCCGGACGACCGCCACTTCCTGATGATCCGCGAGCCCAGCGACGCCGGGCCGGGGACGGTGGTGTACGTGGAGAACTGGCTCGCGGAGCTCAGGGCGAAGGTGACGGCGAGGCATTAAGGGCCGCATAACCCGTTAATTCCCAGCAACTTGCAGTACTTACCGCGAGGGCGTGCATACCCCGCCGATGTCAGCTGGCATTCAGTGCCGGCTTTCGCCGAGTCCCGCGGCGGCTTATGTAGGAGTCAGGCAGACTCGACGAGGATCCCAACGTGACATCCAAGACGCGCTTTTGGAATGCGGTGCTGGTGCTGTTGTCCGCCGCCAATCTGGTATCCGTCTGGTTCGCGGCGCGACCGGGCGAGCCCTGGCATGCAACGACCCACGCCGCTCTAGCCCTGGCGTTCGGGCTGTGGGCGCAGCGCCGGATACGGCTCGCGGAGGCACGGTCGCTTCCGGGCGCGCTGGACAAGGGAAGCGAGGTCGAGACCGCGGCGCTTCGGGACGAGGTCGGGGAAGTGCGACGCGAGTTGGGCGAAGTGCAAGAGCGGCTCGATTTCACCGAGCGGGTGCTCGGTCAAGCGCGCGAAGCAGACCGGCTTCCCCGCCGCCCGGAGACCTAGCAGGTGAGGTGCTCCTGCCCCCCGCTGCCTAACTCCCCAGGCCCCCTTCTCGTCCTGGTCTTGGCCGCAGGGCTTGCGATTGGCCCCGAGCTCGCGGCCCAGGCCGATTCCCCGCAGCCAGGGCATTGGTCGTGCCAAACGGTCATCGTCAACAACACGATCTATCTGAGCGGGGTGTTCGACGAGACCGCGCTGATGGACGAGGTCGAGACCGGCTTTGCGCAGCTCCTGGTGACTAAGTACGGGTTCAAGGACCACGTCTCCTGCGGCCGGGCCACCATGTCCGGTTCGACCCTCACAGGTCTCCAGGCCGGCCAGAAAGACCAGGTCGCCCAGCTTCGCAGGAGGGGCGACACGGTCGTCGAAACCGGCTGGATCTTCGTGCCGGCGAGGGCCAGCCTGCCGTACGTGTGCTCCGGAGCCGTGGCGGTGCGGAAGGCCGGCCAGACGCTGAATTACTACTACATGACCGCGGTGTTGGGGATGCCGGGCAATATCGCGAGGGACCTTGGGACGGCATGGCATGACTACCTGAAAGGACTCCACCCCGGCTTCCTCTTCAATCCGGCGGGTTGCAACCTGCTATCCGCCGACCCCGCCCTCCGGCAGACCACGGTTGACGGGTTGGTGGATCAGTTCAAAGCGTACAAGTACGAGATCACTCCGGTCGACTGGACCTACCGGCCGGGCCAGGCGGCCGCCGCCCCCGCGGACCAGAGACCCGGGTACTACTGCCAGTTGCTGTCGCCCGACGACAAGATCTGGTACGTCAGCGAAGTGCTCCCGGTGGACGGAGCCTGGAACTTGACGACCTACAACCAGGCGTGGACGAACTTCGTCTCCAAGAGCCTCAAACTCGATCCGACCCATTTCCGAGGCGGCTGCGAATCCGGCCCGATGAAGAACGAGCAGGAGGCCAGGGCCGCCCGGAAGGAGCAGCTGAACGGCACCGCGGGTGAGCAGATCTTCGAGGTGGACTGGAAGTACGCGCCGGGCCAGGAGGCCGCTCCGGCGGCAAGCGCTCCGCCGCCCGCCAGCTCGGCGGCGTCCGCTTCCACCGCACCGACGGCGCACGTGGCACCCCCGGCAAGCCCGGCCCCGAAGCCTCAGGAGATATCCTACCTCTGCCTGTACACCCGGCCGGACAACGGGCAAGGGCCACCCATTTACTACCTGACCGAGGTGTTCAGCAGCGCTACGTCTTTTGTCACACTCAATCAGGCGTGGCAGGAGCACATCGTCGACGCGTATCACCCTGACGGCCAGGGACGGGGGCAATGCAACCGGCTCTCGCCGAACCCGGCGGCGCAGCAAAACATGCTCAATGCCATTACCAACGCGGCCAAGGCGAGTAAGGCGCAAGTCATCAAGGTCGACTGGCGGCCAACGGAACGTTGATTTCGCCGCCGGTTCCGATAGATAGACGCGAATCGCGGTCGGGACTTGCGCCGGGAGGCGGCCCTCCATTACAGTACCCGCGTCAGAGACATAGCCCTCAGGGGCCCCGGAGACGGCAACCGGGTGATGCCAGGCCGTGGTAAGGCGCTCGATCCCGACAGGGTTCGGGCGTTTTCGTCTTTCGGGAGCCTCTGAAGCCATGGCGAAGGCCGCACCCAAGGCTCGTCGACTCTGGCTGGCGTGGCTGAGCGGGATCCTGCTGCTGGTCGTGATGGGCATCGTGATCGCGCGGCGGGGGGAAGAGCTCCGATTTGCGGATCTCCTGAAGCATGCGCACCCCGGCTGGCTCTTCCTCGCCGTACTCCTCCAGATAGGCACGTACGCCTGCGCCGCCGGTGCGTGGCAGCGGGTCCTCTCGCGGCAGCACATCCGTACTTCGCTCTGGCAGCTCATCCCGCTCGGACTCGCCAAGCTGTTCATGGATCAGGTGGTTCCCTCCGCCGGACTCAGCGGCACACTCCTCGTGGTGCGGGCGCTCAAACGGCGCGGCGTGCCTGACGGCGCGAGCGTATCGGCGGTGGTGGTCGGGCTGCTGGGCTTCCACCTGGCGTACGGCCTGGCGCTGGTGACGGCGCTGGTGCTGCTGGCCCTCAGCGGCGACCTGAGCCGCCGGATGCTGGCATTCGCTATTCTCGCCACCTTCCTCATCGGTGCGATGATCGTCGTGCTGCTCTGGCTTTCGCGGGGGCGGCGGGGCCCGGTCCGGAGCCTGCTGATGCGCATCCCGGGGCTCAAGGGATTCCTGCAGGAGCTGCACGACGCGCCGAAGGAGGCGCTCCACGACAAGACGCTGCTGCTGCAGACCACGGTGCTCCAGTTCGGCATCTTCGTGCTCGATGCCGCGACGCTGGGCGTCTGCCTCGCCGCACTCAACGCGACGGCGAGCGTCACGGGACTGTTCGCCGCACTGGTGATCGCCTCGCTGGTGGCGACCATCACGATCATTCCGAGCGGGCTGGGGACGTTCGATGCGACGATGCTCGCGATGCTGCGCCTCGTGGGCGTCTCGACGACGCACGGGGTCGGCGCGGTCCTGCTGTTCCGGGGATTCACCCTTCTGCTCCCGCTCCTCCCGGGGCTGTGGCTGGCGCGCCGGGAGATGAAGGCGGAGGCCTGAGAGGACGGCCACCACGACGACTCCCCGTCACGCGGGAAAGCCCCACGAGGTTCATGACGGGGGACTTGCCCCCCTGCCGCCGCGTGTTACGCTGCAGTCTCAGAAGAAAGAAACGTCCTATCCTTGCCCCCGCGGAAGAATTCATGCGGAGCCTGTAGCATCTCGATGGACGTCGACTCGGGCCTGAAACTGATGGCCGCGTGCTACGGGGCAGGGGCGATTTCGGCCCTGCTGGCACGGTGGTCGGGCCGACTCGCGCTCGGTGTGGGCCACCTCGCCGCGCTGGCGGGGGCCGTGGCGGGCCTCGGCCTTTCGCTCCGCGTCCTGCTCGGCGAGCCGGGACTCACGGTGACCCAGCCACTCCCGGCCCTTTTCCCGTTCGCCCGGCTTTCGCTCTCGGTGGACGGGCTCTCAGCCTACTTCCTGCTCGTCATCTCTCTCGTCGCCGTCGCAGCGGCGATCTACGGACCGGCCTACCTCAGGGCGCACTCACCCGACGCGGGACGGGGACGGCAGGCAGCGCAGGTGCTCGCCCTGAACATGTTCCTGGGCTGCATGGCGTTCCTTTGCTGCGCCGGCGACGCGCTGACCTTTCTGTTCTGCTGGGAAGGCATGACGCTCGCCAGCTACGTCCTCGTCGTCTCCGACGACCGGGATGGCGCGAACGCGCGGGCGGGGCTCCTCTATATGGTGATGGCGCATGGAGGGACGGCGCTGCTCCTGGTCGCCTTCCTTGCCCTGACGGAGCGGGCCGGGGCGTTCGACTTTGTGGCTCTTCGCGCGGCCGCCGGTACTCTCGACGGCACGACACGCACGATGCTGTTCTTCCTGGCGTTCGGGGGCTTCGCCACCAAGGCCGGCGTGGTCCCGCTCCACGTCTGGCTCCCGCGCGCGCATCCGGCGGCCCCGAGCCACGTCTCCGCGCTGATGTCGGGTGTCATGCTCAAGGTCGCCATCTACGGGATGCTCCGCTTCGCCTTTGACGTCCTCGCCCCGGTCGCCGGGCCGCTCCCGTCCTCCTGGGGATGGACCGTGCTCATCCTGGGCACGACCTCGGCCGTGCTCGGCGTGCTCTACGCCCTCCAGCAGCACGACCTCAAGCGCCTGCTCGCGTTCCACAGCGTCGAGAACATCGGGATCATCCTCATCGGGGTGGGCTTGGCGATGATCCTGTGGCGCCGGGAGGACGCGGGCAGCGTCCTCGCGACCGTGGCGCTTACGGCTGCACTGCTACACACCGTCAACCACGCGGCATTCAAAGGTCTCCTCTTCCTCGGCGCGGGCAGCGTCCTCTGCCGCACGCACGTCCGCAACATGGAGGAGCTCGGCGGGCTGGCCCGGCACATGCCCTGGACGGCGGGGTTGTTCCTGCTCGGCGCGATCGCGATCTCGGCCCTCCCCCCGCTCAACGGGTTCGTCAGCGAGTGGCTCACGTTCCAGGCCCTCCTGGGTGGCGCTGGCCGCTTCCACGGCCCGGCCGGGCTTGTCATCGTCTTCTCCGCGGCGATGCTGGCGCTCACCGGAGGCCTCGCCGCCGCTTGCTTCGCGAAGGCGTTTGGCGTCACGTTCCTTGGCCGCCCGCGTACGCCCCACGCCGAGCATGCCACCGAGGCACCGCCGTCGATGATCGCCGGTATGGTCTGGCTCGGGGCGCTGTGCGTGGCCCTCGGCGTCGCGCCGGGCTACGCGATGCGCCTGCTCGATGGGCCAACGGCCGAGTTGCTCCACGGCCCCGGAGCGAGCGCGGTCGTGACGGCCCGCGGACCGCTGGTGCTGTCGGGGGCGCTGACGCCGTCCGGGACGGACGCCACGGCCATTTCGATGACGCTGGTGGCCGGGCTCCTCATCGCGCTCAGCGCAATGGCGTGGGTCCTGCGCCGCGGACTGCGGCGTGCCCCGCAGCGCGTCGCCCCGACGTGGACATGCGGGATGAGACCCACGG
>JBGQIW010000107.1:0-8471 GCA_041498715.1 Gemmatimonadota bacterium | reverse complement strand
GGTGGTGGTGATAACCGCCGGCGGACAGGAACAGCGCGCCCGGATAGCTCCAGACCACCTTGTCGAAGCCCAGGCCGGCGTGATAGAACCGCGCTGCCGCGTCCAGGTCGCCGACAAACAGATGTACGTGTCCCACGACAGTGCCGGCCGGGATACCCGACCAGCGCTCGGCCCCTGCGGCGCGGGCGAGGTCGTCGACGTCGAGCGGCTCGGTCGCCATGACGAGCTGGCGTCCCTGATGTCGCCAGGTGCTGCGGGGCCGGTCGGCGTAGACCTCGATACCGAGCCCGTCGGGATCCGTCAGGTAGACCGCTTCACTCACCAGGTGATCGGACATGCCGGCGTATTCGCCGGACTCCGCCAGGTGCCGCACGAACCGGCCGAGGGCGGCGCGATCGGGAAGCAGGATGGCGAAATGGTAGAGGCCGAGCCGCCCGCGACGCGGCACCGGCACGGCGCCGGGCCGTTCACGCAGCTCGACGAGCGCCTGGGATTGGCTGTCGTGGGCACCCAGCTTGGCTGAGCCTTCGTCGCGCTCCAGCACCCGGAGTCCGATCACGCGCTCGTAGTAGGCCAGCGAGCGCGCCAGGTCGGCAACCTGGAGTCGGACCGTCCCAACGCGGGTTGCGGCGGGGAGCCGATAGCCTGGCGGCGCTACCCCGTACTCCAGCTCGGCCGGCGCCGGGCGTCCGCCGGCGGTCGTATCCGTCGATGTCATGTGGCTTCATCCTGTCTGGCGCCCGTTCGGGCAACCGTGTGTTATAACAGATACCTACCCGGCAGGGTTCCGCGTAGAGAACGCTCTTCCGCGTGGGGGGTGCGCTACTGCGCGGCGGCCGACTCGGTCGCCGTCAGGGTCAGGACCGCGCGGGCCGTGGGGTGGGCGACCAGGAGCGCCCGGCCCGCCTCGACCTGTGGGTCGGCCGCGAGCCGCCGGGTGAGCGCCGCCGTGCTGCCGAACGCGGCGCGGACCATGGCCGCGCCGAGGTCGCGATCGACCGCCGCCGACCCGACGGCGAACAGGCTGTCGGGGATGCGCAGCCCGCTGCCCTGGAGCCGCTGGACCAGCATGCCGCGCATGCGCGGCGTCACGCCGGTCGTATCCGATGTCACCGCGCCGGAGTTGACGAGATGCGCGGCGATGGCGGCGAGGGCATCGTCGTAGGCCCTCAGATCCTGCCCGACCGCGGCGCCGTACGCCCGCTCGCCGTCGCCGGCCAGCGTGGGGAGCACCACGGTGTCCGGCACGATCCCGATGCCGGCGGCAAGCGGGCGGCCCCCGTCCGAGTAGTACCTCGTGCGACCCGGGACGCTGCGGCGCTGGATCCAGCGGCCGCTCGGCGCGTACCAGCGTGCCGTGGTGAACCGGAGCGCGGCGTCGTCGCCGAGAGGATACGTGCGCTGGATCACGCCCTTGCCGAAGGTGGCCGTCCCGACCACGATGGCGCGGTCGTGGTCCTGCCAGGCGGCGGTCACGACCTCCGCCGCGCTGGCGGTGCCGCCGTCCACCAAGACGGCGAGGGGCAGGTCCGGCCAGCGCTGCGACCGTCGCGAGCGGAACACCTCCCGCTCCCGTCCCTTGGTGCTCGCGGCGACCTGTCCCGGATCGAGGAACAGCTCCGCCAGCCGGGTCCCCTCCTGCACCAGACCTCCGGGATTACCCCGCAGGTCGATCACCAGGCCGTTCAAGCCCTGGGCGGCCAGCCCGTCGACCTCGTGCGCGAACTCATCGGCCACCCGGCCGTTGATGGACGTGACCGCGAGGTACCCGATCCCGTCGCCCAGCATCACGCCCGGCCGGACGCCCGGCTCGCGGACCGCGGCACGCTTGAGGGTGACGGCGAACACCGAGTCCGGGCTGGTTCGCTCGACCGCCAGGCGGACGGGCGTTCCCTCGGCGCCGTGCAGCTCGTCCCGCGCCCGCTCGACCGACCAGCCGTCGATCGTGCTGTCATTCACGGCGAGCAGCCGGTCGCCGGGCAGGAGTCCGGCGCGCTGGGCCGGAGACCCGGGCACCGTCCGGGCCACGCTGATCCAGCCGGCGTGCGTCTCCAGATCGAGTCCGACGCCCGTGACGGTCCCGTCCAGCCGGGCCTTGAACCGGCCGTAGCTGTCTCCGACCAGGAGCGAGGCCCAAGGGTCGTGCAACGATTTGACCACACCTTCGGTCGCCTGGAGGTAGAGATCGCCTTCGTTGAGCGTGTCCACCGCGTGGGCCCGAAGGAGCGTGAGCGCTTCCTCGAACACACGCGCCCGGGCGTAGGCGGACGCGCCTGGCGCCGTCGCCGGCGCCGGGCGGATCATCCACGCCCCGCTCGCCAGCGCGGCTCCGCCGGCGAACGCGAGCGTGACCAGCCGGGTACGGGTCAATCGAAGTCGGGGAAAGCGACGCGGGGGGCGACGACGAAAACGCAGATCGAACCGGGACATGATTTGGGCTGACCTCCTGCCGCGCCGAGCCGACTGACCGAACCGGGGTGCCTCTTTAACATAAGCAAAGTGCGCGCCGTTTTCGCCGTCAGAAATAAGACACCCCCGGGCCCGGAGGCCCAACGTGACCGCGGCCTCGCGCGTACTCTCTCACGAATCACCGCTGTTTTCGCGTTGACTCGGAGGGACCGTGGCCGAAGACATCACCGGGCATCAAACCCGTCTCCGCCTCCTCGACGCCGGGTTGGCCGTCTTCTCGGAAGTCGGCTACCACGGCGCGACGATCCGGGAAATCGCCGGCCGGGCCGGCACCAACATCGCCGCCATCAGCTACCACTTCGGAGGGAAGGACGGCCTCTACGCCGAGGTCGTGCACTCGGCGTTCGCCGAAGCGGCGGCTGACTCGCCCGCGGCGGCGACCGGATTGGACACGCCGGACGACCGGCTCCACCGCTTCGTGCGGGCGCTGGTGTGCGGCGCGACCGACGACACCCTGGATCTCCAGCGCGCGCGGCTCCTCGCCTGGGACACGCTGGAGCGCGCGAGCCGAGCCCTCACTCGCCCCTCGGGCAACCAGGTGCCCTTCGTGGCGGCGGCCAGCCGCGTCGTCGGCGACGTGCTCGGCCCGGACGCGGCGCGGGGGGAGCTGAGCATGCTGGGCATCTGGCTGGTCGGCCAGTGCCTCGCGTTCCAGCAGGTTCGTCACCTGCTTCCCGAGCGCGAAGCCCAGGCCATGATGGACCCGAAGGTGCGCGACGCGATCGCCGAGGTGGTGTACTGGCTCGCCCGGGCGGGTCTCGCGGCGTATCGTGGCAGCCCGGAAGCAGCGCTCGACGGCGCCCGTCTGGCCGTCTGACATCCGTCGTTCTCACCCGAGGATTTCGCATGCGCATCAGCTGGCTGCTGCTCCTGGCCGCGACCGTGCTTGGTACGTCCACCCTTGCCGGGCAAGGCCCGGGCGGCTACGGGCCCGGTGGCGCGGGGGGCGGGGGCGGCCGGCGGGGCGGGGGGATGGGTGGCGGTCGGATGGGCGGGCAGGGGTTCGACCCCTCGGCGCTGCCGTCGCCGACGGAGGTCGACGGGCCGCCCACCCCAGGTACCTTCAAGCAGCTGTTCGCGCTGACGGATCCGCAGGTCGATCAGTACAGTCACAGTTGGGACAGCCTGATGGCCGAGACTACGCCCCAGCGCGACAGCGCCCGGGTGGCGCGGCAGACCATGCGGGCCGCCTTTCAGGACCGCGACCGGGAGGCAGCCCAGCAGCAGGCCAAGCTGCTCGAGCGCCTGGGCAAGGACCTGCGCAAACGGGACCAGACGTTCGACAAGTCGCTGAGCTTTCTGACCGCCGACCAGCGGAAGCAGTACGACAACTGGAAGAAAGAGCGGAAGAAGGCGGAGGACGACCAACGCCAACAGCGCTTCCGTGGCAACAGCGGTGACGGACCGCCGGGGTCGTCGTGAGTCGGGCAGCCCCGCCTGAGCCTCCCCCGACCCGGGAGGCTCGGTCCCCCTCCGGAGACCGCATCGTCGCGCAACGATTGTCCTTGCCGGCGCGTATGGCTGGTGTGCCCGATTCAGAGCTGGTAGCCCGCCTCGTGCAGGGTGACGAGGAGGCGTTCGGGCGTCTCGTCGCCGAGCACGGTCCGGCGGCCCGGCGTCTTGCGCGGCTCGTGCTGCGGGACGCCAACGATGCGGACGACGCGGTCCAGGACGGACTCCTCGCGGCGTGGCGATCGATTGCGCGCTTCGATCCGCGGCGCCCGTTCCGGCCGTGGCTCATGCGCATCGTGCTGAACGCGGCCCGAGACCTCCGCCGTCGCCGCACCGTCCGCCAGACCCAGGCCCTCGGTGGCGACGAGACCAGCCGTGAAGCCGCTCCCGACCGCCAGGCCGGCCGGGCGCTGCTTCGGGCCCGCCTGGCCGAGGCCCTCGCGACGCTGCCGGAGCGTGCGCGAGTGGCGGTGACGCTGTTCGACGCCGAAGGCTACTCTCATGGCGAAATCGCGGAGCTGCTCGACGTGCCCGAGGGGACCGTCCGCTCCGACGTCTTCCACGCGCGGCGGAACCTGAGGGTGCTGCTGGCGCCCTTTCTCGAGGAGGTGGGATGAAAGACTTTGATTCGTCCGATCATCGCCCGGATCCGGTAATCGGCCGGCTCCTGCGCGAGCATCTGGTGCCCGACGACAAGGATGCCTTTGTCGTCCGGATGCAGGCGGCCGCCCGGCAGGAAGGGCTGGGCCGTGGAGCGCCAGCCCAGCGGCGGGGCTTCTTCGCCCTGGAGTTGCCGGAGGCCTGGTTCCGGCCGGGCATCGCCGCCGCCGCGGCGCTGCTGGTCGGCGTGCTGGTGGGCGTGCGGGTGACCGACGGCGGGTCGGGCTCGGTGTGGCTTGCCGAAGCGTTGCGCCCGGCCGGAGCCCCGGCGGAGCTGTTCGCCGTCGATGCCCGGCCCGACCCACAGTTGTTCCTGGCACCGCTGCTGGAGGCGCAATGACTTCCCCGTGGCGCGCGACGCTGCTGCTCGTGGCCGTGTTCCTCGCGGGCGTGGGCGTCGGCGTCGTGGGGCCGCGGCTGCTCGGTCAGCGGCGCGGGGGCAGGCCCAATCCTGACCGCGTCGTGGACATGCTGGACCGCCGCCTTCACCTCCGGGCGGTGCAGCGGGACAGCGTCCGCGCAGTGCTCGAGCGCCACCGCGCGGAGGTGGACTCCGTGTGGGCGGCGTTCCGTCCCCGCTTTGATTCGGTGCAAAAGGCAATCGCCAGGGAAATCGAGGCCCAGCTCGACCCGGATCAGCGGGACAAGTTCGCCGAGCTGCGGAAGGAGTTCGAGCAGCGGCGCCGCGATCGGGGGAGCCCGCCCCCGGTTCCGTAGGGAGGTCTTGCCGGCGATATTGGCCGGACGATGAGCGAAGCCGGAGCATCCGCACCGCCCGCAGCCAGAACGCGTCGAGCTCGCGACAGCGAGCTCGACGCGCTTTTTGCCGCGACCCGTCGCACCCGCCGGCCGCGCGGATGACCGGACTGGACCCGGCGGCGCTCGAGCGGGCGCGCGACCTTGCGGTAGCGGCCGCTCGCTCCCCGCGCGAGCTGATCCTCCGCGCGTTTCGCGCGCCCGATCTCAAGGTCGAGACGAAGCCCGACGGAACGCCGGTGACGGTCGCGGACTGCGCCGCCGAGGGCACCATCCGCCGGCGGCTGCTCGAGTCAGGAGAGTTCGGCACGTTCGAGATCTTCGGAGAAGAGGGCGGTCTGGAGGGCGGCCCCGCTCCGTACCGCTGGCTGATCGATCCGATCGACGGGACCCGCGGATTCGCCCGGGGGCTCCCCACGTTCGGAACGATCGTGGCGCTGGAGGAGCGGGCGTCAGGCCGCGGGCTGGTCGGGGTCATCCACCTGCCGTTAACGGACGAGACCTTGGCCGGGGCGCGTGGGCGTGGAGCCGAGCGGGATGGCCGGAGACTCTGCGCCTCCCAGGCCTCGGATCTTCGCAGCGCGATCGTCGCGCTGCCGGACGTGGCCGAGTTCCGCCAGGCCGGGATGGAGCGCGGGTGGATGGCGGTCCATGCTACCTGCGACCGCGTACGTGGCTACACCGACTGCTGGGCGCACGCGCTGGTGATTTCGGGCGCGGTGGACGCCATGGTGGAGGCGGGCCTGAGCCCCTGGGACGTGCGCGCGACCGAGGTGCTCATCAGCGAGGCCGGCGGCGCCTGGCGGGCGCGCCCATCCCGCATCGAGGGCAAGGTTGACATAGTATTCGGAAGTCCCCCGCTGGTCGATCGAATCTCTGAGCTCGTCGGCATCGGATGAGAGCGTTGGCCTTGATACCCCTTCTCGGTCTCGTGGCCTGTGCCGGCCGGCAGGCCCCCGCCGGCCCGACCCCCGGCGCCCGCCAGCTCGTTGTCGTGCAGACGGCGGACTGGGACGCCACCACCGGATGGCTCCGGCGCTACGAGCGCTCGCCGGACCGTCCGTGGCTCGCCGTGGGCGACTCCATCCCCGTGGTGGTCGGGCGGACCGGTCTGGCCTGGGGGCGCGGGGTGCGGGTGGCCCCAGGGCCGGACGAGCCGCTCAAGCGTGAGGGCGACGGGAAATCGCCCGCGGGGGAATTCCAGCTCGGCGCCGCGTTCGGGTACGCAGCGCCGGATTCCGCCGGCTGGCTCAAGATCGCCTACGTGCAGGCCACGCCCGCACTGCAATGCGTGGACGATCCGGGCTCCGACCGGTACAACGAGCTCCGGTTCCGGCCCGCGGACGGCCCGCCTCCCTGGGCCAGCGCCGAGAGCATGCGCCGCTCCGACGAAGCCTACCGCTGGGGCGTGATGGTGGAGCACAATAGCGGATGGCAGCGCGTCGCCGGCGGCGGCTCCTGCATCTTCCTCCACGTGTGGAGCGGACCCACGTCGCCCACGGTCGGTTGCACCGCCATGGACGTGGACCGGCTGGTCGAGGTGATGCGGTGGCTGGATGCCGCCCGGACGCCGGTGCTGGTCCAGCTGCCTTCCGTGACGTATGCGCGGCTTCGGGCGGAGTGGGATCTCCCCTGAGAGGCGGCTGGACGCTCGGCCCTTCGGGCGACTACACTCCCCTTATGCATCTCCGATTCATTTCCGTTGTCCTCGCCGCCGGGCTGCTCACGCCGCCGGCCGGCCGGGCCCAGACCCCTGCGCCTCCGCCCACCGGTCCCGGGCATCTCTCGAACGCCGGCGTCTACCGCGCGGCCGCCCTGGTGGACTCGGTCTACGTGGACCGGCTCAATTCTGAGGCGTTCGTCGAGGGCGGGGATTTCGCGTCCTACCTCGTCGCCCGCCTGGGCGTGCGGCCGGTGCCGGACAATCTCGCAATCGACGTGGCCGTGGACACCACGGCGGTGACCCTGAGCGGCCGGGTGCAGGACCTGCCCGACGTCGTGCGCGGCCAGCTCGGCCCCGCGCTCATGTTTCTGGATCCGTCCTCGGTGATTGCGGCGGACATAGCGCTGATGCGGGCCCGGCCTGGGGTCGTCAAGTTTCACCTGCGCTCGCTGCTGGTGAACGGCGCACCGCTGCCGGAGGCCTTGCTCGTGCCGCTCATGTCCCAGGTGGGGGCCAACTATCCCGCCCTCACGACCACCGGGCGAGATCTGCTCGTCGCGATCCCCGAGGACGGAAGCATGCGGCTCGCGGCGGGCGGCGTGCGGGTGGCGGTCAAGCCGGGCGGCCAGAGAGCCGGCGCGCAATAATCGCGGTCGTCTGCGACCCGCTTGCACGCGGGGGTGGGCGACCTATCTTCGTCGGGGCCGGCCAACGCCCGAGCACGACCATCCATTCCCAAGGAGCGCGCATGTCAGACCAGCAGGGCGGGACGCTCAAGCCCGTGACTCCCACGCGGGTCGCGGAGGAGCTGAGGCACCTGAGCGTCATGCTCAAGAACGGCGAGGTGGACGCGTCGGGATATGACCAGCGCTTCGCCCGAATGATCGGCGAGCTGCGCGACCGCCGGATTCAGGGTACACGCGTGGAGATTCTCGCCGCCCTCTCGCCGCTCAAGGACGACGGGACCGTCACCCTCTCCGACTGGGCCCGCCTCACCAAACAGCTCGGCCTTGCTTGAGCGGTCGCTCGGGGCCGGGGCCCCCGCCGTTTCCGCGATCGGATTCGGCGGGATGCACCTCTCGCTCCAGGACCGCCCACCCGAGGCCCAGGCCATCCGGGTCATTCACGCCTCGCTCGACGCGGGCGTGACCCTCATCGACACCGCCAACGTCTACTGCCTCGACGATCACGAGCTGGGCCACAACGAGCGGCTGGTGGCCCGCGCGCTGGCCGCGTGGCCCGGGCGGCGAGAGCGTGTTCTCGTCGCGACCAAGGGCGGTCTCACGCGGCCGGGGGGCCGGTGGGGGCGGGACGCGCGCCCCGTGGCGCTCGAGCGGGCCTGCGACGCGTCCCTTCAGGCGCTCGGCGTCGAGCTGATCGATCTCTACCAGCTGCACGCCCCCGACCCCGCCGTGCCTTTCACGGAGAGCGTGGGTGCCCTGGCGGGTCTCGCGCGGAAGGGCAAGATCCG
>JBGQIW010000106.1:0-8485 GCA_041498715.1 Gemmatimonadota bacterium | reverse complement strand
CGCGTTCGGCATCGCGCTCAAGGATCTCTACGGCCTGATGCAACTGGACACCGCCGGCGTGGCCGGCAGTATCGGCTTCACGCTCAAGCTGGGCGGCACCGCCCACGAGCCCCGGGCCGAGGGAAGCGCCTGGCTCGAGGATGCGATCTTCGGCGATTTCCACGCGCCGTTCGCCCACACCATCCTCAAGTACGACAACCGGCGCCTCGACGCCCATGCCGGCCTCTACCGCACCGGCACCGAGATGCTCGAGGTGAACGCCGACCTGCCGGTCGACCTCGGCTTCACGGGGGTCGAGCGCCGGCAGCTGGACGGGCCGCTCTCGGTGCGCGCCCGCGCCGACAGCGCGGACCTGGGCCTGCTGGAGGCGGTGTTCCCGGGGGTCAAGGACGTCGAGGGCCAGTTCGTGGCGGAGGCCCAGGTGAGCGGCACCTGGGCGCACCCGGAAGTCAGCGGCTTCGCCAACGTGAGCCGGGGCGCGATGACCATCCCCGGCATCGGGGTGCGCTACGCGGCGATCCTGGGCCGGGGCGAGCTACGCGGTGACTCGCTGCTCGTGCCCTACGCCCTGGTCACCAGCGGCGACGGCACCCTGCAGATCACCGGCGGGATCCAGTTCGACAGCCTCTCCCGGCCCCTGCTCAATCTCGACCTCGAGGCGAACCGGTTTCAGGCGCTCAACATTCGCAATTTTCTGAGCCTCACCACCACCGGCAACGCCAAGCTGCGCGGGCCGGTGCTGGCGGCGCACGTCAGCGGCAGCGGGTCGGTGAACCAGGGCTTTCTCTATTTCGCCGATCTGCTCAACAAGCAGATCATCAACCTCGAGGACCCCACGATCGCGGACCTGGTCGACACGTCGCTCGTGCGCCGCGCCAACCTGGGCGCCGGCTTCCAGAACCGCTTCCTGGACTCGCTTACGGTGGACTCGCTTGGGCTCACGGTGGGCGAAGGATTCTTCCTTCGGTCCACCGAGGCGAACATCCAGCTCGCCGGACAGCTGACCGTGAGCAAGCTCAAGCGCGAGTATCGTCCGGTGGGCACGCTCCAGGCGGTGCGGGGGACCTACGCGCTCAAGATCGGGCCGGTCACCCGCGACTTCAGCGTGACTCAGGGAACGGTGCGCTACTTCGGCACGCCCGACTTGAACGCCGAGCTCGACATCACGGCGCAGCACGTCGTGCGGACGGTGCGCACCAACGAGGAGATCCCCGTAGTCGCGCGGATCACCGGCACGCTGTTCGTCCCCAAGCTGGCGCTGGAGAGCCCGGTCCGCCCCCCGATTCCGGAGACGGATCTCGCGTCGTATCTGATCTTCGGCGCTCCGGCGTCGGATGCGATCGCGGCGGGCCAGCAGACCGCCCTCCAGAGCGCGCTGGCCGCCTTCTCAAGCGAGGTCGAGCGGTTCCTCATCTCCGATCTCGGCGTGCCCATCGACTACGTGGAGTTCCAACCGGGCATCGCCACCGCCGGTGGAGCGGCGGTGAGCCGGTTTGCCTTCGGGTGGCGCATCGGGAGCCGAAGCTTCATCACGCTCAACGCGGGCTTCTGCGGCGGGGCGGCGCAGTCCACGGCGTTCGGCGCCGAGAACTTCGGCGCGAGCTTCGAGTACCGCTTCAGCCAGTCATGGCGCTTCCAGACCAGCTTCGAGCCGACCTTCAGCTCCTGCACGATCGCCGGCTACAGCAGCTTGCTGACGACCAATCGCTACCAGATCGGCGCGGACGTGTTCTGGGAGCGCGAGTTCTAGGATGGCCACCGCGCTGCTCATCACCAACCCCGCCGCCGCCCGCACCGAGCCGCTCGCCGTGAACGTGGTGCTCGATGCGCTCCGTGCCGCCGGCTGGCGCACGGAGGTGCTCGCCACCGGGGGCCCCGGCGACGCCCGCCGGCTCGCCGAGTATGGCGTGCGCGAGGCGGTGGATCTGGTGGCCGTGTTCGGCGGCGACGGCACGACCATGCAGGCGGCCGCCGCGCTCGTGGGCACCGACGTGGCGCTGGGCCTCGTGCCCGGAGGCACGGGCAACCTGCTCGCGGGCAACCTGCGCATCCCCGCCTCTCCGGCTCGGGCCGCGGAGGTGCTGGTGCGGGGCCGCACCCGCCGGCTCGACCTGGGCCGGATGGAGCGTCCGAGCGGCACCCACTACTTCGCGGTCGCCTGCGGCGCCGGCATGGATGCGAGGGTGATGGGGGGAACGGCGGCCGCCCACAAACGCCGGTGGGGGATGGCCGCGTACGTCGCCACGACCCTGCGTCTCATCGCCGACGTCCGGAGCAGCCCGCACCACATCACCGTGGACGGCGCCGACTACGAGGCCAACGCGGCGATGGTCCTGGTCGCCAACTGCGGCGAAGTGTTCCCGCCCTACGTCCGCCTGGGTGCCGGCATCACTCCCCACGACGGCCTGCTGGACGTGGTGGTCATGCGGGCCGACAGCGTGGGCCAGAGCGTGCGCGCGGTGTGGCAGCTGCTGCGGGCGGGGCCGGACCACCCGGCGCTGGGCGGCCTGGTCGGCTACGCCCGGGGCCGGGAGATCACGGTCGCGAGCACGGCGCCCGAGCCGGTGCAGTTGGACGGGGAGCTGGACGGGGAGACGCCGTTTACGGCTACGGTTGTGCCGGGCGCGATCCGGGTGGTGGCGCCGGCGTGAAAGCCGGCATCACGACACACGGCATCAACAGCTGTTGTTGGCAGTCGTGGTTGGGATCCTCGTCACTGTTCCCGTTTTTGACAGTCTGTGCTAACTTGTCAAGGCAGTCGGCTGTCAAAGAAAGCACCCTCTCCTGAGGCCGGTCCGGTGGCCGGGTCGTGGTAGATGGCGGATTCGGTCCTGCTGATCGACGATGACGTAGACGTCCTCCGGGGCATCGGTAACTACTTCGAGCGCTTGGGCTACGAGGTCACCCGTGAGCTCAGCGGCGAGGCCGGCCTCGCCACCTTCGACCGGGTACGCCCCGACGTCGTCGTGCTCGACCTCCGGCTCCCCGGCATGGACGGCCTGGAGGTCCTTGAGCACCTCCGCCAGCGGGACGCTGCCGTCATTCTGCTCACCGGCCACAGCGACGTCCCGACCGCCGTTCGCGCCATGCAGCTGGGCGCCGAGAACTTCCTCACCAAACCGGTGGACATGGCCCACCTCGCCGCCGCCACCGCGCGCGTGGCTGACAAGGTGCGCCTCCGCCGGGTGAACGAAGCCCTCCTGGGCCAGAGCTCGGCCGGCCACGGCCTGGACTCGCTCGGCGGATCGTCCGCGATGCAGGAGTTCGCCCACCAGGTCGGCCTCCTGGCCCAGAGTGAGCGCACCACCGTGTTGCTGAATGGCGAGAGCGGCACCGGCAAGGGATGGGTCGCCCGGATGATCCATGACCTGAGCCCGCGGGCCAAGGCGCCGTTCGTCGAGGTCAACTCCGCCGGGCTCAACGCCACGTTCCTCGACTCCGAGCTCTTCGGCCATGAGAGGGGCGCCTTCACCGACGCCAAGGACCGCAAGCAAGGATTGTTCGAGATCGCCGATCACGGGACGATCTTCCTCGACGAAATCGGCGAGCTTGCGCCCGAGCTCCAGCCCAAGCTGCTGAAGGTGCTCGAGACCAAGACCTTCCGCCGCCTCGGCGGCACCCGCGAGCTCACGGTGGACGTGCGCCTCATCGCGGCGACCAACAAGAACCTCCAGGTCGAGGTCGAGGCCGGCCGGTTTCGCGAGGACCTGTACTACCGGCTGAGCGTCATGCCGCTCACGCTGCCCGCCGTGCGCGACCGCTCCCGCGAGGATCGCCTCGCCCTCATCACCCGGATGATGACCGATCTCCGGACCGAGCTGCCCGAGGCGCCCGCGACGCTCTCGAGCGAGGTGCTGGAGCGGCTGCTCGCCTATCCCTGGCCCGGCAACGTGCGCGAGATGCGCAATGTGCTCGAGCGGGCCATGATCCTGGGGCGGGGCCAACCGGCCATCAGCGTCGAGCATCTGCCGGGAGAGTTCCGGGCCCGGCCCGGCGTGGGCGACCGGCGGCACACGCCTCTGAGCCTCGACGATCTCGAGCGCCAGCACATCGAGCGCACACTCAAGCATCACGGTGGCAACCGGACCCGGGCCGCGCACGAGCTGGGGATTTCCCGCGCCACCCTCATCAACAAGATCAAGCGGTACAGCATCAGCGCGTGAGCCGGCCATGACCCAGCATTACCACCCCCAGGAGAAGGACGCGATGCGCTGCCGCGCGTGCGGCGCCGAGGAGCGCGCCTCCGAGGGCTACCCCTGCGTGGAGTGCGGTACGTTCATCTGTCTCATCTGCACCTTCCGCGGCGTCACCCGGTGTGCCAGCTGCGCCGCGAAGGCCGCCCAGGCTCCCAGCTGACCGCCGTCGTCTCCCTCGCCGCCGTCACCCCGCTTTTCGGGGAGCCCAGCCTCCGGGCGGAGCAGGTGTCACAACTGGTGCTGGGGGACACCGCTCTGGTGCTCGAGGCCAAGGCCGAGTGGCGGCGCGTGCGCCTCGACCGCGACGGCCACGAGGGCTGGCTCAACCGGGGCTATGTCCGGGAGTGGACCCGGCGCGAGAGCGAGGCCTGGAACGAGCGGGCCCGGGCCTGGAGCGACGGCGCCGAGCTCGGCGTCGGCGGCACGACGGTGCGGCTCCCGCTCCGCGCCCGGGCGGCCCTCGTGCCCGACGGCGTGCTGCTTCCCGACGGCCGCGCTGGTCGGGTGACGCGAGGCGCCGTGCGGCGCTTCGCGGAGGTGATCGCGGAAGCGCGCGCCACTCCGGCCGAGGAGTGGGCGGCCCGCCACTTTCTCGGTGCCCCATATCAATGGGGCGGCGTGACGCCGTGGGGCGTCGACTGCTCCGGCCTGGTGCAGACGACGTTCGCCGCCCGGGGGATGGCGCTGCCGCGCGACGCCGCGGCACAGGCGACGGTCGGGGTCGAGATCGCACCCTCCGCCATCCGCCCGGGCGACCTGCTGTTCTTCCGCAGCGAGTTCGGAACCGAAATCACCCACGTGGCTATCGCGGCCCCGGGCGAGTCCCTGGTCCATTCCGCGCTCGCGTGCGGCGGCGTGGTGCGGGAGTCCTGGCGCCCCGGCTCGCGGGCCGCCGGGCTCCGGGAGCGGCTGGTGCTGGTGCGACGTATCGGAGACTAGATGGTCCCCTGTTCATGACGCCCCGCCTGGTTCTGTTCGACATCGACGGCACCATCCTCCTCACTGCGGGCGCCGGCCGGCGCGCCATCACCGGCGCGCTGGCCGAGCTGGTAGGCGCGCGCTCCACCTTCGAGCGGATCCGCTTCGACGGCAAGACCGATCCCCAGATCGTGAGCGAGATGCTCACCGCCGCGGGCGATCCGGGTCCCCACGACGACGAGCGGGTGCGATCGGTCTGCGAGCGCTACGTCACGCTGCTCGAGCGGGAGCTGGCGACTACGTCCGGCACCCGCCTCATGCCCGGCTTCCCCGCGATCCTCGACCGGCTCGAGGCCGAAGCCGGCGTGGTCCTCGGCCTGCTCACCGGCAACCTCGCGCGAGGGGCGGCGCTCAAGCTGCGGGCCGCCGGACTGGACCCGGCCCGCTTCAAGGTGGGAGCCTACGGCTCCGACGCAGCCAGCCGTCCGGATCTACCGCCCATCGCGGCGCGGCGGGCGGAGCGCTTCTTCGGGCGCGAGCCCGCCGGCGCCGAGGTCGTGATCATCGGCGATACCCCGGCCGACGTCGCCTGCGGGGCGGGAATCGGCGCGCGTGCGGTGGCGGTCGCCACCGGCGCCTACTCCGTGGCGGAGCTGGCCGCATGCGGCGCGCACGCCGTCTTCCCCGATCTGGGCGACATCGACAGCGCGCTCGAGGCCATCCTGGCCTGAGCATGCCGGACGAACTCGAGCTCAAGACCATCGTGCCCGATCCAGCCGTGCTTCGGGAGCGCCTCGCGGCCGGCGGGGCGCGTCCCGCCTTTCGCGGGCTGATGGAGGATCGCCGCTACGACCGCGACGGCCAGCTCACCGCGCGCGACGAGGTGCTGCGCGTGCGCCGGTTTCTCCGTGCCGACGGCGTGATCACCGCGGAGCTCACCTGGAAGGGCCCCACCCGCCGCTCGGCCGACGGTTACAAGCTGCGCGAAGAGCTGAGCTGCCGGATCGAGCCCGGTTCCGACCCGCCGGGATGCATCGTCGAGGCGCTCGGCTATACCGTCGTCCAGGCCATCGACCGCTGGGTCGAGCTCTTCGAGCTCGGCGGCGCCGTGCTCCGGGTCGAGTGGTATCCCCGCATGGACGTCCTGCTGGAGGTGGAAGGCCCGCCGGAGGCCATCGAGACGGCGATCCGCGCGACCGGTCTTCCGCGGGAGGGATTCAGCGCGGAGGTGCTGCTGGACTTCGTGCGCCGCTACGACGCCCGTGGGCCTCGGCTCGCGGCCCTCACCCTGGCCGAGCTAGGCGACGAACGCCCGGCATGGGAAACGACGTGACGGCTCCCACCGGTTCGGCCGCCCTCGTCCCCGAGCTGGGACCGGCGCTCGGACGGCTCAGCGCCCGAGCCCGCTCTGCCGACGGGCGCTGGGTGCGGCTGGACGACCTCCGGCTCGAGCTCGCGACCCGGATCCTCGAGCTGGGCGGGGCCGCGCGCGCCTTCGCGGCCTCCGACGATCGGGCCGCGGCCGTGAGCGCGCTCAATCGCCAGGCGTGGCTGGTCGAGTGGGAGCGGGCCGTGGCGGAGGCCACCGAGCGGATCGTCCAGGCGGTGAACGCCCGGCTCGACGCCGCGGCGGTGGAGGCCCGGCTCCCCAAGCGGCGCCGGCACGAGCTTCCTTTGTCGGACCCCGACCGCCGAGCGATCTCGGGTCGCCTCGGGGCAGGGGGCTTCAGCTTCCTCCAGGCGCTTGAGGGGTTGGAGCAGCTGGTGCCGTCGGCGTCCGCCGCCGGCGCCCGTGGCGACGCCGCCGTCCGGGAGTGGCAGGAGGCCCTCCTCGGCGTGGCCCGGCGGCTCGAATCCGCCTGGCTGGAGCTCGATACCGCCGCCCAGCGCGAGGAAGGCCTCTGGGGGCGGGAAATCCAACAGGTTCGAACCTGGAGCCGGGCCACCTGGCCGCTCTGGGTGGCGACCGCAGTCCTCCTGGGCGGCGTGACCTGGCTCGGACTGGTCTTCGGGGGCTACCTGCCGGTCCCTGGCTGGCTACAGGGTGTCGCCGAGGCGGTCTGGGCCCGGTTCTGAGGCCATCGGGACTCCCCCTCTTCCAAATCCGACCCCCGCGCTCTACTTTCTTCGGAACACAAGCGAAATCGATTGAAAATGGTTCTCATTGGCGCGGGTGCTCGGCTCCTCCTCACAGTCGCTCTTACAGCGCAGCAGCCGCAGGCCGATGGAGACCAGGTCCCCGTCGTCCGCCGGGTCGCGGCGACGGCACAGCTTGCCGCCCAGGAGTACCGGAACGGGGTGCAGGGTGGCCGTGTCGTAGCCCAGGCTGAAGTGGGTGAGGCGCGGCTCTTCCTCGCCGAGGCGCGCCGGAGCGCAGCCTTGCTTCCAGCGGACGCCGGCGCGCAGACAATTCGGGAGATCGACGGGCTCCTCAAGCTGGTAGACGCGACGGCCGCTCCGGACACACTCGACGCCCGGGTGCGCGGGTTCACGAGCGCGCTCTCGGCCCGCCTTGGTGTGGCGCTCGACGAGATCCCGGCGCAGGTCCCTTCACTGGCGCGCGGCGCCGAGATCTACCGGGAGAGCTGCTCGAGCTGTCACGGCAACCTGGGCCGGGGCGATGGTCCGGCTGGTGCGGGGCTCGAGCCCAAGCCCGCCAACCTCGCCGACGCCGCGGCCCTGCGGGACGCGTCGCCGCTCGCCTTCTACCAGCGTGTGACCATCGGCGTGGTCGGCACGGCCATGCCGGCGTTCGAAACCCGCCTCTCCACCGACGACCGCTGGGCGGTGGCCGCGTACGCCACGCTACTCCGGCTGCCGCCGCCCCATGGCGAAGTCTCCGCATCGCTGCGAGCCTTCGGCACGACCGCGCGCTTGTCGGACTCGGGCGTCGCCGCGGCACTCGGCGCCGCCGGCTCGGCCGACGCCTCTCCTGCCGCGGTCGCGGCCGTGCGCAGTCTGCAGGAGACCGTCGACGCCGGTGCCACGGCCCGGGTGTTCGACCGGGTCCGAGCGCAACTCGATTCGGCCTGCGCCCTGGCCCGCGCGGGCAAGGGTGAGGTCGCCAGCGCCGCCGCCTTCGACGCGTACATGACCTTCGAGCAGGTCGAGCGCTCGGTGCGGGCCAAGAACGCCGATCTGGCCTCGTCGCTCGAGACGCGCTTCGCCGCACTCCGGACCCGGGCGGCCGGCGGGGCGACCAGCGCCGAGCTGGACGGGCTCCGCTCGGGACTCGGCGCCGATCTGGAGAATGCCGAGCGAGTGCTGGGCGAGACCCTCTCCCCGCTCAATCTGTTCTTCCAGTCGTTCGTGATCCTGGTGCGGGAGGGCCTGGAGGCGATCCTGGTGCTCGGCGCGCTCATGACGTTCCT
>JBGQIW010000105.1:0-8524 GCA_041498715.1 Gemmatimonadota bacterium | reverse complement strand
GTGCGGAGCAGGTAGGCGACGAAGCCCGCCAGCGCGAGGAGGGTGATGATCTTCCACCGCACACGACTGGACGAGGGCCCGGCGGCCGTCATTGGATGATCGGTCAACAGTTGGCCGCTTCGGATGGCTGGGAGTCGGGCATTGAAGAGGGGACGGCCGGAATCTGCAGCGTGTGGGAGCGCTACGCTACCGACCGTCGCCGTTGGAGAGTAGCGCTGGTCCTGAGCGCGTCCTGGTGTATCATTCCGCTGGTACTCGATCGCGCCGGCTTCCCCATTCACCGACACGCACCTCTGCCCGGGCCGAGATGACCCGCTGCTTCCTGCTGCTCGTCGATGGTCTCGGGCGCGACCTCGCCGAGGCCGAGCTCGCGGCCGGGGCGCTGCCCAACATCGCCTCCATGGTGGCACGGGGTGGCGGGGCGTGCGCCATCACGGCGTTCCCGTCCACGACCAGCGTCGCCTACCTTCCGCTTCTGACCGGGTGCACGCCTGGCCGCTGCGACATCCCCTCCATCCGCTGGCTCGATCGCACCCGCTATGGCGGTCACTGGTGGCGCGACCGCGCGGCGGTCCGGAGCTACTGCGGGTACCAGGCACGCCTCCTGGACGCCGATCTCGCCCCCGCCGTGCGCACGGTCTTCGAGCTGGTGCCGGAGAGCGTGGCGCTGTTCACGCCGGTGGCCCGCGGGCTCTCGGCGGACCGCGACCCCGCCCGACTCGCGCGCCAGCTCTGGGGTGGCGTCGCCCACTTTGTCGGTTGGCACCAGCCGTCCGACCGCTCGGTCGCGCGCCACCTGGCTGCGGCAACGGAGAGCGGCGCACGATTCGTGTTCGCCCAGTTTCCCGCGGTGGACGGTTACACCCACCAGGACGGGCCGACGGCCCCGGCGGTGCGCCGGGCCCTCCGCAAGGTGGACGCGGTCGTCGGGCGTCTGATCGCGCGGCTCGCCGCCCGGGGCGAGCTGGACCGGTCGCTGGTGCTGCTGGTGAGCGACCACGGAGCGGCGGCCGTCCACACCCATGTCGATCTCGCGGACTGGTGCCGGGCGCGCGGGATCCCGACGCTGGCACATCCGATCCTGTGGGCCCGGGCGCCGCGCGCCGCGGTCATGGTCGCAGGCAACGGCTCGGCCATGATTTACGCCACGCCGGGCGAGCCCCGCTCCGGGCGCTGGTCGCTGGATCGGCTGCGCCAGCCGGACGCGTTCGGGTCGCGAGAGGATCTGCCGGCGGCGCTGGTGCGCGAGGCGGCGGTGGCGCTCGTAGCGGCCGAGGAGGAGGACGGAGCGGTGCGGGTTGCCTCGTGGGAGGGAGAAGCGGAGCTTCGGCGGCGGGGGCCGGGCATGGCCTACCGGCCGCTGACCGGCGACCCTCTTGGGATCGGCGGTCCGTGGATGGCCACCGATCGCGAATGGCTCGAGGCCACGTGGGACGCGGAGTATCCCGACGCGGCCTACCAGCTGCTGGATCAGTTCCGTTCGCCCCGAACCGGGGACCTCGTGGTCGTGGCGCGCGCGGGATATGACTTCCGGAGGCGGTGGGAGATCCCGGAACACCACGCCGGGCACGGGAGCCTCGCCCGAACCCACATGCAGACGCCGGTGTGGTCGAGCGAACCTCTGCCCGGGGGGCCGTTTCGCACGGTGGATCTCTTCCCGGCGATGCTGCGGTGGCTCGGCGTCGAGCCACCCTGTGCGCTCGACGGCTCGGCGCACTGGCAGCCCGAGCCTGGCCAGGTCGCGGCGTCCCGGGAGGAGCCGGTCTCGGTCTCGACCGAGCCCGGCGCACCGAGCTCGGTCGGCTGAGCTGAATCGCCTAGTTCTTCGCCTGCTGATGGGCCTCGACGAACCAGAGCCACTTGTCCAAGCCGCGCGAGATCTCGGTGAGGATGTCCGCGCTGTCCGCGTCGCCGAGGTCGTCCATCTCCCCGATGCCTATCCGGGCGGTACGGCCGAACTGGGCCAGCGCGTCGGAGAGGGCCGCCACGTGCTCCTCACCGGTCGAGAGTGCGAGCGGATAGTCGATGAGAGAGCTGCGCTGGCCCACGATGCGCACGGTGCCCTCCGCCACGCCGCCCAGCTGCACCACCCGCTCGGCGATCAGATCCACGTACTCCTCCACCTCCTCGTTGACCTCGTCGAACAGCTTGTGGAGGGCGATGAACGTCGGCCCCTTCACGTTCCAGTGGGCCTGCTTGCACTGCGTCTGCAGGTCGACGCAGTCGGCCAGACGCTGATTGAGCAGCTCGATCGCCTCGGTGCGGGCGCGCTCGGGCAGATCGTTCTTGGTCGGGTAGAGCCGGGTCACCTGCGGGCGCGGTGACTCCTGGGCGTCGTTGGTCGAGATACGGTGACCCCGCGGTGGGGCGATGGTGCGAGCCATGGATCTTCTCCTTGAGCGTTAGTCGTCAGTCCAAAGGTTGCCCGGGACGGCGCCCGGTCTTGAACGATCTTGCGGTGGTGGTTAAGCCCTTCCCGGTCAGGCGCGCGGCCCCGGCCGCTCGTCCGGATGGGCGGCCAGCCAGCGCTGGGAGAACGGACACGTCGCCATGACCGAATAGCCTTGCTCCCGGGCCCAGGCCAGCGCCGCCCGGATGAGCGCGTCGGCGACGTGGAGACCGCGCGCCGCGGGTGGAACTTCGGTATGCTCCAGGTCGAGCACCGTGTCGGCGAAAAAGCCGTAGATCAGCTCGCCCTGGCCTCCCGGTGTGTCGGCGACGAACCGGTGGCCGGCGGGGTCATGTCGAACCGTCACGCGATCTCCCGTAGCCCGAGGGTCGTTTTCAATGTGTCGCAATATCAAGCGCCTCCGCCAGCCGGATCACGAGCCCACCGATGAGGAGCTGCATGATGCCGCGCTCCAGTTCGTCCGCAAGATCAGCGGCTTCCGCGCCCCATCCAAAGCCAACGAAGCCGCGTTCCACACTGCCGTGAACGAGGTGTCGGCCGCGGCCCGGGTGCTGTTCCGGTCACTCGACGTGCCCCGGCGGAGCGAAGCAGCAATCTAGATACGCTGCCCGCCTCCCGCTGTGACGGTCGGGCCCGGATACGCTTGTTACCCTCTGGCGGCGGTGCTAGCTTCTCCGCCTCGGAGTCGTCGGGTCCGTAGCTCAGTTGGATAGAGCGCTTGCCTCCGGAGCAAGAGGCCGCCGGTTCGAATCCGGCCGGGCCCATCAGGAGAAGTCGTTGCCCCACCGTCGTCTGCCGACGCGTGGGCCGCTTCGTTCTCCGCCGCCGCCGCCTCGCGGGTAACGTTCTGGGTAACAAACCCCAAAGCGCGCAGCTGATCGCCGAGCCTCTCAAGGTGTTGTTCCACGCGGAACTCGACGACCTCGGAGCGGCGCCGCATCGCGCCCAGGTGGGCATAGACTCGTTCGACCATGTCGAGCGAGCCGTGCCCGAGTTCGCGGCTCACTGTATACGGCGTGACCGGCGCTCCGTGGTCGAGCGTCTGCAATCGCGCCGCGCAGTAGGTATCCCGGAGTGCCCGGGTGTAGAACTCGCCCCGCCGATACCCCGCACGCTCAGCCACGCGATCGAGCAGCTTCCGGATCTCGATCAGGCGCGCCTCCGCGCCGCTGGCGAAGGACGGGAACAGCAGGCGGCCGCCATGCTCCACCACGCGCTGGTCAAGATAGGGGCGCAGGATCGCCTCCAGCTGCGGCCAAAGCGGCACAACGCGGTGGGATCGGCGGTTCTTGAGCCGACGCCAGCGGTTCGGCCGGAAGGTGATCGTCTTCCGGTCGAAGCTCACGTCATCGAGCTCGAGTCCCAGGACCTCAGCCCGGCGGCCGCCGGAGAGCAGGAACGTCGCCACGAGCGGGTAGGCGAATGCCGCCTCATCTGACGGCGCCGAGGCCTCCTGCTCGCCTCGGAGGATCCGCCCGATGACGACGTCGGACACCCCGTAGGTCCGCGCGCAAGAGCGCGCTTCGACCGACCCCCGGCGGCCCAATCGGCCCGAAGCTGGGCGATCTGTTCCGCATCGAGGCGCGTGCCACCGATCGCGCGCAACTGCCGTGCAGCCTCGAGCAGGAGCGCGGCTTCGTGCACCTCGAGCCAGTGCGCCTCGTGTTGCCCGCGCGGAGGCTTCTCGCTGAGCGCGGCCACGGGATTGAAGCCGGGCGGGACGAGCTCCTCCTCCTGGGCGAAGCGGTAGAGGTTCGAAAGCGCGAATAGGTGACGGCGCGCCGTCTCCGGACCGAGCTGCCGTCCCGTCTTGCCCTTGAGCGTCTGGATCTGCGCCGCCCACGCGCGTACGTCGCTGACCCGGATCGCCTCGAGGGCGCGATCGGCGCCGAAGAAGGCGACCGCCCGCTCGAGGAAGCCCTGGCAGGCCTCAAGCCAGCCATCGGTTACCTTCGCTGCCCTCTTCTTCGCAATCAGGTACTCCCGTGCGTACGCGGCCAGCGCGGGGCTCTCGGGCTTCCCGGTGAGCTCCCGCCGGCGTCGTGCGGCCTCGAGCGGTCAAAAATTACGACGCAGCAAGGCCCCCAAGATGTCGTCAAGCAGGAGGTCTTATGGCAGGGGTGGGAGCAGCGAAAGTAGACCGCGAGAAGCTCGCCGGGACGCGAGGAGCGGCCGGACTCAGTCCCAGGCTGCCGCCGCTGGCCGGTGGGTTGAACCTCGTTATCCCTACGGCCGATCTTGTCTGGGTGGCGCAGCGAGGTGTTGACCTGCCAATTGTCGGACTTCCCATCATGAGGGAGGGCTTCGTGACGGGGACTGGATTTCTTTCGGCACCTGAGAAGCTGACAGTCGCCTAGCTGGTCTATGGCCCCGGCACGACGTCCGGGGCCTTTTCGTTTCGCCTTGTCTCTGCCCTTAGTGCCGGCGCTGCTGTCTCCCCCACTTCATCCAGCTCGAGCACTAGGCGGCCGTGGACCCGCGCCTCCCACTCGTCGCGCTCGAGCACGAGATGGCCGCCGCTGATCCCCCTTAGAGCGGGATGGTCAGGACGGCGCACGGGGCCGCGTGCGCGAGCCGCCTGGCCACACTCCCCGTATCGACCACGCCCGGCGCCCCGCCGCGGTGGTAGCCCACCGCCAGCACGGAGGCCCCGATCGCAGACACTCCGGCGAGGATCTTCGCCACCACGTCGCCGTGGCGCACCCGCAGCGCCTTTCCCTCGCGCTGGAGCATCCTTCGGAGGTTCTCGATCCCGGCGTTGGACCGGAAGTGGGGTAACTTGCGCCGCGGGTCCCCCGGTAGGGGCTCCACGACGAGGATCGTCAGATGGCCGCCGAGACCCTCGACGACGTTCCGTGCCCCGCGGAATACGACGAGCGCGCGCGCGCTCCCATCGAGCGCCACTAGCACCCGCTTCGGCGCGTCAAGCGGTGCGGGGACGAAGAGGCAGGGCACCAGGCTCCGCCGGGCGACGGCGTCCGCGGTGTCGCCCAAGAGAAGACGCGCTGCGGCCGAGTGCGACTTGCGGCCGAGGATGAGGAGATCAACGCCCCGTTCCTCGGCGAACCGCGCGATCTCGACGCTCGGGATCCCGGACACCGCGACGATCTTGGCGACACGTCCCGGGAGCTCCCGCACGAGTTCGGGACCCACCCAGCGAGCGAAGCGCCCTCGCGCCACCTCCAGGTCCACCTCGGCCGTCCCCAGCCACGGTCCGGGCCGCCTTTCGGGCAGGACCGTGAGGATCGTTACCCGAGCTCGGGCGCGGTTCGCCCACTGAAGCGCCGTGTGGAGGGCGCCCCGGCTCGCGTCGGATTCGTCCGCGGCGACTAGGACATGCCGAAGCAGGCGCGCTGCTTTCTTAGAGGACGGCCCAACGTGCCCGCCGGAGCATGAAGGCTTTGTGAAACGGGTAGGAAAGGCCCCCTACAGTGCTGGGCCTGGGGGGCTCACGGGTCTAGTGCCGGCGCGGTCGCACCACCCGTCCATGCGTCCTCTCCTTCGCCTCCTTACCCGCCCAGCTCCGGCCCGCGGTATCCGCGGCCCTGGGCTTCCCACTCCGCCCACTCAAGCACGAGGTAACGGCCCCGGATCCGCGTCGCCCAGGCGTCCCGGGGCCGCAAAGCCACGGGTCCTTGCCTCCCCCGCGACGCCCTCCGCTGACGCCACGAAGGAGCCCACGACCCCCGAGCTGCCGAATCAAGGTGGCTCGGCGTTTGTGTTCCCGTTGGATTGTCTTCCATGTCATAGAGGAGGCGACCATGCGCTTCGCTCATCTAACTCGAGTCCCGCTTCTGTGTGCTGCCGCGTCACTGAGCTGTACCGATAGCAACAGGATCACGGCACCTGCCGAGGTGGACGTTGCTCGAGACGGTGCTGGTGGCCCGTCGCATCGCTCCGGTGCAATCGTCATCAAAGAGTTCGGGGTTTGGAGCGTCCTCGGCGGAGGCCCGCCAACAAACCTTGGTCTAACGGTTGCCGGCGAAGCGTCTATCGAGGACGCATGTGCTGACCCATTCAGCGTTCCGATTTCACCGCAGAACGGTATCGTCGTGATCACCCCCTCTGGCCAGGTGCCGGCGCGCGGGGTGACCCGAGAGGCGTTCGTGCAGGTCTTCGAATACAGCGCCGGCATCCTCACGGACCCGTGCCAGCTGGTCGGCGCGCCTCTGGTGGCGACCGGAAGGGCGTTCTTCATCCAGACATTCAATGAGTTCGCCGGGCCTGGCAGCGGCCCAGGCTCGTTTGCCGTCCATGTAACTGTCCAGGGCATCGTCGAGCTCACGGCGGGCGGCCAAGCCCGCTTGCATGCAGACGTGCAGTTTGTCATCCGACCAGACGGCACGCTCGTGATCGACCAGGAGCCGGTCACGCTCAAGCCGCTCTGATGCAGCGGCGCCCGCGTTTGCTCCCACCTGGACCTCGCTTCGCGTGACGCCTGGTCGCAACCGCACCGTGTGCAGTTGGACCAGGCGCGTAGCAGGGCTGGCGACTGCCGTCGGGCAGGTACAGGCAGTAATCGGCGAGCTCGCGGTAAGCTTCTGTCATCATGCGCCTATAGGCCGGTGGCTGAGTAGGTGACCGACAGACTTCCGACTGCAATCGTCAGCGTGTTGACGCCACTCACGATGGTCCAGTCGGCGGCGGCGCCGCCGCGATTGGTGGTCACCTGTGTCTGCGAGACCAGACCACCGGCCGACGGCGTGAAGGTGATCTGCACGTCGAGGCCGCCGACGCAGAAAGCGGCGCTCACCTGGATGCAGCCCAGGCTATTGCCGTACTGATCCAGCACCCCCACGGCCATGCCGGTAAGCGTGCTCCCGGCCGGTGCCTGTTGGTTATCCGTACTGGGTTTGGTGAGCTGGGCAGGTGGCCCGGGCAGCGGGAACACGCAGACAACCGCCAGGCCGACGTCGCCGCCGTTCTTCGGCTGGCTCGTGCCGGGGTACGCACCCAAGCATTTGGACTCGCGGATCTTGGTCCCGAGCGTCCAGCCGGAAAATGTGGCCTTGCCATCCGATCCGGTCGTGAGCGTTGGGTTCACGAGCTGATCGTCGCCTGGTGTGGATCCGCAAATGGTCCCGTTGGAAGTGCTGCAGGTGATGGAGCGGAGCGTGAACGTGAATTGCGCTGGGAGCGGCGCGCCGTTCGGGTCCTCCGCCTGGAAGACAATGGGCTGCGGTACGTGACTGCCTATGGCCACGGTCTGGGCGCCACCGCTCACCACCGCCAAGGCCGGTGGGGGCCCGGGCTCCGTCGGCCCCCCACAGGCGAAGGCGAAAACTGGCAGCAAGACGCTTGGCGTGGTGCCGAGATCGACGCGCCGCATCGCTCGACCCTCCCGGTGGTGAGTGCTGCTCGGGGTGGTGGCGGACGCGACGGCGGCCCCGCCGGCACCCGAGCGACATTGTCAGTGCAAGTACAGCTACTACCGCCCGATCAAGCGACGGTCAAGAGGGCGAGGCAGCGGCCAGCCGGCTTCAGCTCCTCGCTTTCGACGCCGAGCTCCGCCGACTCCCGCGACCGCTGATCGACGCGCTGTGGGCCGGCGTAGATGCCCTCCGGCTCGTCACGCCGGGTCGAGCACCGCGCAGTAGTGGAAATTTGGCCCGCGCTCGCCGCCCACGGTCAGCCAGAAGGCGCCGCCCTCCAGCTCGATGAATGTGATCGGGCCCGTCGAGGGCTGCTCGCTCCGGTCGTGCAGCGTGAACGGGAGCGCTGCGACGTCGGGCACGGTGCCGACGCGCCCCGCGAGGCCATAGCGCCGGACGGCCTCGAGCAGGTCAATCCCGGCGATGAGCGTGTAGGTCACAACCGTGCGTCCGCCGTCATGGTCCTGACCTTCGATGCCGAGCTCCGCCGGCCGCCCCGACGCCGCTAGCCCTCCGGGCCATCCTCTTCAAACCGGAGCGCGTTGGCGATCGTAGGCACGTGCGGCAACAGCGCCTCGCAAAACTGCTGGGCATCGCCGTGGTCGCCAAACGCATGAACAACGCCGCCTACCCGCGGGGTCGATTCCGGTACTATTGCCGGGAAGGGCACGTCCTCGGCGTCCGAGGCTACCATGGTCAGCGTTGTCAGGGAGCCGACCGCCAGCGAGAAGAACCCCTTTTC